>NZ_CP024621.1:2573384-2895057 GCF_009846525.1 Halomonas meridiana | reverse complement strand
GAGAAAATATGAGCGTATCTGCTTTGAGAAAGAGCATGTACGCCTGCCTGGCAAGCCCATGGCTGATTTGATTCACCCCATGCACCCGCTAATGCATGCCACGACCGATTTGGTGCTGCAGGCCCACAGGGCCAAGCTAAAGCAGGGCGCCGTGCTGGTAGACCCCAACGACGACAGCACTGAGCCTAAAGTGCTGTTCATGGTCGATCACTCGGTGCGTGAAGTTGAGAAACAGATCAACGGCTCGCCCAGGGTGGTTTCACGCCGCCTACAGTTCGTGGAAATCGACGAGCAGGGCAGAGCGACTCATGCGGGCTGGGCGCCGCATTTGGACATGCAGCCCATCGATGATCATGAACTCAACCTGGTGCAGGATGTGCTCAAAGCGCCATGGGTCACTGGCGACCTAGAGGCCCTGGCGCTCAATCACGCTGTGCAGGCGCTAGTGCCAGAGCACTTCCGCGAGGTGAAGGGGCGCCGCGAACGCCACGCCGACAAGGTGCTCAATGCCGTCAACGAGCGGTTGGTCAAGGAGATCAATTACTGGTCTGACCGTTACATCAAGCTCACCGACGATATGAAGGCCGGAAAGCAGCCGCGCATGCAGCCAGAGATGGCGCGCAGGCGGGTGGATGAACTGACCGAGCGGCTCAACCAGCGCCGCAGCGAGCTCGATGCCATGAAGCAGGTGGTCTCCAGCACGCCGGTGGTGATCGGCGGCGCCCTGGTGATTCCTCAGGGCTTGCTGGCCCAGCGCCAAGGCGAAACTCAGTTCAGCGTCGATGCCCAGGCTCGCGCCCGCATCGAACAGCTCGCCATGCAAGCGGTAATGGACGCCGAGCGCGCCATGGGCAACCAAGTGTTTGATGTTTCCGGTCAGAAGTGCGGCTGGGATGTGACCGCCCGCCCTCCAGCCAATACGGATGGCTCGATCCTGCCGGATCGCCATATTGAGGTGAAGGGGCGTGCAAAAGGGCAGAGCACCATTACTGTCTCTCGTAACGAAATTATCTATGGCCTTAACCAAGCCGACAAATTTTGGCTGGCTATCGTCATCGTGGAGGGCGATAGCGTAGAAGGGCCTTATTACGTGCAGAAGCCCTTTACAAGTGAACCTGACTTTGGCGTGGCCAGTATCAACTATGACCTGGAGGAGCTGCTTTCTAAAGCAGCGCCAGTGGGTGTCTTCGAATGAAACTCTCCAAGCTACGTATCAAGAATTTTCGCTGCTTCACCGACCTTGAGTTGGAACTCAACGAACAATTGACGGTTCTTGTTGCAGAGAACGGCCAGGGTAAGTCAGCACTGCTGGATGCCATTCGTATTGGTCTCTGGCCATTTGTTAGTAGTTTTGATCTTGCTCGGCCAGCTTTTAATCCGCCGGGCAATGCTATCGCTATTAGTGATGTTCGCTTGGTTCGTTTACCAAATGGAGATATGGCTAGGCAGCTACCCACCGAAGTGGCGCTCACTGGTGATTTCGGTATGGGAAGCTCTGATACCTGGGTACGCTATCGTGATAGTGAAGCCAAGGCGACCAAGACCAAAGACGATGGCGATACCAGTAAGATGAAAAACTGGAGCTCTGCCGTTCAAGCTCAGATTAGGAGCCCCGACAAACCTACGCTGGACCTGCCAGTTTTTGGTTACTACGGTACAGGAAGGCTCTGGGCGCAAAAGCGTCTGATTGAAAAGCCAAAAGGGAAAGATGATACGCAGGATCCTGATTTCTATATTCGAACCTTTGGCTATGTGAACTGCCTTGACCCAGCTTCTTCTTACAAGCACTTCAAAGAGTGGTTTATCTGGGCCTATGAGAGCCTGCGAGAGCAGCAGATCAACAAGATGGAGGGGCGTTCCAACGACGAGGAGCTGAGCGCAGCTCAGGGCCGCATCCGTGTGGTTCAGCAGGCGATCGATACCTTTTTAAAGCCCATCACCGGGTGGCATACGCTGGAATACAGCATCAGCCGCGAGAAATCGCTGATTCTGCATCATGAGGATCAAGGCACTCTCGATGTCGAACAGCTCAGCGACGGCATTCGCAGCGTATTGGCCATGGTGGGGGACATTGCTTACCGCTGCATCAAACTTAACCCACACATGGGCGTCAATGCCGCACGGGAAACGATAGGCGTGGTAATGATTGATGAAGTGGATATGCACCTGCACCCACGCTGGCAGCAGGTGGTGCTGCAGCAGCTGCAAGAGGCTTTTCCACAAGTGCAATTCACCGTCACTACGCACAGCCCTCAGGTGCTTAGTACCATTCCGGCTGAATGCATTCGAATCCTGGCGTCGGAGTGGGATGAGGAACGTGACCAGCAACGCATCTTGGTTCATCCAGTGACTCGTCAGACTCAAGGGGTTGCAAGCTCAGATTTGCTGGCAGAGATCATGGGTACCGACCCATTACCGAATATCGAGATTGTCCGCCAACTAAGCCACTACATGGCGCTGATTCAGCAAGGTTTGGAGTCCCACGATAAGGCAATCCAGTTACGCTCGCTGTTGGAAGCGCACTATGGAAAGCATCATCCACATATTCTGGAGTGCGATCGGTTAATCAGGTTGCAGGCGCTTAAACGGCGCAAGCCTGCTCGGCGTGACAAAGAGGGCCGCTAGGGATGCACTTTCTCACCCGTGGCCACGCGCCTGGTTGCCTAAAAAACTACCAGCATGGCCGAGATAACTGGCGCGACCTGAACAACAACGACCGCGCTGAGCTCTGGTTGGCACTTGAAGCCATGCAGGGAAACCGCTGTGCCTACTGTGAGGCAGAGATTCAGCAAGGTCGGCGTCATGTAGAACATTTTGTTCAGAAAGGTCGAGACCCGCGCGTGACGTTTCAGTGGGACAATCTCTTTGGCTCGTGTGACCGTAAAGAGACCTGCGGTAAGCACAAGGATCATGACGCAGGGGATTACCATGCGGCTGACCTACTAAAACCTGATATTGATGATCCTGATGATTTTTTTGTATTTGTTCCTGACGGAACGATTTATCCACGGCAATGGCTCAATGCTGAGCAACAGTGCAGGGCAGAAGAAACCCTGCGGGTGTTTAACCTGGATGCTGAGCACGGTGCTTTGCGCCGAATGCGAAAGGCCGCTAAGGCTGGTTACATAGACACTGCTGAAGAACTTTGGTCGTTAGTTGACGAATTTTCTGATGAAGAGTGGCAAGCGCTGCTCGATGAAGAGCTTGATGCTATTGAACACCTCCCGTTTGTTACTGCCATTCGGCACACGTTGTGCCGGGTGAGCGGATAAGGAATACCGATGCACTCTATTAAATCTCCCAAAAAGCTGATCGAAGTGGCGCTACCACTAGATCTAATTAATCAAGCTGCATCCGCTGAAAAATCTATTAGGAAGGGGCATCCTTCAACGCTGCATATGTGGTGGGCACGTCGACCACTGGTTGCTGCTCGCGCAATTATTTTCTCTCAAATGGTCAACGATCCTGGCGGTGTAAGAGGATGGTCTAAAGGCAAACCCAAAAAAATCTGTGAGGAAAAGAGAAATGAAATTTTTGGTGTCCTTGAAGAACTTTGTCAATGGAAAAATAATAATAACTTTGATGTGTTGGCTAAGGCTCGCTCACTAATTGTGGAAAGTTGGCGTGAAACATGCGAGTTGAACGGATTGAAGTTTGACGAAAAAGACCTGAATCTTACGCTTTGGGATCCTTTCTCAGGAGGTGGAGCTATTCCGTTAGAGGCAAGTCGTTTAGGCTTAGACGTTTATGCTTCAGATTTAAACCCAATACCTGTGATGCTTGGCAAAGCAAGTCTTGAGATACCTGCGGAATTTTCGAAATTTTCACCAGTTTCTTTACCAAAAGGCCAAGTAGCAATCGAGAATCTTCATGGTTATGAAGGGTTGGCACAAGACATCATATTTTATGGAGGGTTATTATTAGACAAAGCTCGGGAAGCATTATGCGATATTTACCCAAAGTACTATAACGAGAAAGATTCAGTTTCTGAAGACGTTATATGCTGGATTTGGGCTAGAACCGTAAAAAGCCCGAATCCGGCGTTTTCAGATTGTGATGTTCCTCTCATAAAATCCTTTACCCTATCAACAAAAGGGGATGGTGCATACTTAAAGCCGATAGTTGATAGCGAAAAAAGAAGTTGGTACTTTGAAATTGTAAATAAATTTGAGAAGCCAGATCAACAAGGAATTGTTGGAAGAAAAGGCGCGACATGTTTGATGTCGGGGGTTAATATTCCTCTTAAATACATAAGAGAGGAGGGCAGGTCTGGTCGAATTGGCCATAAACTTATTGCAATTGTGACTAAAAAGAAAAAAGGGAGAGGCTATTATCCTGCTGATAAAGAACATGAAGAAATTGCAAAATGTGTCGAAGTTAGCGACTATCCAGAAGCTGAAATAGACCATTGGGCAGGATGCACAAACTCAGTTGTATATGGTATGGATCGTTTTGAAAAACTTTTCACTAATAGGCAGCTTAAGACACTGACGTATATGTGTGATGAGTTGAAAAATATAAAGCCAATAATAATTGATGATTTTAATTCTGCTCATCCAGAACTGAAGCATGAAGCTCAAAATTATGCAAATGCAATATGCCTTTATATAGCATTCTCTATATCAAAAACAGCTAATAGAGCAAACTCCCTTTCTGCATGGATGCCTTCTGTTGAGTGTCCAGGCCATCTTTTTTCTAAGCATGCGATTCCCATGAACTGGGATTACTCTGAGACAAATATATTGTACGGTCCTAGTGGATCTTTTTTGTCTATGTTGACAACAACGGCTGACGGTCTAAAAAATTGTGATACCAGATCTGTTTCAATTTCAAAGGCGTTTTTTGCTGATGCAGCATCCTGCTCCGAGATAAAAAATGTTGTCATATCTACAGATCCACCATACTACGATAATATACCGTATTCTAATTTATCCGATTTTTTTTATATATGGCTTCGTAGATCTTTGAAAGAGATATCGCCTAACCTTGTACCTACAATGCTAACTCCGAAACAAGAAGAGCTAGTTGCAAACCAGTTCCGGCATGGTGGTAAGGAGCAGTCTGAAAGTTTTTTCATGAATGGCATGAAAAATACGTTTAGAAATCTCGCAAGTGCATCGTCTGAATTTTATCCAATGACAATTTATTATGCATTTAAACAGTCAGAAACAAAAAGTGGAAGCACGGCTTCCAAGGGTTGGGAAACATTTATAGAATCAATTGTAGAGTCTGGTTTGATAATAACAGGGACATGGCCTCTAAGAACAGAACGTGAAAATCGATCACGTAACCAAGGTGCTAATGCGCTTGCGTCTTCCATTGTCTTAGTCTGTCGTAAGCGTGAAACTACTGCAGAGTCCGTTTCTCGCCGTGACTTCCAGCGTCAATTGCGAACGGAAATGCCTGAAGCCCTGGAGACTATGATTGGCGGCCAGACAGGCCAAACACCCATTGCTCCAGTGGATCTCGCCCAGGCGGCGATCGGGCCGGGTATGGCTATTTACTCTAAGTACGAGGCGGTGCTGAATCAAGATGGCTCAAAGATGAGCGTCCACGATGCCCTGGTACTGATCAACCGCGCTATTACCGAGTTTTTGAGCCCTGATTCCGGCAACTTCGATGCTGATACTCAGTTCTGTGCCAGCTGGTTCGATCAGTACGCCTGGAGCGCAGGGCCGTTTGGTGAGGCACAGGTGCTTGCACAGGCTAAGGGCACCACAGCAGATGGCGTCAGGGAAGCCGGCGTGATCGAATCCGGTAGCGGCAAGGTGCGCCTGCTTAAGTGGGGCGAGTACCAATCTGAATGGGACCCGACCACCGACAAGCGCACGCCGGTGTGGGAAGCCTGCCATCAGATGATCCGCCGCCTGCAGAACCATGGTGAATCCGCTGCCGGTGAACTGCTGGCCAAGATGCCGGAGAAGGGCGAGGCAATTCGTCAGCTGTCGTACCATCTCTATACCCTCTGTGAGCGTAAGAAATGGGCCGAGGAAGCACGCGCCTACAACGAGCTAATTGGCTCCTGGCATGCCATCGTAGCGGCATCCCATGAAACGGGGCATGCTGGCGAACAGGGTGGCTTAGATATTTAGGAGGCAGCATGCTGAAGCGGTTAGAACTGGATAACTTCACGCTTTTTCCCAAGGCGCGACTGGATTTCGCGCCGGGGCTAAACGTTATTGTGGGCGAAAATGGTACCGGCAAATCGCATCTGCTCAAGGTGGCTTACAGCGTCATCGCTAACGCTTACGAGCAGGCTAATGAGCCGAGCGTAGCCGACCCCACCAAGTCGCTGCTTCAGAAGGGCATTGCCGACAAGCTGATCAAGGTGTTTCGGCCTGAGTCTCTGGGGCGGCTGGCTAGCCGCCGCCAGGGGGCGCAGACCTGTAGGGTCTCCGTCGCCTTTGAGCAGGCTGTGCTGGATACCGCTTTCAGCTTCAGCACCCGTTCACAGACTGAGGTTAAGATCGACCGCTTACCCAGCGCCTGGCAGGAGAAGGCGCCGGTCTTTATGCCGACACGCGAACTGTTAAGCCAATACCATTGGCTGTTGCCGCTCTACGAAAACCGGCACGTGGATATCGAAGAGCACCATATCGACCTGTGCAAGCTGCTGGGTGCCCCTGCCGTCAAGGGCAGTCGCGAAAAGACGGTCGCCGAGCTGGTGGCACCCTTGGAAGAGGCGATGGGCGGCAAGGTGGTGTTGGACAAGAATGGGCGCTTCTATCTGCGTATTCCTGGGCAAGGCAACCTGGAAATGCCGTTGGTGGCAGAAGGGCTGCGTAAGCTGGCGATGCTCGCCCGCTTGATCACCACCGGCTCGTTGCTGGATAAGGGCTACCTGTTCTGGGATGAACCGGAGGCCAATCTCAACCCCAAACTTATCAAGCTGGTGGCTTTGGCAGCCGTAACGCTCAGCCAGCAGGGCATTCAGGTGGTGATTGCCACCCACAGCTATTTCTTGCTCAAGGAGCTTGATCTCCTCACTCGCCAGCAGGCAGTGGCGCAGCGTTACTTTGCTCTGGTTCGTGGTGATGGGTTGGTTGAACGTATCGAGGTGGCCGACCGCCTCAGCGGCTTGGAGCATCTGGTGAGTCTTGATGAGGAGTTGGCCCAATACGACCGTGAGATGGAGCTGGTCAATGCCTGAAGTGACAGAGGGCCAACTGACCTTCCGCTTTCCCGAGGGCTGGCAGCTGGCTAAATACGATGACAGTTCCTGGTATCGCCAGCGGATGAAGAGTCGCCTTAAGGGAGTGGATATACTGGCCCACAATGGTGGCCCCACCCACTGGTGGGTCGAAGTCAAAGATTGCGAAGGCTACGAGCCAGAAAACCGTCCGCGGCTCTCAGGGGCGGACCCAGGTGAGGTTATCCAGGCCAGGCAGTGGGTTGAGCAACAAGGGCTTAAGCCAAAGGTGCAGGTGGCACGACGCAAGCCATTTATCGTTGATGAAGTCGAGGAAAAGCTCCGCGATACCCTGGCGGCGCTCACCGTCGCCCAGCGGGAAGGTGATCCTGAGCTAGCAAGTTTTCACATCGTTTGGCCACAAGCGTCAACGCTTAAGGTTGTTTTATTGCTGACCTGGAATCAGCGAGACTTCAAACGTTTGGCGACTCGTTTGCGGTCAAAAATGGAGACTGCTCTGGCGCCCTATGGAGTCCAAGGGTTTGTCGTGAACGAGCAGAACCCGGGAGACGCTGGGTTAGATTGCCAGGTGACAAGGAACGAAGCATGAGCATTGAGCAGGCTATTCAGCAGCTAACGCGCACCGATGTGATCCGCACCATCGATGCGAGCACTCAGCCAATACCGCCTGGTGAGCGCGTTTCTTGCCTGTACAAGGGTCGTCGCTTTGACCCTAAGCAATTAATTGCAGAGGCATTAGCAACGACTAAACAGTATCGGGTTGATGAAGAAGAGCTAGAACAGGCGCTTTATGAACCCTTTGTGGAAGCGCTTAAGGAACGTGAGTTTGCGGTGGTTAGTAACCCGCGTCAGCTCGGTGATACCAACCTGACGGTGATGGTTTATGAGGTGAAGAAACCGCCTTTGGTACAGGAAAACTTCAAGCGTCTGTTCTCGGCCAACCAGAACCGCTTTTACTGGAACCGCGAGAAATTTGCCAAACTGAAGCGCGGCGCCCCGGTATTCGTGGTCAATAACAGCGATGCTCGTGTGCTGTTTGGCTTTATTCAAGATACTCTGATCCGTGCCGAATACGATGAGGAAAGTCATGTTAGCCGCTTCACCCATCAGGGTGAGGCCTTTGAGGTCAGCGGTGAGTATCCTGAGTTCGTCTGCATCGAAGTCCGGTCACTGCAGCACCCGCCGCCGGGCTGGCAGTGGAAAACGTTTGGTAGTGGTGAACATTCCTACATTTCTGGGCCGGAGGTTGGTGCCAATGCTGCCAAGAATAACCTGGAGCGGGTTAACCTATTGCTCGAGGTGTTCGCGCGGGAAGAAGAGGTCGCTTTGCAGCTGCAGACTTGCTATCAGGCGTTGCGCGCCCATGTAGGCGATCAAGAAGAGCCAGAGCAGCAGCATGAACCCCGCGTTTGGTATGTCATGCAGGGGAAAACCTATAATCCCGACCAGGGCCTGGCCTACCTGTGGGCGCCGCTCGAAGGAAAGGGTGGCCGCTCGTTTAACCACTGGAAAGCCGTGTGTAACGTTAAGCCGGGAGATATTGTTGTTCACCACGCGGCAGGTGGGGTTCAAGCAATCTCGCGAGCGGAGTCAATGCCCTTCGTTACGCCGCATCACGGTGACGTCGATAACGAATGGCGTGGTGATGGGAATCGCGTCGATCTGAAGGTTCTCTTTCAGTTAGAGCAGCCGGTCACCATAGAAGTGATCCGGCAGAAGCAAGCGCTGTTGCAAAGAGCCCTGGCTGATGTACGTGGTCCTTACAATCGTGATGGCACCGGGAATCAGGGGTATCTCTTCGAGTTCACCTGGGAGGCGTTAGCGATTCTTCTGAATGGCCACTCTGTCGCGTTGCCCGATGAACTCCAGCGCTGGCTGCCGGCCCCCGACGATCTAATCGAGAAAGTAGATAAGGCCACTGAAGAAAGCAGCTCTCTTGAAGAAGCCGAGGAGCGCCGCCTACCGGTTGCGATCACCCAAACCTCGGCCAACGAGTGGCTGCCCCGCGTAAAGGCCTATATGGCTAGCCAGGGCTTTCATTATTCGTTGGCAGAGGTCGCCAATTTCTACCTCTGTATGCGTACCAAGCCATTGGCAATGTTGGCGGGCATCTCGGGTACCGGTAAAACACAGCTGGTGCGTCAGTTTGCTAAAGCCATTGGCTATGGTGACTCTGACCACTGTGTGCTAATCGCTGTGCGCCCGGATTGGGCCGACAGCTCCGATCTCATCGGCTATGCCAACATCCAGGGCAAGTTCGAGACTAAGCCGTTGTTGGATGTGATGGCACGCGCCATTGAGCACCCTGATGAGCTTTACTTCGTGATTCTGGATGAGATGAACCTGGCTCGTGTGGAGCACTACTTTTCAGAATTCTTGAGCTTTATCGAGACGCGAGAGCGTGACAGTGATGACGTTATCGTCACTGAGCCGCTGATCAGCCGTGCCGATGTGAATGGCGGTCGCCCGGTTTATCTGCCGCAGAATCTGATGGTGGTGGGCACGGTGAATATGGACGAATCTACCCATGCATTCAGTCGTAAGGTGTTGGACCGCGCCAACGCCATTGAAATGAACGATATCGATTTGGCGTGGGTGAACCCAGAGCGTGATGTGATGCCGATTTCTGGCGTCTATGCTGATGCGCTTAGGGCACCGTTTCTCAATTCGAATGATCTTAGCGATGCCCATAAAAAAGCGCTTGCCAGTTCTATGAAGATGCTAATGCAGGTCAACGGTATTCTCGAACCGGCTGGGCTGCATTTTGGCTATCGGGTACGTGACGAGGTCGCTTTCTATCTTACTCTACATCAGGAAGAGGCGTTAGAAAGCCTGGAAGGCTTTGATACCGACGCCGCCATGGATTTCCAGCTGATGCAGAAAGTGCTGCCTCGTATCCAGGGCAGCTCGCTAAGCGTGCTCAAGGTAATGATAGGCCTACTAAGCTTACTGGCCAACACGCCGCTCGAGGAAGACGCTGAGTACAGTGTTATTGAGAAGGAGGTCAACCCGCAGAACACTCGCTACCCCAGAAGCGTCAAGAAGCTGCTGTTTATGTTACAACGCTTCCATGATGACGGCTTCACGTCGTTTTGGCTCTAATTTGATATGACCGTGCTCTGTTTTGACCACCCTGACGGTACTATCTGCCAGCTCGCTGTGAGCGAAGTGACATTGCCGCGTTCCATTGAAGCCCAGCGACACATTGAGACACGCGCCCGTTTTAACGTGCACGGCTTGTCACTCAATACGGAGGAGTCAGCGCTAGAGCAGCCGCTGAGTTCGCCACTGTTTTTCGAGTGGCAGCAGCTGGAGTGGCTGTTTGAGCCTGGGCCAAGTTGCCGGTGCGAACCTCCGTTAGCGCTTTATGTGAATGGGGTGTACCAGAAACGGGTTCGGTCGAGATTGTTGCATGGTCAGGTACGCTTGACGGGTACCACGAACTTGGAAAATAGCGTCGGGCTGACGCGCTTTGAGATCCGTGATGCAAATAGCAAGGTGCTGTTTGGCTTAGATAGTGAGGTGTTTCCCCAGAAGCTGGACTACAAAGATGACTTTCCGGCCATGCTGGATGAGATCAGTGAAATTCTCTACTCACTGGCCTTCGATGCGTTTACTAAGACGTTTGCCTCGACGCGTCCGCGTTCGACCTACCACCAGCTCACTTCAGAGTGGCTAAATCTGTTCAAAGCGCTCTACCACAGTTTGGAGCAGAGCTTGGACACGCTACTTCGCTCACCCAAATCGGATTTGCGTAAAGAATCGAGAGTGAAGCCTGTTCACCGAGTGAAGCGAGCGACACCTCAAGCGATCAAGGCGGCGACACAGCGCCCAGACCGTTATTGTCGTGGCGGTGGCCTGTCGGTAGCGCCCGGTGTGCAGCTTTCGCATCTTACCGAGCAGCACAAGCGCATAAGTTACGACACCCAAGAAAACCGCTTCGTTGCCTGGGCAATCACCGATATCCTGCGCCAGATTCAGCGTACCGTTCGCCACTTAAATAGAGGCCGCGGCCTGGATAGCCAGCGGGTTCAACTAGAGGTCAAAGCGCTGGAGCGTAGCAAATCGCACCTGCGGCGCCGCCTCAGAAGTCCAATGTTCGCTGAAGTGGGTACTTTTAATCATCAGATGTTCTTCTCGACTACCCTGACGATGGCGCCGGGGTACAAGGAGTTCTATCACCGCTTTCTGCTGTTGCGTAAAGGCCTGACCATGGCCGAGCACCCGTTGTTCAAGATGGACTATAAGGACATCGCGACCATTTACGAGTATTGGTGCTTCTTGAAGACCGTGAAGCTGCTGCGGGAGAACCCAAAATACGATTTGGCTAGCAACGATATTGTTAAGTTGGAACATCACCGTTTTAAGGTGAGCCTCAAGAAGGGCAAGAAATCGGCCGTCAATTTCGTGCAGCGGGGCACGGGTGATGACATCGCGATCTATTTTAACCGCACGTTTCCTAGGAAAGATTACACCTATACGTTCGACCAGAAGCCAGATCAGTTTATCGAGTTCTCTCGCAGTGGGTTCGGCAGCAGTCGTGATAAAAAGTCGTTCAAAGTGATCATGGATGCCAAGTATCGCTTTGACCGTGGATCAAAGGGGTATCCTACTGGCTCTGAAAGCACACCCTACGGGCCGCCACTAGATACCATCGCTCAGCTGCATCGCTACCGTGACGCCATTTTGTGGGAAGACAAGAAAGAGCAGCAGAAAACCGTCAAAATGGCCAACAAGAGCATTGGTGGTGTGATCTTGTTTCCCTATCCGGAGGACGAACAGGAATTTGTAGCGCACCCTTTTTATCAAAGCATCGAGCAGGTCAATATTGGCGCGATACCGCTGCAGCCAGGCAAGTCTCGCAAAAACAGTCTGTTTCAGGAGTATCTGGATAGCCTTTTTGAGCAGCCGGGCGAGGTCATCACTGAGTCGCTCTATCATTACGATGATCGTACCTATCAGCAGCGCCGCCAGTCTAACCGAGACATGGTGATGGTCGGCTTGGTGCCCCAGAAGCAGCGAGATGCTAGGATTAAGTATCATTTTGAACAACAGATATTTTATACCCTGTGTCCTGAATCATCGCGCTATCCACTGCATGAGGTGAAAGCTGTAGCGCTGTATGATCAGTTGGAGCGCAAAATTATAGGCTGGGCCAATGTCGTTAGTATTGAAGTGCTGCTAGGGAATGAACTTCATCAGACGGGCACCCAGTGGAAACCAAGCAAGCCTGATCAGCCTTACTATGTCTATCATCTGGATTCGATACAGCACGCTAACTTGAAGGCGGGTGGCCAGATGAAGGGTAATCGTACAGGGCGTTATTTCATCACCCGGCTGGGCTTGGAAGTAGCGCTTCAGGAGCAGGTGCCTGAGTTGCAGTTTATTAGCAGCTGGGAAAAGTTTATTGAGTGGAAGACCCTGAAAACGCGCCATTCAACTGTGCGTGTTCAGCGGCGACGCCTATTAGATTCACCTACTGGCCAACCAGTGGATGACCTTGAATTCATCGTAGAAGAAGACGTGGAGCCGTCATAATGTCATTGAAAGCCTGGAGAGATATCGCCACGCCTCACAAGGATGTTCAAAAAGGCCTGTTCAAACAATCGGAGTTTGCTGCGGATATCACCCAGGTAGCAACCGGCACGGCGCCTGAAGAGTACCAAGACGCAGAGAAGTTTTTCTCGCGGACTTACATTACCGAGGGTATGCGACTGCTGCTGATTTCGGTGGCCCAGCGCCTCTCTGGCAACGGTGGCGACCCCGTTATTCAGTTGCAGACAGCGTTCGGTGGCGGCAAAACCCACACGATGCTGGCGGTCTATCACCTCGCATCTCGCAAGACGTCTACCGATAAGCTGCATGGCATTTCACCTATTCTTGATGAGGCTGGTATCCATGAGCTGCCCCACGCTCGTGTAGCCGTTATCGACGGTATCAACATGGCCCCGAGCCAGCAGTCGGTGAAAAAGCAAGGGCAAAAAGTCACGACGCTATGGGGTGAGTTGGCGTGGCAGCTGCTGGGTGATGAAGGCCTGGCGTTGGTAAAGGAATCCCACGAGCAAGGCACGTCGCCTGGTAAACAGGTATTAGTAGACTTGCTGCAGCGAGCTGCCCCTTGTGTAGTGCTGGTAGACGAGCTGTTAGCTTACATTCGTCAGTTTGAGCTAGGGAAATCCTATTCTGCAGGTACCTACGATAGCAATATCAGCTTCATTCAAGCGCTGACTGAGGCAATGAAGGCGGTACCCAATGCCATCCTACTTGCTTCGTTGCCGGAGTCTGAGCTTGAGGTGGGCGGCACCATGGGCCAGCAAACGCTGACAGCCCTTGAGAAGTACTTTGGACGTGTAGAATCAGTGTGGAAGCCAGTGGCTACCGAAGAGGCATTCGAGATTGTTCGCCGCCGCCTGTTCGAACATGCCGGTGAGCGTGCCGAAATAGAAGGTATCAGCCGCCAGTTTTCTGACTTCTACCGGCAGCACGCCGCGCAGTTTCCCAACGAGACGCAGTCTAACGAGTATTTTGAGCGACTTTGCCGCTCTTATCCGATCCACCCTGAAGTATTCGACCGTCTTTACGAAGATTGGTCGACGCTGGATAAATTCCAGCGCACCCGTGGGGTGCTTCAGTACATGGCGTTCGTGATCCATAAACTGTGGGAGTCGGGCAATCGTGACGCTTTAATTATGCCGGGGTCGCTGCCGTTAGAAGACAGCCATGTGCGCGATAAGAGCATTCACTATTTACCCGGAGGTTGGCAGCCGGTGATTGAGCGAGAGATAGATGGGCCTCGCTCGGCTGCTCAAACGCTTGATAATGATGTTGCACTCTTTGGTGGCGTGCATGCAGCCCGTCGTGCTGCACGTACTATCTTTTTGGGTAGTGCTGCTTCCAGCAGCACCCAGGCGGCCCGAGGTATCAAGCAGGAGCGCATCTTGCTGGGTGCCGTTCAACCGGGTCAGTCTATTGGGATTTTTGAAGACGTGCTCAAGCGTCTGCGCGACCGTCTTCATTATCTCTATTCTGAACAGGATCGCTTCTGGTTTGATACGAAGCCCAACCTCCGAAAGGAGATGGAAAGTCGCAAACAAAACATCCATGAACGGGATGCTTTGATTCCGCTGCTCAAAGACCGCACGACGCGTCTCATGGGACGCCAACACCACTTTGCGGGCATCCATGTATTTACTCAATCTGGCGATGTGCCGGACGAATATGGCATCGGGCCACGTTTGGTGGTGTTGCCAACGGAGTTCGCTTATAGCCGCACAGAGAGCAACCAGGCCTTTCAAGCGGCGCAAGACATCTTGCGCAACCGTGGGGAACAACCACGCCAAAAGCAGAACCGGTTGATTTTTCTGGCAGCCGATTTCGATGTGGTAAGTCGTTTGAAGGATCAGGGACGCACCTATTTGGCATGGAAGTCGATTGTAGAAGACATTGAAAACGGTTCGTTGAATCACGATATGACGCACTTGCGGCAGGCCAAACAAAGCCGTGACGCAGCAGATTCATCGCTGTCGCAGTTAATCCGTGAGACTTATAAGTGGCTGATGGCCCCAGTAGAGGAGTTTGTAAAAGGCAAACCAACGCTGGAGTGGGAAGTGGTTCAGGTCTCGACCACGACGCCGAACTTAGTAGACACGATTGAGAACAAGCTGCGTGAAGAAGAGTGGCTGATCTACGAATGGTCGCCAATCTTCCTGCGCAATATTCTCAACCAATGGTACTTCAAGGATGGTGTTACTGAGGTTAGCGCCCTGAAAGTATGGCAAGACTGCTGCCACTACCTTTACCTACCTCGCCTGGTGAACGATCAGGTATTTAAAAATGCCATGAACCAAGGTGTCGCATCGGAGGATTTCTTTGGCTACGCCTCAGGAAAAGAAGGCGATACTTATCTTGGCTTTACCTTTGGGCAAGGGAGTATTGGTGGGCTAGATGGTGAGGCGCTCATTATCGAGCGTGAGGCTGCTAAAGCCTACCGAGACAAGCTCGCAGCTGATGCTGCCCAGCGCGCCAGAGAGCTTGCTGATCGCAATACAGACAACTCATCTGGCCAAAGCGATGAAGGTGGTGGTTCAGACGTAGGAAGCAGTGGAATAGCTCACCCTATGGGCGCTGGAGAAAGCGTTGGTAGTTCGGCTGGGCCAGAGGCTGCTCCTACTCATATTGCCAAGAAGCAATTTTACGGTACGGTGAGTCTTGATCCCGTAAAGGCCAAAATGGACTTTGCCACCGTCGTTGATGAGATTGTCGAACAGTTTACTCTGCGAACAGGCGTAGAGGTGAAGATCTCCGTGGAGATTGAGGCTACCAGTTCTGACGGGTTTGATGAAGCGCTGCAGCGGACGATCAAAGAGAACTGCAACGTGCTGAAATTTAGCAGCTCGGAGTTTGAGGGGGAGTAATGGGTGCGGTGTCATGACCGCATCTTATCGCCGCTATTCGTCTCTGTTGCTCGCGGGAATGATAAATACGAGAGGCAGCGGCTGAGGTCCAGCGTGAGAAAGGGCCTGTCGTAAGAGATAGTGGCCTCAATAACGAACTTTCTTCTAGCTGTAATTGTTGCGGGAGTGAGCCGGCAGGTTCACGCCATCATTGCGTGATTATGGGAAGTGGCCAGGAGTGATAACCCCTAGCCCAGGAAGTGAATTATTTGCCAGCCATTTTCTTGGCAGCATCATACTCAGCATCAAGGCCCGACTGTGAATCCAGTGAAGGTTCAATCAGCTTCAGGCCGACATGCATCATCGATAGCAGCTGCAGGCCAGAGAAGTCACCTGTGAGCGACTTAAGAGAGTAGCGCTTGTCCGGGTCGTTGATGGACAGGCCGCTCTCGCCCAGTTTGGCAATCTCGAATACCGTGGTGGCTAGTTGCTGTTTGTCCATCTTCTCGAAGGTTTCAAATGCTCCCGTCATATACATCACGGCATCCATCCGTAGGCCACCGTCGTTCTTTCGCTTCATATTTACCTGAGCCAAACGGCTTAACGCTTTTTTGGCCTCGGATGCGATAGGAGAGTTTGGCTCTAACTCGATGATGCGCTGATAGTTGCCGATGGCTTGCTCGTAGCTTTGCGGGCCTAGCTCTTCAAGGTTCAACGCCAAACCGTAAAGCGTGGTGGCATCCTGCGGATTAGTTGCCAGGGCGCGTTCGAAGTAGGCCTTAGCGTCTTCATGTTTGCCACGCTTGGCCAGAAGGCCTGCAAGATTCCGGTTGATCCATAGGTCATCAGGTAGCTTGTCTGCTGCATTACGCAGAGTAGTTTCGGCTTTATCAAGCTCACCGAGCTTAATGTAGGAGAAGCCTAAAGCCGCATGGGCGTGTGCATAGTTAGGTTCTGCTTCGGTACAGGCTTTAAGCGGTGCCACTGACTCTTCTACACGACCCATCTCGGATAAGCAGACGCCGTAGTGAACCGCCCCGGCTTTACCGGAGACTCCATATCTTGAGAGGATGGAGTTATGAACTCACCAAAACGATATTCCCCAGAAGTCCGGGAGCGAGCTGTTCGATTAGTCCTTGAACAGCAAGGCGAATACCCGTCCAAGTGGGCGGCGATCTGCTCCATTGCCAGCAAGTTCGGCTGTACACCAGAGACTTTGAGAGCCTGGTGCAAACGCACAGAACTCACGCAGGAAAACAGCTCGGTTAACCTGTCTGAACATGAACGGCTCAAGCAGCTAGAGCGTGAAAACACCGAATTGAAGCGTGCCAATGAAATTCTCCGTAAGGCGGCTGCTTTTTTCGCCCAGGCGGAGCTCGACCGCAAACCCAATTGATGGTGTCATTTATCGACGAGCATCGTGCTCAGTTCGGGGTCGAGTCGATTTGTAGTCAACTGCCAATCGCCCCATCGACGTATTACCACCACAAGGCACTTGAAGCTGATCCTGAACGGCGGGCAGACCGGTATCGACAGGATGCGTTTCTTACCGCTGAGATTCAGCGCGTGTGGGAAGAAAACTTCTGCGTCTACGGTGCCCGTAAGGTCTGGCGGCAACTCCGCCGTGAGGGCGTTAATGTTGCTCGTTGCACTGTAGAACGGCTCATGCGCCGCTTAGGAATTCGCGGCGTGGTGCGAGGCCAACGCCCCTTCACGACCCTCAGTGATCCCGGCCAGAAACGGGCACCTGATTTAGTGAAACGTGACTTTACGGCCATGCGTCCTAATCAGCTTTGGGTGGCCGATTTTACCTATGTCGCTACCTGGTCTGGCTTCGTTTACGTTGCGTTCGTTATCGATGTTTATGCACGCTGTATCGTGGGTTGGCGTGTAGCGACGTCGATGAGAACGGCACTGGTGCTGGACGCTCTGGAGCAAGCTCTGTGGGCACGAAAACACAGACAAGGGTTGATCCATCATAGTGATAGGGGAAGCCAATATCTCTCGATCCGCTACACTGAGCGTATGGCTGACGAGGGTATCAATGCCTCAGTCGGCACCACCGGCGACTCCTACGACAATGCGCTGGCTGAAACCATCATCGGCTTGTTCAAAACGGAGGTGATCCATCATCGTGGCCCATGGAGGGGACTGGATGCCGTTGAGTATGCCACGCTGGAGTGGGTTGACTGGTTCAACAACCGCCGACTGCTGGAACCCATCGGAAACGTTCCACCAGCAGAACGAGAAAGGACGTATTATCGTCAACTGGAAGAGTCGGGTGAAGCTGCTTGACTCAAACAAACCGGTCTCCGGAATAACCGGGGCGGTTCATAGTTGTAGAGAATCTCAGGGTCATCGATCATTTCGGCCATGACTTCAAGAGCTGGTAGCGCGTCCTCAAGAAAACCGTGCTCTAGTAGTCCCAAAATGTACTGCTTGGGCTCGACACCTTCTTGCGGAACCGCGACACCTAATACATAACCGTCCTGGACGACGATCACCGCGGTATAGCCTTTGGCCGCGTACTGCAGGGTGATGGCCTGAAGGACGTCATCTTCGAAGCCCGGTGCATCTCGCTGTGGCAATCCATCGATCTTGATGTCATCGAGGCTGCGTTTGAAGATCTCGGGGGCTTGGAGCATTGCATCACCTATGAAGCGGAGCATGGATATTGAAGTATATAGTATCAAAAAGGCCCTGTTTCGTGGGTATCTGCTCAATTTGCCATTCGTTACTCCTTTCACCTATAACCAACGCCATAAGAACGTTGATGTGCTAACCTCGACCTGATTGATGTGGTGGTTTTTGTATCAATATTTTGCAGATTTACTCAAAAAACATCTTTCTCAAAATGGGAACCGCATCGGGGGCAGATTACGTTTGTCACCTGATCGGCTACAGTGAGGTGATATGTCCACACTGTGCCACTTTTAAATAAAGGTGTTTTGCATTGGTAACAATGGTTTCTGATGGTCCATACCCCGCATAGCTTGCAGTTTAGACGCCATCTTTTTGCTCCGCTCTGCGTGCTCTTTGCCATGATGTCGTTATGGTGTTCACCGCAACCTATGCAAAAGCTGAGGGATGTCCATTTGCTTGTGCCATCTTCGTTGTGAACTTCTTGTGGCTCAGGAAATACACTTTGGAATAGCATCCCTAAGAGTCGCTTGAGGTGCTCTGTCGAACTCACCCCCGAAGGTTTAACACCAGTTTGTATCCAGCCTTGATGATGTGAATCCTTACCACCGTAATCGCAGTGAGCTCCCCATTCGAGGGGGGAGGCAACAGGGGCAACTGTGCCATCGCAAGGCTGCAGGATGAAAACTTTTCCACTTTCGACCGCCTGATCATAGCCTTTTACTAGGATCAAGTCGCTAAGCATGCGGGACAGGCCCTCATGTTTCCAGCTGCTCCTGAATTTAGCATCCATAACGATGCTAATAGAGCAGCCACTTTCACTACCCTTATATAAATAAAAATCATCACTGGTATTGATGATTTCTAAGATGAAATCTGGCCGTTTTCCTGAAGGCATTTCGGCCTGACAGGTTAGAATTGCTTTCATATGCAGGTCGTCACGTGACAGCTCGAATTTGACATTCGTTGCGCGCCCAAGCACAGCTGCAACCAGTTTTTCTACCCAGCCCCGTTCTGCCTTAAACTGGAAGTCGGACTGCAGCAGCTGTAATATCTTAAGCAGACACCACTTCTCATAGATATCACTAGCATGAAGAATTCCGACGCTCGTTACTTCTTCCAATTGCGACATGTCCAAGCCGCCACGCTCAAAGAGTTTGCGAATCTTCTTAAATGCCGATAAGCATGCTGCATATTCTGGATTGGAAGTGAATCGCATACCCAATGGAAAAGTTGGACTTTGCTGAATTCCTAGGTGGCTAAATTTGGCATCAGTTTCAGCTAATTGCCGAACTCCCTGATCAATTTCTACCACTGACAAGGAAATCTCTTCCTTCTTCTTAAGAGCTTGCTGCGCGCGGCGTTCACCTGTCTTTGCCTCACGTGCCAGCTCAGTTTTTTCATTATTGGTGAGTCGAACATACCAATTATTTGCTTCTAAACCTCGCCTCTTTTTTGCCCTTTTCTCTACGATGTCTGTTTGCGGTATGACTCGATATACGGAATTGAATTTGATTCGCCGGAATTGCTTTCCAGAATTTGTATACCGAACACAGGATTCTACGCTGCCTGTGATGGTGAAAGACTTACAGAGATGTTGAATACCCGAGACTAGTTCAAATAAGCCTGCGGGTAGCACTACCACTCTATAGTCGACACTGTTATCGACATTACGGCTTGTGCTCTCCTGCGGAGCATAGTAATACGAATATTTTTCGTAATATCTTCCACTCAAAGTAATTGGAAACTCTCCAACCGGGTTAACGTTGCCATCCGTTATATACCGAAAGTTTGCAATTTCATGTAGCTTGCGCGTAATCTCTTCTGTTTGTTGATCAAATACTACAGGGTCAACTGTGCGACCCTCCATTTCACGGTTGTGTTGGGCGCGCCCACTCTCCTGTGTGGCCAATTTTTCAAGAAAATCAGACTGCTGTGAAGAAGCTGATACATAGGCTTTGGATATATTAATGGAAACTGACAACATGTGCCGTAAGTAGCGGTTCTCAGCTATATCCGCAGAGCTTTCAAAGACTCTGCTTGTTAATTGGCGTGCTATAGGGTTTCGTGCATACTCACGAAAGCTTGTGGCGTTAGGACGTACCTTTGAGACTGGTTGCTGTGCCTGCCCCTCATGAATAGTAACGGCTGGGGATGCCAGTACTTTATATGATGCATTATGTAACTCTTTTACTGCATCAGCGAGCTCAGTTCCAGGCCCAGTGCCTCTACCGGCTGCTGTGGCATCGGCACAATTGTTTATAATCATCCACAGCAAGTTGCCCCGGAAGTCGTCAACATACGCTTGGATGTCAGCGCGACCAAAAGCTGATAAGCGATTTTCAACCTGGAGCGTTATATCCCCTACTTGGATATTGTAGGTTCCTGGGCTCCGTTGAAGCTCACTTAGGTGGCGCTTGCCTACATAGTCCCAACCATCATTCCGGAGCCACCAGTATCCTCTGCCAAGTGGATCTAGAACCCTCATCATAGGGGTTGCCTGCCCTGAAGCTGTTACGAACGTCGGCACTTGACTATCGAGCTTTTTTCCAAGGCGAATACCTAGCCAGGGATGAAAATCATTGAAGATTGTGCTTTCGACAACAATTTTCCCATCAATGAGCGGTTCTAATTCTAAAGGAACCGATGCAGCCTCGATTGTCCGGGCTATGCCCTTTGACTGCCATTCAATCATCAAATAACGAACTTCGATTTCATCTTGCATTGTTATCTAGCCCAGAAGTTAGCGATGCCATTATTAACTTCTGAGCGCGCGATCAAATCGTCGAGTGACTTAATCGCAGACTCGTTTACTTTGGTTTCATCGAGGCCATCTAATGTTTTTTCAAGCTCATCCCTAAAATCAATTAGAAGATCATATCGCTTCCTTCCATTGGTTGAAGGTTTCTCAACATCGAGAATAATTTTGGGAAGTATTTTGTGTAATACGACGTTATTAAGAGCTTCTAATGCACTAATTTGGGCTTCTTTTCCTTTTTGGATATAGTTGAGTGATTGACGGATAGCTCGAAGGCCAAACTCGATTCCTAAAGGGTCGAGGTAATCTCGAGCTAGTCTGATCAGAAGTTTTACATGCGGGTCGGTTTGATCTAATTTAGGGTATTCTGAGCGCGCGCCGATTTCAGCAGCAAGCATTCTTACAGGTAAATCCAAATCCAAGTTAAACTCTCTTAACTCTTGCTCAACCTTTTCCCAATCCATTAATACTGGATTACGGAATCGCATGATGTGCGCACGATCGAGAATCTTTGGCGAGAGATAATGCGTAGTCTCGTCCACGTTAATTGCACCGACAATCCAGACGTTTTGAGGAAACCTGAATCCGGCTGGGGTATCGATCAGAGTCGAAATTGAGCGTCTGATTTTCGCATGGTGGTTAAGTACAGTATCCGCTTCTTGAAACCCTGCTAGCCTGCGCAGCTCGAGGTTGGCCTGGTCATTCATTAGAATGTCCTGGAAAGAGGCATCTTCAGTCAGACCAGCGCGCTTTCTGGCCTCTTCTTCAAGGGCCAGGAAAATTTTATTATCGGTGATAGCTTGTCGTTCCTCAGAGGTTGAGTATAGGTGGATCCATGGCGCCTCGCCGCGAGTTTCAAGTAAACTAAGAAAATCGGCAAAGTAATATTCAACACGTGCAAGATTCATCTCATCGAGGCAAATGAAATGTGGTATTTCCGGCTCACGGGCAGCATCTAACAGAGCAACTAGGAATTGTGACGGTTGATAGCGCTGCTCAATTGGGTTGTAGTAGCCTAGAAGATCTTCCGAACCGGTCCAGTTTGGTTTTACGGGCACAACTGTGCAGCGTGCACCTATAGCGGATGCCACAGACTTCACTAGGCTGGTCTTACCTGACCCCGAATCTCCTGCTAGTACAATCAAATCATTCGTGCGTAATAGGGTAAAGTAGTCAAGCAATTGCGCACGAGTGTAGTGAATACCCTTACGCCAAAGATGTGCTTGAATGTACGAAGCTAAACTCTGGAAGTCGCCGGAAAGAGCCTTTTGGAAGGAGTGTCCTTCTCGTGCATCCTGAGTATTTATTGGAGGAAACAGCTTTTCAAGATCAGAACTGTCAACGAGGTCGAGCGCGACCATTCGTTTTCCACTCTCCTTAAGGAAAAGTTCTAGCTCGCGGAATTTTTTTTCCAATTCATTTCTCCTCTGCACGAACTCTGCCTCCAGAGCTGCGATACGTTTAACTTGTTGCCTCACTTCAATGTCGATCTGTTTGCATTCGTCGTTGAGCGAATTCTTTTCCAAAACAGCCGATTCTAAAGCCGAACGTAGAACGCGTAGTTCATCCTCAGCTTCAGAAGTCTCACGTCGAAGAAGGTCTTCTATGGCTTTGCGAGCTTTTGCCAGTACTATTGGCATGGGGTCTGATTGAATATTGTGGATTTTCCACCAGCTTTCTGGAATGTGGCTAAGTGGCTCCAGTGTGCTGGTACGAACAATACAAGCAAACGGGTCGTCACGATCCTTTCTTTTTTGCAAGGGCGAAAGGTCTAACTCGGCAAGCGCGTACGTCTCGTTTTCCCACTGTTTCTGAAAGGCAGTAAGCTCATCAGGTGGAACAAATACATTTGGATTTACTTTAGAGCCTTTAAGTGGGTAAAAGAGCCTAATGCCTGTCTCTGGATGATGTAGATCTTCTAGAAAACCGAAGCTTCCTTTGTCGGCTTGCTGCAAACGTCCAATGACTTTTATATGTAACGGATCTTGCTGATCCCAGGCTTGAGCAAGATATTCCAACAATTCCGATTCTAGCCATAAGAAAGAAGGGAGTTCTCGATCAATTTCATTTTCATTTGGATTGTTGTTTACATTTTGCTCAGATGATTCGGATGTCACATAGCCCCCAAAGTCTCTTAGTGTCTCGCATTTGTAATATTTAAAAATATAAAATTAGTACTTTGCATTGAAGTCGAGATTGTTATGAATTTTTCATAAAGTTTTATTTTTTCATATGACAGTCAATGTGTAGGGCTGTGGACTATTTTTTGAAGAAAAAATTATGGATTTGTTCAGGTTTTAGTAAATGGCTTTATATTAGTGTCGTCTTTTATTTGGTTGTTATAAGTAGCGCTCCGGTTTTTTGGAAGGCTTTTTTTACAATTATTTGACAGAAAGACAATGCAAAGGCAAGCGCTATTTAAAATGAAATTTTTCTCTGGGTCTACATCAAATTAGGCCATCGAAGCAAATAATTTCGGGTATACGGATTTAATGGTTGATGGGGCACCTTTACCCCACCAACCTGATACCATTATCAGATGGTTGATAGATCGACTCCGTAGTTGAGTTCCTCTGCGAAGTCCGGCAGTCCGTAACCGATGGTTTTCTTGTAGAAAGGAGAGACCTTCGCAGTCGGTGCCTTCTTCTTGTGCTTCGTGGTGTAGAGCATTCGTGCCCGCATCACCTCGAAGGAGTAACCGCGCCCTTCACGGTTCTTGTCCTTGGCCAGTCGGTTGATGGACTCCGTGTAAGCGTTGGTGACGGGCATGTCCGTCTCGAAGTAGGTCATGGTCTCTTCGCGCCAGTTTCCCACTGCCCTGACCAGATCGCTCCAGACTTCCTTTTGGCCCTTCGGGATGGTGGCTATCCACTCGTCCAGGGCGGCTTCTGCCTGGAGCCGTGTGGTGGCGTCCCAGATGCCGTAGAAGCGCTCCTTGTGCTCGTAGGCGGCCAGCAGTTGCGGGAACGCGCCTGTCCAGGTCTCCATGATGAGGCGCTCCCGGTCTGAGACTTCGTGAGCGCGTTTCAGCAGGATTTTCCGGTCTCCCTTGAGAGTCCGGCTCTGGGACGGTTTCAGCTCCTTTCTGAGGCCCTTGCGCACTCTCTCTAGGGCATCGTTGGCCATGCGCACCACATGGAACTTATCGACCACGATACGGGCCTGGGGCAGCACAGCCTTGACCGCTGCCCGGTAGGGGTTCCACATGTCCATGCTGACGATCTCGACCTTCTGCCGGTCTTTCAGCTTCATCAGGTAGTTGGTCACCACGTCCTGGCGGCGGGTGGCCAGCAGGTCGAGCAGGGTTCGCTCCTCAATGTTGGTCAGAATGCAGCGGTAGCGCTTGTTCAGGTATAGCTCGTCAATGCCCAGGATGCGGGGCGTCTCGAAGCGGTGCCAGCGCCCCAGGAACTCGGCGCGGGCGTTGAAGATGTCGCGCACCGTCTTCTCGTCCAGGCCGGTCTGTGCCGCCACAAAGGTGTAGGGGTGGTTGAAGGATTCCTTCTCCACGTACTCATGCAGCCGCAGTGTCATACGGAATCCGTCCACCATCTCCGGTAGCTGGGGCCTGAATGTTGTCTTGCAGGCCCGGCAGGTGTATCGGCGGCGGACCACCCAGAGAGTGACCCGCTTGCCGTGGATGGGCAGATCACGATAGGGAACGTCACGCTTGCCGAACCGCACGAACTCACCCTGCACGCCGCACCCCTCGCAGGCTACTGGTGTAGGTGCTTCAAGCCGAAAATGTATGTCTTCATTCTGCTCATCAGAATCCACCAACTGGTACCCAGGAAGGCTTAACGAATTAATCATCTCCCGCCTTGATCAGAAAAACAGGTAGGTGGCGTAACCGGCAATCATCGCCATAGCAAAAATGACTGCTAAAAACGCCGCTAAAAGCTTCAGCGTGAACAAAGAGCGCAACAGAATGAGCTCAGTCAGGCTGGCTCCGGCACTGCCGATGATCAACGCTAGCACCGTCCCGGCACCCACGCCGTTGGCCATCAGAGCCGCTGCCAGAGGTATGACGGCTTCAGCGCGAATATACAACGGCACGCCGATGACAGCGGCAACTGGAATGGCAAAGGGATTATCTGGGCCTGCATACTGCTCCAATAAGTCAGTGGGCATGAAACCATAGACCACGCTGCCAATCGCAATACCGATGAGCAGGTAAGGCAACACATCGATAAAGTCCGACCAAGCTTCCCGCCACACACCACTGTACTTCCCTTCTTTCTTAACCGTGACAGTGGGTTGACTGTCACAGCATTCGCTAGACGTAGAGACTGTTGTCTTCCTATCAGCCCCGCAAGAAGCCGTCTTCGGAGTGGTGTCGCAGCTGTTGGTGCCGCAACTCGATGCGGTCGATGTAGCACTGCACGGGCTTGCTGATGAACTACATCCACTGCTCTCTTGTGTCGCCGTCCGGCGCACATAACGCTCGAAGCCAAGCGTGTGAAGCAGCCATCCGGCACCTACCGCGACCACCAAAGCGGCGAGCACATAGATAGCAGTAAGTGTCCATCCAAACGTGGCAACCAGCAGGCCGACGACGATAGGATTCAGCAACGGAGATGAGAAAAGAAACACCATCATCGGCCCAAAACCGGCCCGTGCCCGAATCAACCCTTTCAACATGGGGATAGTCGAGCAACTACAGAAGGGCGTTATAGCTCCTAAACCAGCAGCAAGAAAATAGCCTCGCTTCCCACTGGAAGTCAGTAACGCTTCCACCTTGGATGGTGGGATGTGACGTTGAAGAACTCCGACCAGCAAGCTAATGCCAATGAATATAACCGATAGCTCGATAGCGAGAAAGGCGAACATGCCTAGAGCGTCTTGGAGTTGAGATGACATTCAATATTACTCCTATATTTCTAGTATTGTCGAAATGATGTACGCAGCCTACTTGCGTTTATCCGACCTGTCAACTATAATTCTAGAAACATCGAATTATTGGGGCGTGCTATGGATCACGAAAAGGTTGCAGCCAGCTTAGCTGAGCTAGGGAATAGTCACCGACTGTCCGTGTTCCGCTTTCTGGTCAAAGCTGGCCATGATGGGGCTTCGGCCGGAGATATCCAGAAGGGGCTGGGTATTCCTGCTTCGACGCTATCACATCACCTTGCGCGCATGGCCAAGGTAGGGCTGATCCGGCAGGAGAAACATAGCCGCACGATTGTCTGTATACCCGAGTATGGGCACCTAGAGAATTTGATCGGTTTCTTACAAGAGGAATGTTGTGCAGGTGTCCGGATTGCGCATGAACCAGAACCGCTTTGACGCTTGCCCAGCTCTCGCTGTCCTCCCTAGTCAGCATCGCTATGAAGACTCAGGCGAAGGTGGAAACAGAAAATTGGCAGTAGAGTAGGCTGAAGAGGATCAATCAGATAATCCGCTGAGAAAGATTTTCTTCTTTACATCTTTGGCATTTTATCAACCAGAAATTCCGGATACCCATAATTTCTAGGCTGATGGGCTGATGGGCTGATGGGCTGATGGGCTGATGGGCTGATTGGTGTGTTGTAAAGCTAAAGACTTATTTTTTGCTGTAGCCTGTGATTTGGTGCGAAGCAAGTTCGTTGAAAAAGCCTGGGTTGTCTTGAATCGTCGCCAGCACCTTAGCCGCTAGTCCAGCTGATTACGTCGCTTGGTTTCCCAGCTTTTAATGGTGTCCACACTAGTTCCCATAGCTTCAGCAAATTCTACCTGGGAGACGTTTAGCTTGGCGCGGATGGTCTTCACATCGGCTACCTCATGGCGTGTGATGCGGCTGGCCTGAGCTTTGCCTTGTTTAATCTCAATTGCTTCCTGCAGCGATGTTTGCAGCTCGTCAAAAATGTTCATTTGGAAACCTCCCCCTTCAGTTGGTGGGCCAGTGTTTTCAGCGGGCGTTAAGCTGCCCTTCACACTCTTGGTTTAGGCCAGTATCAGGTAGATTCTCTCTGCCGTTGCTAAAAAGTAAATAACCCGAGCGCCGCCGCTCTTACCTTGGTTGCCCAACACCATACGTATTTTGCGTAGTCCTCCCGTGCCTTGAATCAGGTCACCCTTGTCGGGTTGAGCAATAAGGTGCGTTGCAGTTCATTAAATTCGTCGTCAGTGGCATGGCCCAATCTGGCGGGTGAACCGCCGGGGTTTCGATAAATTCAATCGTACGGCTCACGTTAGAGCACTTCCTTCAGCCAGTGCGTATTTTGGTGTACATAGTACATTATTGGTTGTCAATTATTGACTCTGCATTTTGCTGTGCCTTGCGGTGATGTGGTTGCCATGCGGTTGTCATTTGGCGGCTAACAGGGTGAAAACCATGTGAGTAATGTAAACCATGGAAAGCTTAACTCATTGAAAAATCTTTGTTTCCGCATTGCAGGCGCGATCCCAAAGTTTGTTTGGTTGCACTCATAATCCCTTGGTCGTAGGTTCAAGTCCTACTGGGCCCACCATTTCTTAGCCTCTCCCCCTAGATCGCCTTATCTTCAAGCCGCTGACCAACGTCAGTAAACGGCTCCTTTGCCATATTCTCTATTTTCAAAGCCTCATGTCTCTCTGTAGGCTTTTCCACCGATGTTCCCCTCGAACACCCCGAACACCCCGAACACCCCGAACACCCCGAACACCCCGAACACCCCGAACACCCCGAACACCCCGTTCCACCTTAATCCCTTGTCCTGCCCGAGTGATTGTGGTTGTGAATAAAAATTCGTATCATTCGCCTTACTATAACGATACTCCTCTTCCTATCCGTTGAGACTTCCTCATGCTCCGTAAAACTCTCCCGTTTTCCGTCGCGCCGTTGCCTGCTGCCGTTCGTCGTTCACTGGTGGTGTCGCTCGGTGGAATGCTGAGCGTTGCGCCGCTGGCCGCGCTGGCCCAAGAAGAAACCATTAACACCGGTACCACCGTGGTCACCGCGACCGCGTTGAAGGTAGACACCCCCGAGGTAGAAACGCCTCGCGCGATCTCTACCGTGAGCGCGGAAGAGCTGGAAACCCGTGGCGTTAATAAGTACGACGAAACGTTCCAGTATCGTTCTGGCGTTGTTTCCCAGCCCTACGGCGATGACAACAACACGGATTGGTTCTTTTTACGTGGCTTCAGCGCGGAAAGCGCGACCTACCAAGATGGCCTGCGTTTATTCCGCACTGGCGGCTACTTCTGGTGGATGAATGAAACGTTTGGCGTTGAGCGGGTGGATTTACTGAAAGGCCCGGCTTCTATTTTGTACGGTGAAGCGCCTCCCGGCGGTGTGATTAACGCCATCAGCAAGCGCCCGACCAGCAAGCCACAGGGCACGTTGGAAATTGAGGCGGGCAACCAGCAGCATCGTCAGGTGGGTATTGATGTCTCTGGCCCGGTGGCCGAGCGCGACGATATGCGTTACCGCATGGTCGGGCTTTATCGCGATGGAGAAGGGGAGCTTAACGGCAGCGAGAAAGAGCGCTACTACTTTGCGCCTAGCCTGGAAATGGATGTCAGCGACGATACCACAGTCACTTTCCTAGCCAGCGTGCAGAAAGATGAGGGTGTGCCCACTACCGGTTTCTTCCCGGCACTGGGTACGCTGAACGACTCTCCGTTTGGCCAAATCGACCCCGAGACCAACCTGGGCCAGCCGGATTACGACCGTCTGGATCAGCGCCAAGTAGGCATTGGTTACGAGCTTGAGCACCAGATCAACGATACGTGGGAGTTCCAGCAGAACGCTCGCTATACGCATTTAGATCTTGAGCTGCGTAATGTTTATCCCAACTCGTTTGTTACCCCGCCGCGCAGTATTTCCCGTGGCGTGATTGATCGCGACGGCGAGTACGATGCGTTCAATATCGATAACCGCTTGATTGCACGCACCTACACCGACAACACGGAAAACACCTTGCTGGTGGGCGCGGGCTATCAAGAGTTGAACCTGAACTACACCAACCGCGATAGCTTCCGTACCTTGGGCGATGGCTCTACGTTCTTCGCCAACGTGGATACCGTAGACCTCTATAACCCGGATTACGCCGCCTTTACCGCGCCGGATACCGGCGACCCCACCCAGCATGATGTGGACCGCCGCCAGTTCGGTATTTACGTGCAGGACCAGCTGCGCGTGGCAGATAAGTGGGTGTTCCTCGCGGGTGCACGCTACGACAGCGTGGATAGCAGCGACGACTTCAGTGATGTCACCGGTAGAAGCAGCCAGGGCTACGATGACGAGCAGCTATCACTTACAGCCGGGGCCATGTACCTGGGCGATAACGGCATTTCACCTTACCTTAGCTACAGCGAGTCGTTTACACCTGTCGCGGGTATCGGGCCGGATGGTGCTAGCTATGAGCCGCTGGAAGGTAGCCAGCTAGAAGCCGGTGTGAAAATTGCCCCGTTTGATGTGGATGGCTATGTGACCGTTGCCGTGTTTGACGTGGAAGAGGACAACACGCTGATTTCCACCGGTGCGCCGGTGCAAGAGCAGGCTGGCGAGCGTCGTTCGCAGGGTGTGGAGATTGAAGGTGTGGGTTACCTCACCGATGATCTACAGCTCACCGCCGCGTACACCTATACCGATGCGCGCTACGATATCAGCGATTCCCAGCAGGATGAGCGCGTGCCGTTGGTGCCTTTCCATATGGCGTCAGCGTGGTTGGATTACGATATGAGCAGCAGCTTGCCTGGGCTTTCCGTTGGGGCAGGCGTGCGCTATATCGGTGAAACGTCTCCGAGCCCTGGCAGCGGTATTAACCGCGATGTGCCTTCCACGACGCTCTACGATGCCATGGCCAGCTACGATATTAACGACAGCTGGACCGCGCAGGTGAACGTGAACAACATCACTGATGAAGAGTACGTGAGCGGCTGCGATTTCTACTGCTATTACGGTGCTTCTCGCAGTGTGATCGGCAGCGTGAAGTACCGCTGGTAATTGATCATTGGCACTCAATCTTAACCCACAACGCCCGGCTTTAAGCCGGGCGTTGTTGTTCGTCGTTGTTGTTCGTCTATGTACTACCCATTCACCGTCGCGTGCCATACGATGCTTTCGGTGGGGCCTTGCTCAAGGTCGGCACAGGTGTCTACCCGCCATAGCGTGGTGGCTTGGCAGTGCACGGTCAGTTCACCTTGCCGCTGGTCGAGCCGCCACTGAAAGCGTATCTCTCGTGTTTGGTCGTTGCCGTGATCGCTGATCAGAGCCAACGTTGGCTGTGCGGTATCTGTGCTGAGGTGTGTTAACGCAGCGATTTCAGCGCTTTGTTGTGCGGGGGTTGATTGCGAGCCGCCGCGATAGCCGGGCAGAAAGCGCTGTTGGTGGGCTTCCGCCTGTAAGAAAGGCAGGGCCTGTTCTGGCGTGATACGCCCATATTTGCGCACATTGGGCAATATGATCACGCTGGCAGCGAGTCGGCAGCCGCCGAGGTGGCTGCTCTCCCACACTTCGAACGGCAGCGGGTGCTCTGCCACCGTGCTGGCTAGCGCTTTGAACGTTTTATAACCGTACTTGGCGCAGCATTTGTCTTTAGTGCCGTGGGTGCAGCAGAGCACGAGGTCCTCTAGCAGCGGCGGCTGCTCCCACTGGCTAAGGCTGGTACCGCTTTGAAACGCACTGAAAAACGTCTCTAACTCCCATCGTGCTACCCGAAAACAACGCCGCTCCGGCATCAGAAAGATCTGATGTTGGTACTTTTCCATGCCCGGCTGTTGGATCAGGTTGATGCGCAGGCCATCGTCGGCCAGTGTATCCAGCGTTTGCTTTAATGAATCGCTCATATCGCTGGCGTGGCGCAGTTTGCGCTGCCACTTCGCGCGCGGCCAGCTGAGCAGTAAGTTACGCTCGGCATGGGCGGCGCTACCGGCCAGCGGATCGTGCTGTTCACGGCTTAAATCCGCGCAGAAGGTATGGTTCATAGAGCTGCCTGTAACGTCGCCGAGGTGAAGGGCACGCACACTGGGCTGCCGCTAGCGGGGTCGCGCAGAATATGCGCATCTAGGTCGAAGACGCGCTTTAGGTTGGCCGCGGTGAACACGTCGTTTGGCGCGCCGCTGGTGACGATTTGTCCGTCGCGCATCATCACTAGATGGTCGGCGTAGGCGGCGGCGAGGTTCAAGTCGTGCAGTACCAGCAGCAGTGTGCGGCCATGGTCGTGGGCCAGCCGAGAAAGCAGTGCCAGCAGGTCTACCTGCACCTTCAAATCTAAAAAGGTGGTGGGTTCATCCAGCAAAATTAAATCGGTCTGCTGGGCGAGCACCATCGCGATCCAGCAGCGCTGGCGCTGGCCACCGGAGAGCGCTTCCACATCCCGGTCGGCAAACTCGGTCACGTGCATATAGGCCATGGCTTCGGCGATGGCGTTGGCATCCTGCTGCGGATCTTTTTTCCAAAACCCTTGGTGGGGAAAGCGTCCCATCCCCACCAGCTGTTTTACGCTCAACCCCTCGGGGGCGATGGGGCCTTGCGGCAAAATGCCTAGCCGCTGGGCGACCTCCCGGGTGTTGCTGCGATGAATGTCCTTGCCATCGAGATAGACATGCCCGCCGCTGGGCGTCAGCGTGCGCGCCAGCGTTTTCAGCAGAGTCGATTTGCCGCTGCCATTGGGCCCTAGCAGCACGGTGAGTTGGCCTTCCGCTACAGCCATATCTACCCCTTGCAGAATGCGCTTGGTGTCGTAGCCAGCGTGCAGGCCGTCAGCGGTGAGTCGTGATGCAGGGTGGGAATAGGCGGGCATAAGGTAGGCTCAGGCAAGCTCAGTCACGAAATTAGGGCAGTCAGCACCCTAAGGCAAAATATTCTCATTTTCAATGTTGTTCTTGTGGCTGCCTGTTCTGTGTCATTGCGGACGTTCGAACGGTGCGTTCGCAACGGTAGACCTGCCTGTTTCTTTGTGCATAATATAATCATTATCATTTAGATCCGCGTTAGCATTTCAGCGGCCGCTAAAGTGATAATTCACCAAGGGTTCATTCGTACGACGTTACACACAACGCAAGGGAGCAGACATGCAAACGATGAAACACGCCGCTTTCTGGCCAACGGTCACCTTGGCAGGATTAGTGGCAGCCACTCAGGCCAATGCCCAGCAAGAGGCAACTGACGTGGGGCAGGCGCTCAACGAGTCATCACCCACCATGGTCGTGACGGCGACGCGTAGCCGCAGCGAAGAAGGCCAAACCCCGCAGCGGGTGACAGTGATCACGCGTGAGCAGATCGAACAGCAGCTCGCCATCACCGACGACCCTGGCCAGGTCTTGAGCAACTTGATTCCCTCCTTTTCACCTAGCCGTCAGAAGCTGTCCAACGCCGGGGAGACGCTGCGCGGGCGCGATGCGCTGTTCCTGATCGATGGCGTGCCTCAGTCCAATCCGCTGCGCGATAGCTCTCGTGACAGTTACACCATCGACCTCTCCATGGTCGAGCGGATTGAAGTGATTCACGGGGCCAGCGCCGAGCATGGTTTGGGAGCCACCGGCGGTTTGATCAACTTCGTCACCCGTCGGGCCGAAGGGGGCGGTATTAGCCAAAGCGCGGGCATTAGCGTCACCATTGACGACGACCTTCACTCGGAAGGCTTGGGCAACAAGCTCAACTATCGCATTAGCGGCCAGCAGGGCGACTGGGATTTCGTGGCCGCGGCCACCCGCCAAGAGAGGGGCGTGTTTTACGATGGCGGCGACCGTCGCGTGGGCATTGCCTACCCCGGCGAGCTGCAAAACTCGGAAAGTTACGACCTGTTCGGCAAGCTGGGCTACTGGATCGACGATAATCAGAATATCGAGCTGTCGCTCAATCATTTTGATTTGGAAGAGGGCGACGATTACGTGCCCGTGGTGGGCGACCGCGATGCGGGCATCCCGACCAGCGCCGAGCGGGGCACACCCGACGGCGCGCCAGGCTTCAATGAAGTCACCACCGCCCGCTTGGCGTACTCCCACGCGGATTGGTACGGCAACGCGGTCGATGCCCAGGTGTATCGCCAGCGCTTCCGAGCGCGCTTTGCCACCACGCCGTTCTTCCCTTACCTGGATGGCAACGGCAATACCCAGTTCGACCAAACCCGTAACGAATCGGATAAGCAGGGCGCCAAGTTCACCCTGAACCGCCAGGGCATGCTGGATGACCGGCTCGGCGTGACGGTGGGGTTAGACATCCTCGAGGATGAAACCCGCCAAATGCTGGTAGAGACCGGGCGTACCTACGTGCCGGAAAGCCGCTACAGCAACATTGCGCCGTTCTTGCAGGGTCAGTTCAAGATCGCCGACCCGCTCACGCTGCATGCCGGCGTTCGCCATGAGCACGCCGATCTTGAGGTGGATGCCTACGAGACGATTGACCGTAGCAACGTCACTCAAGACAACGTCGCGGTAGGGGGCGGCAATCCCAGTTTCGATGAAACGCTTTATAACGTGGGTTTGACGTACCAGGCCACGGAGTGGGCACAGCTGTATGCCAGCTACTCGGAAGGTTTTGGCATGCCGGACGTTGGTCGCGTGCTGCGGGGCATCAGCGAACCGGGCCAGGATGTGGATACGCTGCTTCAATTGCAGCCCATCGTCACCGATAACCAAGAAATTGGCGCGCGTTTCGACTGGGAGCGTTACGGCCTGGAAGTCAGCTACTACGAATCGAACTCTGACTTTGGCCAGCGCTTGGCCGAACAGAACGGTACGTGGGTGGGCAGCCGTGAGAAAACCGAAATCCAAGGGGTGGAAGTGACCGGCAACATGCAGGTCAATGACCAGCATGATCTGTCGCTCTCCTATGCCCATACCGAAGGCAAGTCGGACCAAGACGGCGATGGCAGCGTGGATACCAAGCTCACCGGGATCAACATCGCGCCCGATACACTCAAGTTGGGCTGGAGCGCCGTATGGAACGACCGTCTCTCGACGCGCCTACAGGGTAGCTATTACTTCGACCGCAGCGTCGATAACCCGGCGCTCGACTTCGATGGCTACGGGTTGGTGGATGCCTCGCTGGCTTACCAGCTTCCCGCAGGGCAGCTATCCCTGGGTATCGAGAACCTGACCGACGAAGACTACCTCACTTATTACTCTCAAGCCGCTCGCATCAGCGATGAGTACTACTTCACTGGCCGTGGACGCACATTCACGGTGGGGTATCAGCTGGATTTCTAAGGCTTAATGTCGGCGCGCCCGATGCAAGAGGTAAACAAAGAAGGGCGCGCCGATGCCAGCGACGAAAATACCTGCGGGCAGATCTTTGGGAAGAAAAGCGACCCGGCCCAGCAAATCGGCATACAGGACGATCAGCGCCCCGACCAGCGCCGATGTAGGAATGAGACGTGCCATATGGCGTCCCACACATTTCGCCGCGATATGAGGTGCCATTAAGCCCACGAAACTGATGGCCCCTGCATAGGCCACCGCAGCGCCTGCCAAAACCACGGCACAGGCCAGTAGGATGACTCGGCTACGCATCACCGCGACGCCTAGACCTTCCGCCACCTGATCCCCCAGCGTCATGGCATCTGCATGGCGAGCGAAGGCCAAGCATACCGGCGTAGTCACCAACAGCCACGGCAGTAAGCCATTGACGTCCCGCCACTGTGCCGCATAGAGACTGCCGGTGAGCCAGACGTAGGCCGACATGGCAGCAGCGTCGCTGCTAATGACGATCAATAGCGTGGTGCCTGCGCCCATGGCCGCGGCCAAACCAATACCCACGAGTACCATACGCGACGGGTGCAGCCCGCTTTTCCAAGCGAGTACAAAGACCAGCAAGGCCGATACCAGGGCACCCAGCATGGCAAAGAGTGGCAGCCAGTGAATACCCAAAGTACTGCTGAATAGCGCCAAAAATAGAACTGCCGCCAGTGCAGCGCCGCTAGTCATGCCGATGACATCAGGAGATGCCAGCGGATTGCGGACGATACCCTGCAAAATGGCGCCGGCCATCGCCAACGCGCCACCCACCAAGATAGCCAATACGATTCTCGGTAGACGCAACTCCCAAACGATAAAGGCAATGTCGCTACTCTGCGGCGCTGCTAACGCCTTTAAAACGTCCGCGAATGAGGTAGGAAAGCTACCCAAGCTCAGCGATACGCCTGCGCTGGCAAACAGCAGAATAGCCAAGCCGACGACTGTGAGCAGCGACCGATCGTCATGGCGCTGTTCAGAAGAGATAAAGGAGCTTGAAGTATGTGATGTCATTGGCCAGCCATGTTGCGTCGCGCCAGATAAACGAAGAAAGGCGTCCCCAGTAAAGCGGTCATCACGCCCACGGGGATCTCCTGGGGAGGAATTAAAAAGCGTGATGCCACATCTGCCAGCAATAGAAGGCTGGCGCCTAGTAGCGCACAGGCGGGCAAAAGCCAACGGTGATCGATACCAAACAGCCCCCTCGCCATATGAGGAACGATTAACCCTATAAACCCGATCATCCCCGATAGGGCCACGGAGCTGCCCGCCAGCACGATCACGACGAGTCCGAGCAGCAGTTTGATCGTGGTGGCCTGTAACCCCAGGCCTGTCGCCATGTCGTCGCCTAACAAGAGTGCATTGGCATGTCGGACCAGCAGGGTGCAGAGCAGTAGCGCCGCGCCAAATAACGGTAACAAAGGAACCACCAGCGCAAGTTCTCGCCCGGATACCGAGCCTGCCAGCCAGTAGAGCACGCTTTCGAAGCTTTGCTGATCGATCACCAGTAGCCCCTGGCTGAAGGCGACGAACATGGCCGTCACGGCCACCCCGGCCAGTACGACACGCAGCGGCGATAGCTCTCCGTGTCGCCCCCTACTTAGCAGAATGACCAAGAGCGCGGCCACCGATGCACCGAGAAGAGCCGCCCAGACATAGTGGGCAGGCGCTGATAGCGGCAGGAGCGACACGGCAACCACGACAAAAAACATGGCCCCCGCATTGATGCCTAAGAGGCTAGGTGAGGCCAGCGGGTTGCGTGTGATGGTTTGCATCAGAGCTCCGGCAATGGCGAGGCTAGCACCCACTAACGCTGCGATGATCGCTCGAGGAAGACGCTCGGTGATGAGAATGATGTGTTCGACATTGCCGGGATCATAGTGATGTAAGGCCGACCACAGCGCGTGCCACGCAATATCGGTCGTTCCTGATAGCGTGCTGGTTAACAATGCGCTGCAGGTCACCACCACCCCAACCAGCAGACCGAGGCTTTTAGCGATGTGGCTATCTAGCATCCTGCGTCTCCTGGCGGCTAGCAAGCGCATCACGTTGCTCGATGCCTTCAAGACCATAGTGGCGATAGAGGTCATCGAGCATGGCATTGGCGGCGAGTATACCGCCGCCCATCATCCAGTTGACGGGGTCGACCTCAAATACCCGCTGATGTTTAACGGCCTCTAGCTGCTGCCACAAAGGGTGGGACGACCAGTGCTGGTAGTTATCGAGAATGGCGGGGTCTGGCTCCAGCAGAACGAAAATGACATCGGCATCCAACATAGGGATGTTCTCCGTGCTGGAAAGCTTCATGCCCCAACCGTGCGTGTTCAAGGTATCGGGTTGCTCGAACCCTAGCTCATCGAGAATATAACCCGCAAAGCCGCCAGAGTAGATGCGCAGGTGATCACTTTTGAAGCGGATCACCGCGACTTTTTGCGGCCACGCGTCTCCAAGTGCGTCTGCTATTTGCCGGTGAAAGTCGTCGACTCGCGTTGCCCAATCGCGCAGTAACGCATTGGCTACTTCCTCTCGACCTGTGGCATTGGCCACCAGGGTCAGCGTCTCTTTGAAGTCAAAAACGTTATCGGCCGTGGCAGTGGGGGCGATGGCCGTCAACAACGGTTGTATCCTCTGATGACGAAAATCCGTAGCCACGATGACATCGGGGCTTAGCCAAGCGATTTTTTCCAAGTTTGGCTGTGTTTCCAGGCCCACGTGCGGCACGTCGTTTAATTCGTCGCGCAGATAGTGATACATGGGTTTTTCCAACCATGAGTCCACCACGCCAATGGGGGTGATCCCCAAGGCAACGGCGCTATCTGTGGCTCCTTGGTAAAGCGTTACGATGCGTTCATCGGAGGGTGTTTGGCGCATATGGGGCTGGGCGGCACAGGTAGCGCCTATCAAGCTCACGACGAAGGCAACGCCCAACAGCGTTTTGCCCCATGAAGGTCGCCATGTCATTCGGTGCGTTCGAAAAGGGATCATTTGGCTCTTCCTTGAAGCGACGTTTGCGGCGGGCTGTTCGAGGAGGAGGGCATCGCCATGTCCGGTGGAACACCGGCGCGACCCAGTACCCACGCCAGAGGGAGACATGCCAGCGCGATACCCGCCAAGGCAAAAAAGGCCACATGCAGGGCAGAGGCACTGGCCTCGGAGTAGGAAGTGCCCAGGTCTAGGGATGCTCGTACACTCATGTCGTAGTAGACCGATAGGGCGACCACCCCGAGTGAGGAGACGAGTCGACGCGCCATGTTGTTCATGGCCGAGGCCTGGGCCACCTGCTGTTCAGGAAGCTCTTTCATGCCCACCGTGGTCGCCGGTAAGTAAGCGAATCCCAGTCCCATCCCACGAAGCCCCATCCAGGCCGCGATGATCCAAACGGGCGTTGTCGCGCTCAGCGTGCCAAGTCCTATCAAGCTGATGACCGTGGCGATCAGGCCTAAACCGATACACCACTGAGGGGGCGCCCGGTCGATCCAACGGCCTGCGATGGGCGAACAGGCAGCGGCAGCAAGCGCGGTGGCGAGAAACACGAGGCCTGTCGTCAGCGGGCTAAAGCCCAGCGTGTTTTGCATCCACAGAGGGATTAACAAGATGCATCCAAACAGGATGATCGATTGCAAACTGGCAAGCAGCACGCTGTAGCGAAAGCGATGATGGTTAAACAGGGACAGATCAAGCAGCGGCTCGGCCTGCTGTCGTTCAACACGTATGAACAGCGTTAACGCGATGGCGCCCAGGAGAAGCGGCAAGAGGGTAGCGGGGCGCAACAGGTCAGACAGCGTTTCCACGCCATTGAGAGACAGCAGTACGCCTCCGATACCCAACGTGATGAGACAAAAGCCCGCTAGGTCAAACCGACGTTGAGGCGGCCGCGAGTCGGCGGATAAATAACGGTAACCGCATATCAGACCTAGGATCGCGAAGGGCATATTCATCAAAAATAGGGCTCGCCAGTGGCTGATCTCCAACAGTAGGCCTCCCACCGTCGGGCCTATGGCGGGCGCCATCATCACAGCAAAGCCCCACACGCCGCTGGCACGCCCCCGCTGTTCGTGGGGGTAAGCAGAAAAAATCAACGACAGAGACAGCGGAATCATCAAGCCAGCGGCGATCCCTTGGACGCCTCGGGCCACGATAATGCCATTGAGATGTTGCGCTAAGGCACCGAGCCCCGAGCCGGCCAAAAACCCGCATAGGCCCAAGAGGTAAACCGTTTTTCGCCCCCATCTGCCTGCCAAATAGCCCGTCAGCGGCATTGTCATCGCCATGGCAATCATAAAGATGGTCACCACCCAACTGACTTGGGTGGCACTAGCGTTAAACGTCACCATGAGTTCAGCGACTGCTAGGTTAAGAGCGCTGTTATTGAGGCTGACGGTAAAGGTGCCCAGTAGCACGCTAATCAGCACTTTTTTGCCGTTGGAAGTCGCGTTCGGCATGAGACCCACTTTCTGAGATGTCATGGGGATATGGCAAAGCAGACGTGCTGCTATGACGCCTCACCCAGAAAGTGATGATGCCATGTTAAGGCTTATTAATGCAAATAGTTATCAATTGTGATTGGGCCGTTGAATCGACGCGCGCGATGATCGTGCTCTTTAAATGAGGGCAGCCACTACCTCCACCGCCCCAAACACCGCCACCCCGGCGGCCACCGGCCAGCCCAGTGAGCGCAGGCGACGCCACACCATCAGCGTAATGCTCAGGCCAATTGCGGTGGCCAACCAAGAGATAGCGCTGGGGTTGACGGGCACAATCGAGACGCCCAACACGGCGGCAATCATCATGGGGCCCAGAATCACCAGCCATTGGGGCATGGCGTTCATTCCCGTTGCGCTGCCCAGCCGCCGCTGCATCCATAAAAAGGGCACCACCCGCATCAGCAGTGTGCCGAGTGCGCAGATAATGACGGCGATCCACATGGCGCTGCTCATGGGCGGCTCCTCCGTGGTTGGAACGTGACCGTGTAGAAGCACAGCGCGCCGCAGGCGGCTGCGAGAGGAATGGCCACATTGCTCCACCCGGCCAGGTTCAACCCCAGTGCGGCAAGAATGGTACACAGCATGGCGGCGGCCCAGCGCTTGTCGGTAAAGCGCGGTGCCACCATGGTGAGAAACAGCGCGGGGAGGGCGAAGGGCATAATCTCACCCAGTAGCGGCCAGCGGGCGGTGACCGCTTCGCCGCCGGTCGCACCCACTGCCGTGCCGATAATCCACACCCCCCACGCCAGCAGCGAGGCGCCAACAAACCAGCTAAACCGTTTGACCTCCGGTAGCTGGGGGAGCCGTGTGAGCGCCAGAGCAAAGACTTGATCGGTCAGGCCGTGCATCAGCCAAGGCCAGTGGCGGCTTCGGGGCAGCAGCGCGGCCAAATTGGGGCCGTACACCACGTGGCGCACGTTGATGAGTAGCGTCATGGCCACCACCAGCCAGAGCGGCGCACCAGCGGCAATCATGCCCACGAACAGAAACTGCGAGGCACCCGCGTAAATCAGCGCTGAAATGGCGGCCGCTTCCCAAGTGGTAAAACCGGCCTGGGTCGCTACCAAACCAAACGAGAGCGCGACCGGAATATAGCCGCCTAACAGCGGAATTGCTTCACGCACGCCCTGTAAGGCAGAGCGCAGCGGTGAGTGGTTGGCGTGCACCGTGTGATCGGCTGGCTGGCTCATGGTGGGGTCCCTTCTTGGCCGTAGGTGACGGTGAGTAGCAGGGTGGCTTCATCAGTGTGCGTACGGTACAGGTGCGGCTGGTCGGCCTGAAACGTGACGCTTTCGCCAGCGGTGAGCGTCGTAGTAGCACCCTCTGGGCCTACTTCTAGCCATCCGCTAATGAGCGTCAGCGTTTCCCGCGTGCCCGGTGTATGGGCCTCGGCGTGGCGCAGCGTATTGGGTGCGCAGCGCATCCAATAGGCATCCACCTGTGGCACGCCCTTGCCCTGGTCGATCAACTGCACCTGCACGCCATCCTCACCGAGCGGTACGCTGATCGGTGCCACCAGGGTGCCAAACGGAACGTTGAGTTGGACGGCCAGCCGCCAAATGGTGTCCAGCGTCGGGTTACCGTTGCCCTGTTCTAAGCGACATAGGTTGGATTTCGCGATGCCTGCCGCGCTGGCAAGCTGTGAAAGCGAGAAGCCCTGGGTTTTGCGAAGCGTTTGAAGGTGTTGGCCTAACGTAACAAGAGAGTGCGCGTCCATGGTGATTGCCCATTGTTCCTTTTATAGAACGTTCTATATAAGGAACAATGGGCTGTCAATCGAGAAGCAGTAAGAAGTGATTAGGTAGGCTTGCGCGCTCGGCAGGCGGCGGCGGTAAACAGCACGTCGGTGGAGGAGTTGAGCGCTGTTTCGGTGGAGTCTTGTATCACGCTAATCACGAAGCCAATAGCGACGGCCTGCATGGCGACTTCGGTGGGAATGCCGAACAGGCTAGCGGCCATGGGAATCAGCATCAACGAACCGCCCGCCACGCCAGAAACGCCGCAGGCTGCGAGGGCCGACACCACGCAGAGCAGCAGCGCAGTGGGGAAGTCGACGCTAATGCCCAGTGTATGCGTGGTGGCCAGAGTGATCACGGTAATCGTGATCGCCGCGCCGCACATATTGATGGTGGCGCCCAGCGGAATGGAGATCGCATAGGTGTCGGCATCCAGGTCCAAGCGGCGGCAAAGTTCCAAGTTGACCGGGATGTTGGCCGCCGAGCTTCGAGTGAAAAACGCCGTAATGGCGCTGCCCCGTAGGCAGGCGAAGACCAGCGGATAAGGATTTTGGCGGGTGGCTAAATAGACCAGCAGCGGGTTACTCACCAGCGCCACAAATAGCATGCAGCCAACGATTACCCCCAGTAGCTGGGCGTAGTTCAACAGTGCCTGAACGCCAGACTCCGCCAGCGTACCGGCCACCAAGCCGAAAATACCCAGCGGCGCTAAGCGAATCACCAGCGTGACAATGCGCGTAACAGCGGCGGATAAATCGCTCAGCGCTTGGCGAGTCGTGTCGCTGGCCTGGCGCAGCGTCAACCCCAAACCAATTGCCCAGGCCAGAATGGCGATGAAGTTGGCTTCCATCAGGGCCGTGACGGGGTTGGCGACCGCGTTGAGCAGCAGATCACGCAGCACGGTCAGAATATCGCTAGGCGGGTTGCCATTGACTTGTCCTGCATCCAAGGCCAGCTCCGTGGGGAGCGCAAAGCTTGCGGCCACGGCAATCAACGCAGCAATCAGCGTTCCCGCGACGTACAGAACGAGCACCGAGCGAATACGGGTCGGTTGACCCGTTTGGTGGGCCGCAATGGCCGCTGCCACCAGTACGAAGACCAGGATAGGGGCCACGGCCTGCAGCGCGGCAATGAATAGCTGGCCCAGTAGCGCAACATGGCTGGCCATCTCGGGGGCGAATAGGGCCAGCAGAACCCCAGCGACAATACCGATCACGATTTGAGGGATAAGTCCCAGCCGTAACAAGGGCCGAAAAACGGCATTAGCGGTGGCAATCATTGCGCGACTCTCAGGTAGTAGAGGGAGGGAAGCGATGCGGCGGTAACCGCAACCGCGCCTGAAAGGGGCAGCATTCTATCAGTTGCGAGCCCCTCTTGGGTGGGTGTGTCAAAAATCGTCACTCGCTATCGCGGACGTGAGCGCCCGACTATACTTCGCTTGCTGCGGGGCATCACCGCAGCGTGGCCTTGGTGCCACCCCCGCCTATCTCAAAAAAAGAAGAAGGAACGTTCCATGCGTATGAAAGTGTTGTTAGCGGCACTGCTGATGCTGTGTAGCTCGTCGCTCGTCATGGCTGCCGACTACTACGTCGATATCACCAATCGCACTGGCTACACCATTTACTACATGTACGTAAGCCCGGCGGATTCGAAAAGCTGGGAGGAAGACGTGCTGGGTAGCGAAGTGTTGATGGATGGGGATACCCAGCGCGTGACGCTGACGGGCTACAAGAGCCCCTTATTCGATATCCGCTTGGTCGACGAGGATGATGACAGCTACACCTTTTGGAACGTAGACGTCTCCACCCAGGACATCGTCGTGACGCTGGATCATTTGGACTGAACAAAAAAACGGCTTGCCACTTGGAAAGAGGCAAGCCGTTTATAGCGATAGGGAGTTACACGGTCGCTTGAGCGCTTAAGCAACGGCGCTAGAAGTGGTCAAAGCTGATGGGCGCTGAGACATTGCCACGGACGCGTGGGCGGCATGCTGCGCGTTTAAGCTCGCCATGTCGGCATAGGCGCGTTCGGTCAGGGCTACGACGTCCGGGGAAGCTCCCCACTTCAATAGCATGTCGTCGATGTGTCGCTCGGCGGCGTCGAACTGGCCACAGTGGCTCAGCAGTTTCGCAATGGTGTAGTCACACTGCGGGGTATCGAACATCTCTTCCTTGATTTCTTGAATGGCGAGTTTCAAGCCCGCTTGTGAGATATCGACTAGAGAATGAGTATGCATGCCACGACTCCTTGTGAATGCCAACGGCTGCTCGGCAAGAGCAACAGAAATATCAAAACGCTATTTATACGCGTCTTGTACTCTTCGAGAGTAATACAGGGGTGGGTGAGAATCAATCACCCGTTTCGGCTGTCTGCAAAAATTCACATGAATCAAGCAGGACAAAAAAATCCCCACGTTTCACGTGGGGATTTCGCTGTCTGTGGGCACGAAGCGGTGGGTGCTAGAACGTGAAGGTGGCTAGTAAAGTGACCAGACATCCCGCGAAGAACGACACGGTCGCGACGGTCACTACGTCTAACTGTTTTGCTTTTGCACGACTATGTTTTTGTTCCATAAGATATTTCTCAAGATGTTCTCGGCTGCCAGGCTGAGTGCCTTTGAAAATATGTTGACGGATCATCTGACCTCCCCAATTCGGGTAATGTGGGTGATCCCCCTCAAAGAGAGCAGCCGTGTCGTCTTCCAGACCCCTTAGGCACGGCTGACTCATACTCACAGCATAGACCAGCGACTCGGGAAAGGCGTTCATAAAAGCTATACAAAATGTTAACAATGGTGTCATCGTCGGGTCATGCGCGCAGTGTCCAGTAGCCGCCCCATAGACGTGTGACCGTGGTGATTAGACAGGCAGCGGCGAACAGGCTGGCCAGCAGCGGAAACGCCTTCGGAAACAGGCAGAACAGTACCAGGGCGGCAACCGTCTCAGTGCCTTCGGTCAAGCCCTCTAAATAATAAAAGGCTTTCTTAGGAAAATTGGGGCGCTCTACTTGGCGGGCTTTGGCGGCAATAGCAAAGGCCAAAAAGGAGGTGCCGGTACCAATGAACGCAAACAGCAGTAGCGCGGCGGGGAGGGCATTTTGCGCCGAGTCCGCCAGTGCAAAACCGAGCACCACCGCCGCGTAAAAGACAAAGTCGAGCCCAATGTCCAGAAAGCCCCCTGCATCGCTTTGCTGGCCGCTCAGGCGGGCCAAGGCGCCGTCTACCCCATCTCCTAGACGATTGAGCACGATGGCGGCCAGTGCCAACCCATACTGTTCGAACGCCAGCAGCGGCAGGGCGCAGATGCCAATGATAAAAGCTGCCAGCGTGACCTGATCCGGGGTGATGTGTCGATGATGCAAGGCGTGCGCCAGATAGCGAAGCGGGCGCTGGGTCATCGGCATGGTAAAGCGGTCTAACACGATGATATCTCCGTAAAAGGTGGTTCCGTTTAATGTTAGTAGTGACTAAACATTGCGACTAAAGTGGTTAGACTTTGGTTGTAATCGTCGCCAATTGACTGGACTAATGGCCTATTGCAGTGAATAAAGGGCACCGAAAACGCCAGTGGCGTTGGTTAGACATGCCATCGGGCCAGCCACCTCCTGAGCCCTTTCGTTCCCCCTGACTGCGAGCGGTACATTTATAATGCGCAGAACTGCCACGATGACGCTGTGGGACCACCTCTGGCACTCCCACGACCAAGTCAAAAACCTCCTGATGTGTGCGTTGCCGACCTCGAGTGCGGGTGGCGCTGCATCGCGCGGAGAGTCACACGACGCCCAAGACGGTCACGGCCCCGGCGGCCAACCACCAAAACCCCCTGCCTACAACCGGGCTCAGACGATCGGTCTGGTGCTGGGCCCGCTGCTGTTTGCACTGGTGGTGCTGTTTTTCCACCCGGCCGATCTGAGCTTCGAAGGGCGCATGGTGTTGGCCACCACCTTATGGGTGGCGGTGTGGTGGATCACCGAGGCCATTCCCATTCCCGTGACCTCGCTACTGCCGATTATACTGCTGCCCATTACCGGTGCGCTGGAGGGTAGCGCCGTCACGGCGGCTTACGGTAACCCGATCATCTTCCTGTTCTTGGGCGGCTTCATGATTGCCTTGGCCATGGAGAAGTGGGATCTGCACAAGCGTATTGCGCTGTCGATCATCTCCGTGCTCGGCACCAGCATAAACAGCATCGTGTTCGGTTTCATGGCGGCAACGGGCTTTTTGTCCATGTGGGTATCCAACACCGCCGCCGTCATGATGATGCTGCCCATTGGCACCGCGATTGTCTACCAGGTCACCCAAGAGCTGAATAAAACCGAAGGTGACCACAGTGAAGAGATCGATAAGTTCAGCAAAGCGCTGATTTTTGGTGTGGGCTATGGCGGCACCATTGGTGGTTTGGGCACCCTGATTGGCACGCCGCCGAACATTATCCTGGCAGCCATCGTCAATGAACTGTTTGGCGTCGAGATTTCGTTCGCGGGGTGGCTGATGTTCGCTTTCCCGGTGGTCGTTTCGCTGCTGGTGATTGGCTGGGTGATGCTGACGCGCTTCATCTACCCGATCAAGCTCGCCAAACTGCCGGGCGGTCGAGCGCTGATCCGTAAAGAGAAAGAGGCGCTGGGTAAGATCACCTTCGAAGAGAAGGCGGTACTCGGTGTGTTCCTGTTCGCCGCGTTCTTCTGGATCACTCGGTCGTTTTTATGGCAAGGCCAGATCATTAACATCCCTGGCATTAACGACACCATGATTGCGATCACCGCTGCTGTGGCGCTGTTTCTCATTCCTTCCCCCAACAAAGGCGGCTGCCTGCTGGGGTGGGATGTGGCCAAAGACGTACCGTGGGGCATCTTGCTGCTGTTCGGCGGCGGCTTGGCCATTGCGGCGGGCTTTGGCTCGTCGGGCCTAGCTTCCTGGATTGGCGGCCAAATGAGCGTGCTGGAAGGCGTGAACTTCCTGCTGGTGATTCTGCTGGCGACCGGCATGGTGCTGTTCTTAACCGAAATCACCTCCAACACGGCCACGGCCACCATGATTCTGCCGGTACTGGCGTCGCTGGCGCTGGCGCTGAATATTCACCCGTTTGTGCTGATGGTACCTGCGGCCATGGCGGCTAACTGCGCCTTTATGCTGCCAGTGGGCACGCCGCCTAACGCGATCATCTTCGCCACCGGCAAAATCAAAATCATCGAGATGGTGCGTAACGGCTTCTGGCTGAACATCATTGCGATGTTCCTGATTGTGGCTGCGGTCTACTTCCTGCTGCCGATGCTTTGGGGCGTTGACCTAACGACCTATCCGGACGCGTTTCGGGACTAATCTAGATTAAATTTACCCGGTAAGCCTTCAGCCCCCATCCTGCGATGGGGGCTTTTTTTTATGCGGCTTTCAGCGCGAAACGGCGTGCCGGGGTGGGTTGGCCGCCTTTCGACAAATGGCAGGGATTACCTATAGTGGCTTGAGGGATTTCAACACGCAGGCATACCCCCAAAAAAGGAAATGGCAATGGAACTGCTCGAACATGTCCGCGACTATCTGCAAAAACACGCCTTGAAACTCGCCACCGCCGAGTCCTGCACGGCTGGGCTGATCGTGTCGGAACTGGCGCGGGTGCCCGGCAGCGGCCAATCAATAGATGGTGGCCTGGCCGTGTACTCCCCTGACGCAAAGCAGCGCTATCTCTCCGTGAGCGCCCATACCATTGAGACGTGCGGATTAACCAGCGAGGCCACCTCCAAGGAGATGGCGCTGGGGGCGTTGACCAACAACGATGCCAACGTGGCCCTGGCTAATACCGGCATTGCCGGACCAGAGCCCCACGACGGCATTCCGGTAGGTACGGTATGTTTTGCCTGGGCGTTTTACCACGAACAGCAGTACTACCTGATATCCGAGACGCGGCGCTTTTCCGGTGACCGCAACGAGGTGCGTTTAGCTGCCGCCCACTACGCGCTGAAGCGCCTACCGGAGCATCACTCAGCCGTGGTAGAGGGGCAGGGGAGTGCTATCAACCATCAAGCCAATCAGGCCCATATCCAGACAGCGCTGCAAGCGTCTCCCACCATCGACCCACAGCAGGAAGTGGAGCGTCGTGTGACATTTTTATATCGCCAGCTAGTGAGCACCGGGCAGAAGAGCCTAGTACTGGGGATTAGTGGCGGTGTCGATTCCACTGTGGCCGGGCGGCTGGCGCAACGGGCGGTAGAAAAAGCCCGCCAAGAGGGAGTCGAGGCGCACTTCTACGCTATGCGTTTGCCCTACGACACCCAGCAGGATGAAGAAGACGCCCTGCAGGCGCTGGCGTTTATCCAGCCGGATAACGTACTGACGGTCAATATTCAGGCGGCCAGCGATGCGCTGTTGGCCTCGCTTGAAGCCGGTGGGCTGGGCTTTACCGACGCCCATCAGCGGGATTTCGTGCTGGGTAACATTAAAGCGCGCCAGCGGATGGTGGCCCAGTACGCCGTAGCAGGCGCCAACGCAGGGTTGGTGGTAGGCACCGACCAAGCGGCCGAAGCGTTGATGGGCTTTTTTACCAAGTATGGCGACGGTGCCTGCGATATTGCGCCGCTCACCGGGTTGACCAAAGCCCAGGTGCGGCAGGTCGGCGCCGTGCTAGGGGCACCGGAAGCGCTGGTAGAAAAACAGCCCACCGCCGACCTGGAAACCCTCAAACCACAGCTCGCCGACGAAGAAGCGCTGGGCGTTAGCTATGCGGATATCGATGCCTTTCTGACCGGCGAGCAAATAAGCGAGAGCGCCCGTGCCACCATTATCCAAACCTACCAGCGCTCGGCGCACAAGCGTCAGCTGCCTATCACTCCCTAAGCGCTAGCGTCGCGGTGTCAGGTTGTTATGATGCAGCTAACGTTTCTGTGTCGAGCCTGTCATGCGATTACTTCATACCGCCGATTGGCATTTAGGGCGGCTGTTTCACAACCTTTCCCTGCTGGAAGACCAGCGTCATGTGTTGCAGCAGCTGCTGGAGATCATCGACCGCGAGCAGGTGGATGCCGTGCTGGTGGCGGGCGATATTTACGACCGCTCGGTGCCTCCGGCAGCGGCGGTCACGCTGCTGGATGAGATCTTAGGCGAGCTGTGCGAGAAGCGTGGCCTGCCGGTCGTGATGATTTCCGGTAACCACGACGGTGCCGAGCGGCTGGGGTTTGGCGCCCGCCACCTGCGCCAGGCCGGGCTGCATATTCTCACCGACCTAGCCACCTGCGACCAGCCGGTCACGCTCACGATTGGCAATGACACGGTGGATATCTTCGGCATCCCCTACGCCGACCCAGAATATGTACGCAGCGAGTTTGGCGAAGACGTGCGCGACTTCGACAGCGCCCACTGCTACCTGCTGGAGCGCATTGAGGCACAGCGCCAGCCGGGCCGCCCGACGCTACTGATGAGCCACTGTTTTGTGGATGGCGGAACCGCCAGCGACTCCGAGCGCCCGCTCACCCTAGGTGGGGCGGAAAGCGTGGCGTGGGAACCCATGCAGGGCTTTGACTACGTGGCGCTGGGCCACCTTCACGGCCCCCAGATTCGCGGTGGCGAGCATATTCGCTATAGCGGCTCGCTGCTAAAGTACAGCTTTTCCGAAGCCACCCAGCGCAAAGGCGTCACCCTTGTTGAGGTGGGCAGCGAAGGCGTCACCCAAATAGCCCACCATCCGCTGCTGCCCCGCCGGGATGTCCGCGTGCTGGAAGGTGAGCTGGCTCAGCTGCTGGCCCAAGGGGCCGCTGACCCCCACGCCGATGACTATCTGCTGGTGCGCCTCACCGACCGCCACGCCATTCTCGACCCCATGGGCAAACTGCGGGCGGTGTACCCCAACGTGCTGCACCTGGAAAAGCCCGGCATGCTGGAAGCAAAAGGCCGCCAACAGCTAGACCGCGAGCGGCTTGCGTTCAGCGCGCTGGATATGTTCAGCGACTTTTTCGCTCAAACCAGCGGCGAGCCAATGAGCGACGCCCAGGCCCGTGCCATGGGCGAGTTGATCACTACCCTGAGCCGTGAGCAGGAGGGCCAAGCATGACGCCATTAACGCTCACCATGAAGGCCTTTGGCCCCTTTGCCGGTAGCGAAACCATCGACTTCACCGCGCTGGGCAGAAGCCCGCTGTTTCTGATTAACGGCCCCACTGGCGCGGGTAAAAGCTCGATCCTCGATGCGATTTGTTTTGCCTTGTACGGCCAAACCACCGGCAACGAGCGGGACGCCGTTCAAATGCGCTGCGACCAAGCGGAAGCCTCTCTGCTCACCGAAGTCAGCCTGACGTTTCGCCTGCGTGATGCCATGTATCGGGTGCGCCGAGTGCCTCTGCAGGAGCGTCCCAAAGCCAGCGGCGAAGGCACAACGACACAAACCGCAGAAGCCCAGCTATGGCGACTCACTCCGGAAGGTGAGGAGGACGAGTGCCTAGTGGCGCGAAAGGTCACCGACGCCACGGCGGAGCTGCAAGCGCTAATAGGCCTAGACGCCAATCAGTTTCGTCAGGTGATGGTGCTCCCTCAGGGTAAGTTCCGCGAACTGCTGCTGGCAGGCTCCAAAGAGCGCGAAGTCATTTTCTCCCAGCTGTTCCAAACCCAGATTTTTCAGCGTATCGAACAGCGTTTGCTGGAGCAGGCCAAGCATATTGTCCGCGAGGTGAACGACCACCGCCAGCGGGTGCAAGGGATGCTCTCGGCCAGCGATGTTGAGAGCGAGGCTGCCCTTAATGAAGCACTCGCGGCGCTCGCCCCCGACTATCAAGCCGCCAAGCAGGATCTCGCCACGGCCAGCGAACAGCGCGAGCAGGCTGTGGCGGCTGCCCAGGCGGGCACAACATTGGCCCGCCAGTTCGAGCAGCACGCCGCGCTGGTCAGCGCAAAATCTACCTTGCTAGAGCAGCAGCCAGCGGTGCAGCACGCCCAGGAACAGCTTCGCCAGCACGAACAAACCCAAACCCTGGCAACGCCGTTTTACGCGCTGCAAAGCGCCCAGAAAAACGCCACCGCCGCCCAACGGGAATGCCACGCCGCCGAACAGGCCATCGCTCCTCGGCAGGCAGCCCACCAGCAGGCCCAGACGGCGCTGGAGGAGGCCAATGCCCAGCATGAACGGCTGCCTGAACTGCAGCGCCAGGCCTATGCTCTGGAGCAATCCCTCGACAAGTGCCAGGAGCTGACCACGCTGGAAGGGCAGTACCAAACGCTCGCCCAGCAGGCGGCACAAGCGCTTGAAACGGCAGAGCAGAAGCAGCGCGCTGCCGCACAGCAAGAGCAGCATACCATCGAGCAGGAGATGCGCTGGCACCAGGGCCAAGCGGCGCTGATCGCCCAGCGGTTGGAAAGCGGCCAGCCCTGCCCGGTGTGTGGCAGCCGCGAGCATCCAACGCCTGCCGTACCCGCTCAGGCGCTGGTGACGCAAGAGGAGGTGAAGCAGGCGCGGGATGCTTACGAGCGTGCCCGCCAAACCTGGGTGAGTGCCCAGCAAGACGCCCAGCGCCTAGAGCAGCAGGCAAACCACCTCAACGAGCAGTGCCAGCAACTGCGTGGGCAATTAGGGGAAGCCACCTCGCTGGAAGCACTGAACGCCTCGCTAGACAGCATAAAGCGCGAGATAGGCACCTACGAACAAACGTGGAAAGCCGCCCATACTCAGGCCCAAGCTGCCCACACGGCGTTCACCCAAGCGCAAACCACGCTGACAGAGGCCACCCAGCGCCAAGCAGAGGCGCAGCGCACTTTGGAAACCGCCCAAGCTGAATGGCAAGCAGCGCTGCAGGCCAGCCCCTTTAGCGATGAGCAGGCGTTTACCGCTGCCAGGCTAGAAGCGCCGGAGCAGCAGCGCCTAAGTGACAACGTCGCGCGCTTTCAGCGGGAGCTGGCGAAGCTGGAAGGTCAAATTGAGGCCAGCGAGCCGCTGCTGCAGGGCAAGACGCCCCCCGACGTTGCCGCCCTCAATGCCAACGCTGACGCGGCCAAGACCCACGAAGAGGCCTGCCGCCAAACGTATCAGCGCTTGGCTGCACGCGTCGACCAGCTCACTGCTACCCAGCAGCGCTTGGTGGATGCCCGCCGCGCAGAGGCAGCGCTGGAGGAGCAGTACAAGCTGTGGGGCACGCTGAGCGATGTCGCCAACGGCCGCACCGGCCACCGCATCAGCCTGCAGCGCTTTGTACTGGGCGTGCTGCTGGATGATGTGTTGATTCAAGCGTCTGAACGTTTGGTGCGCATGAGCTGTGGGCGCTACCAGTTGGTGCGCCGGGAAGACCCCTCTAAAGGCAATAAAGCGTCTGGCCTTGAGCTGGACGTGGCTGATACTTACACCGGCAAAAATCGCCCGGTGGCGACGCTCTCTGGTGGGGAGTCGTTTATGGCGGCGCTGTCGCTGGCGCTGGGGCTTTCTGATGTGGTGCAGGCCTACGCGGGTGGTATTCAGCTCGATACGCTATTTATTGATGAAGGCTTTGGCAGCCTGGACCAAGACGCCTTGGATCAAGCCATTGCCATGCTGAGCGAGCTGCAAATGAGCGGCCGCATGATTGGGATTATTTCCCACGTCAGCGAACTCAAAGAGCAGATGCCGGTTCGTATTGAGGTGAGCGCTAGCCGTCACGGCGGTTCGGTCGCGGTGAAAGGGGCGCTGAGCTAAGCGCTAGCGCGGGGTTAATTCATGCTGCATTCATGTAGCATGCGCTATAACAAGGGTTAAACGACCCGCGTTCGCCCCGTCGAACGAATGTTTATTGAGGAGTGCAAGGATGAACGCAAGCAAAATTCTACAGCAGCTGATGAGCCAGGCCAGTGGTAGCAAAGGCAGCAGCGGCGGCATGGATGTCAAAGGTGTGATTGATGGGCTCTCCCGCCATTTAGGCGGTAACAGCAGCCAAGGTACACGTCAAAGCAGCGGTTCCAGCGGTTTTGATGTGAAAAGCCTGCTGGGCGGCGGTGCCATGGGCATGCTGGTGGGTTCCAAACGTGGCCGCAGCATGGGCGGTAAAGCGTTGAAATATGGCGCGATTGCGGGTGTAGGCATGCTGGCGTGGAAAGCGTGGCAAAGCTCTCAGGAAAAGAAAGGAGCGGCGACCCAATCCTCATCAGAAGGCGAGCGTGTCGAGGTGTTGAGCGGTGAGTATCAAGAGCGTCGCAGCCTGGAACTGCTGCAGGCAATGATCATGGCCGCCCGTGCGGATGGTCATATCGATGAGCAGGAGCAGGCGCTAATTACCGATCAGATTGATGCCCTTGGCGCGGATGAGGAGATGCACCGCTGGGTGGAACAGCAGCTAAAAGCGCCGCTGGATGCCCAGTCACTCGCCCGTGAGGCGGATTCCCCCCAGGCAGCTCGCGAGATGTATCTCATCAGCGTGGCAGTAATTGACGACCAAAACCCCATGGAGCGGGCATGGTTGGATCAACTCGCCAGCGCGCTAAACCTAACGCCAGAGATGGCGGCAGAGCTTGAACGTCAGGCACAGCAGGCTGGCTAATGCTCGATACGATTAATTTTTGGCTAGCGACCGGCTTTGGGCTAGGGCTAGCGCCCGTTGCGCCAGGCACCTTTGGTTCATTGATTGGCTTGCCGCTGGCGTGGTGGCTCTTGGGTCGCCCGACCGGACAGCAGGCTGCCATCATCGCGCTGATGCTGGTGGCCGCGGTGCCGGTGTGTCATATCGCGGCGTGGCACTACGATGGTTTGGATCACGGTAGCATTGTCGCCGATGAGTACGTCGCCTTCCCGCTGGTAGTGCTGGGGCTAACAGCCGCTCGCCATCCGCTGGTACTGGCCTTGGCGTTTGGCGTCTACCGCTTCTTCGATGGCTTGAAACCGCCACCTATTCATTTAGCGGAATACGTTAACGGCGGGTTGGGCATTGTGTTGGATGACGTGATCGCCGCGCTGGTAAGCTGGCTGGTGGTGGCACTGTTGGTGACGCTATGGCAGCGTCGGCGGCAAATCGCCTAACGCTGCTTTTAAAATACGCTACCCATAAAAACGCCGCAGGTCGTGAAACGACACTGCGGCGTTTTTATGGGTTAGCCCATCGTGAGCCGATGGGCTTGGTGATGTTAGCTTTGCACCACAATCACCGATTTCGCGTTGACGAACTCGTGCATACCAAAGCCGCCGTGCTCACGGCCATAGCCTGAATCCTTCACGCCGCCAAACGGCATTTCAGGCGTTGCCACACCAAAGCCGTTGATAAACACCATGCCGGTATCGAAATACTTGCTGGCAAGCTCGGTGGCACGCTTCACGTCTTTGGAGATGATGCCGCCGCCCAAGCCGTAGCGGCTGTCGTTGGCGATGCGCATGGCGTCTTCATCATCTTTGGCGCGAATCAACGCGGCAACCGGGCCGAACAACTCGTCGTCGTAGGCGGGTTGGCCGGGGGTGACGTTATCCAGCACGGTGACCGGGTAGAACGCCCCTTTGCCTTCCGGCTTCTCACCGCCGCAGAGGATTTTCGCGCCTTTACGCACGCTCTCTTCCACCTGCTCGTGAAGGCCGTCGCGAAGATCGACACGGGCCATCGGGCCTAGGTCGCTATCTTCTTTGGTCGGGTCGCCCGCTTTCAAGTTCTTCATGCGTGCCACGTAGCGCTCTTTGAACGCTTCGTAGTTTTTCTCGGTGACCACAAAGCGTTTTGCCGCCACACAGGTTTGGCCGCCGTTAAAGACGCGGCCAGTCACGCAGGTATCCACCGCCACGTCCAGGTCGGCATCGTCCAGCACCAAGTAGGCATCGTTGGAGCCTAGCTCTAGTACGGTCTTTTTCAGATGCTCGGCGGCTTTAGCGGCCACTTTGCGGCCAGCGCCGTCGCTACCGGTTAGAGTCACGCCACGTACGGCTTTATGGGCGATGACAGTGTCGGACACATCGTGTGAAATGACGAGCGTACGGAAAACGTTTTCCGGCAAGCCCGCTTCACGGTAGATTTTTTCCAGCAGCAGGCCGCTACCCGTCACGTTTTCAGCGTGTTTTAGCAGCACGCTGTTACCTGCCATAATATTGGCGATGGAGTAGCGCACTACTTGGTAAGCAGGGAAGTTCCACGGCTGAATGCCGTAAATCACGCCCATGGGGGAGTAGGTGACGATGCCGCGCTCGCCGTTACCGGGTTTGCGCTCTTCATCAGCCAGCTTGGTGGGACCATGCTCGGCGGTGTAATCACAAATGCCGACGCAAAGATCCACTTCCTGGCGCGCTTGCGAGGGCAGCTTGCCCATCTCTTTGACCATCAGGTCGGCAAGCTCTTCTTTATGCGCGTTCATTGCTTCGCCAATCGCTTTCACCACCTTGGCGCGGTGCTCGAGCGGCTTGAGCCGCCAATCCAGAAACGCCTCATGACTGGCCTCGACTACCTGCTTGGCCTGGCTTTCATCCATCAGCGTATAGGTCTCAAGCGTTTCGCCGGTGGTCGGGTTCACTGTCGTAATGGTGTTGCTCATAAGATCTCCTATCTTTAGATCAACGGGGCGTTTAATCAGATAGAGCAGCCCTTTAGCCGACTGGTCTATTAATGCTGACTTTCTACCTTAGTAGAAAAATGGCGGTTTGCCCAAATGAATGAGTCGCCATCATATAAACCTGCTAGTAGGGCAGGGCGCATAGGGAATCGTTCCATAAAAAACGCCAAGGCGAATCAACCGCCTTGCCGTTTTGAGGCTAACGGGGTGAGATTACTCGACAGTAGGGCCGCCCGCTTCTTCGCCCCACACTTCTTCTAGACGGTCATCCCGACCGCAGCTCAGGCGGTAGAATTTGTAGCGCAGCGGATTTTTTTCGTAGTAATCCTGGTGATACTCCTCGGCTGCCCAAAACTCGCTGGCAGGAACGATTTGAGTCGCTATCTCTTGATCGAAACGGGCTTCCATCTCGGCTTTCGACGCTTCGGCCAAGGCCCGCTGCTCATCATTATGATAAAAGATCGCCGACCGGTACTGATCACCGCTATCGCAGAACTGGCGGTCGACGGCGAAGGGGTCTATGTTCCGCCAGAAAATCTCCAGCAGCTGTTCATAGCTGATTTGGCTGTCGTCATACTCGATTTGCACGACTTCCGCATGGCCAGTACCGCCTCGGGAGATCTGCTCGTAGGTCGGATTCTCAAGCTCGCCGCCCATGTAGCCGGATATGGTGGCGCTCACGCCCGGCTGTTTGTCGTAAGGCGGTTCCATGCACCAGAAACAGCCGCCAGCAAAGGTCGCCTCGCTATTGGACTGCGCGTGAAGCGATGCGCTTGCCAGACCGGCGGCGGCCATCACGCACAGGGTTAAAGGGCGAAAAGAGGGAAATCGGATCATTGTAAACACTCCGGTGGCGGTGACGAATCAATGCTCGTTATTGAGCCCATTAGTGTCGAGAGGTTCCGCTTCCTTACAGCGACCTTAGACGATGCGGCCATACCGTATCGAGGGTGTCCAGCGCCGCCTTAATCGTAGGTTCGGTGGCGCGGTCGCTGCGCCAGATCAGGCTTAATGCGCAGGGCAGGCGAACGTTGTCCGCCACCGCCAAGCCGCTCTCTTGGCGTTCGGCCATGGCCAGCGCGTCTCGCGCTAGGCTCAGGCCCACGCCTGCTCTGACTAAATCCAGCATACACGCCTCTTGGTCGACCTGGGCAACACGGTTCGGGGTCGCGCCGCTTGCGGCCAGCGCTCGCTTGAGTAGCCGGGAGTGCGCTGACACGGTGGGGGTCACAATCCAGGGCAGTTGCGCAAGCGCCTCCCAGCGGGTGTCGGCAAGTTTGGCTTCCCAGCCCGGCGGTGCCACCACGTGGTAGTGAAAGTGGGTTAACTCTCGCCATGCTAGCGTAGGATTGCCAGTGCCTTCGCCGGGCGGGGCGAGAAAAAAGCCCACATCTAACTCCCCCTGCTCGACGTTGTCCAATACGCTGCCGCTCATGCCGTGGTGAAGCTCGGTTTCCAGCTGTGGTGCGCGAGCCATCAAGCGGCTGAGAAAATCGCCCAAGCGAATAAATTCTGGGTCAACAATGGTGCCAATGCGCAGCTTGCCACGCAGCGTGCTGTGTAACGCGCTGGCGCTCTGCTCGAAGGCCAGGGCGCTGGCCAGGGCATTTTCAGCGGCCGGTAGCAGGGCGTAACCATCGGCGGTCAGCGTTAACCCTTGTGGGCGGCGGGTAAACAGCGTTAAGCCCAGATGTTGCTGTAGCTGCTTCAACTTTAGGCTAACGGCGGGCTGGGTCAGGTGGAGCTGCTCGGCCGCCTTTGAGACGCTGCCGGTATGGGCAACGGCCACAAAGGCCCGCAGCGTGGCGTACTCCTGCATGGTGGTGAACCTTCATTGTTATGTTATTAGCAAAGCTTATATCTGGGTTAAAAATTACTCAATTGCTTGGCCTGTTAGGCGGGGTAGTCTAGTGATCATCCTCCGATCACTTAAGCTTTTGTTATAAAGGTAGCGACAATGACAACCAACGCCATCCACCACTTTATTAACGGCCAACGCAGCGAAGGCGCCTCCGGCAGCGCCCTGGATGTCTTCAACCCTGCCACCGGGCAGGTCACCGGCCGCGTTGCCCTGGCTTCGGCCGCCGATGTGGATACCGCCGTGCAAGCCGCCCAAGCAGCATTTCCAGCCTGGGCCGATACGCCGCCTATTCGCCGCGCTCGGGTAATGTTCAAATTCCTGGAGCTGCTGAACGCCAATAAAGATGCCCTGGCCGAAGCAATCACCAAAGAGCACGGCAAGGTATTTACCGATGCCCAGGGCGAAGTGGCACGGGGTATTGATATTGTCGAGTTTGCCTGCGGTATTCCCCAGCTATTAAAGGGTGATTACACCGAGCAGGTTAGCACCGGCATCGATAACTGGACCGTGCGCCAGCCGCTGGGCGTGGTCGCCGGTATTACGCCGTTTAACTTCCCGGCGATGGTGCCGATGTGGATGTTCCCCATCGCCATTGCCGCCGGTAATACCTTTATTCTCAAGCCCAGCCCGCTGGACCCTAGCGCCTCGCTGATGATCGCGGATCTGTTGACACAAGCAGGCCTGCCCGATGGCGTGTTCAACGTGGTGCAGGGCGATAAAGACTCCGTCGAAGCGCTGATCGACCACCCACACGTTAAAGCGCTGTCGTTCGTCGGCTCTACGCCGATTGCCAACCTGATTTACGAGCGCGGGGCTAAGCACGGCAAACGCGTGCAGGCACTGGGCGGGGCGAAAAACCATATGGTCGTGATGCCAGACGCCCATCTTGATAAAGCAGTGGATGCGTTAATTGGCGCAGCCTACGGCAGTGCGGGCGAGCGCTGCATGGCGATTAGCGTGGCCGTGCTGGTCGGCGATGTGGCCGATAAAGTCGTGCCGATGCTCACCGAGCGGGCTAAGACGCTGAAAGTCAAAGATGGCATGCAGCTGGATGCAGAAATGGGGCCCATCGTGACCCGCCAAGCGCATCAGCGGATCACCGGGTACATCGAAAAGGGCGTGGCAGAAGGCGCGCAGCTTATCGTCGATGGCCGCGAGTTTGATAGCACTCAAGCGGGTGAGGGCTGTGCAGACGGTTTCTGGATGGGCGGCACCCTGTTCGACCACGTCACGCCAGAGATGACTATCTATAAAGAGGAGATTTTTGGCCCGGTGCTGGTATGCGTGCGCGTGCCGGATGTGGCGACCGCCATTCAACTGATTAACGATCACGAATTTGGCAACGGCGTGAGCTGCTTTACCGAAAGCGGCAGCGTTGCCCGGGAATTTGGCCGCCGTATTCAGGTGGGCATGGTCGGTATCAACGTACCGATTCCGGTGCCTATGGCGTGGCACGGTTTTGGCGGCTGGAAGCGCTCGCTGTTTGGCGATACCCACGCGTATGGCGAAGAGGGTGTGCGCTTCTACACCAAGCAGAAGTCGATCATGCAGCGCTGGTCGGACTCCATCGACGCGGGTGCAGAGTTTGTGATGCCGACGGCGAAGTAGCGCCTGACCGTTACGGGAGCCAAACCCATGCCAACAAATACAACCACTCATCCCACCGCAGAAGCATTTGATTACATCGTGATTGGCGCAGGCACCGCAGGGTGCCTGATGGCCAATCGACTGAGCGCCGACCCCAATAATCGGGTGCTGCTGATTGAGGCAGGCGGTCGGGATAACTACCACTGGATTCATATTCCAGTGGGCTACCTTTATTGCATTAATAACCCGCGCACCGACTGGCTGTTTCGCACCGAGCCGGACAAAGGGCTCAATGGCCGCTCGCTGATCTACCCTCGGGGGAAAACCCTGGGAGGCTGTTCTAGCATCAACGGCATGATCTACATGCGCGGTCAGGCCCGGGATTACGACCACTGGGCAGAGGTCACCGGCAGCGACGAGTGGCGCTGGGAGAACTGCCTGCCCGACTTTATCAAACACGAAAACCACTACCGGCTGGATAAAGGCAGCGACGGTGATGAGACTCACCGCGCTTTTCATGGCCATGGCGGCGAGTGGCGGGTCGAAAAGCAGCGCCTGAAATGGGAGGTGCTGGATGACTTTGCCGAAGCGGCGGTGCAGGCGGGCATCCCCCGCACCGACGACTTCAACCGGGGGAGTAATGAAGGGGTTGCCTATTTTGAGGTAAACCAACGTGACGGCTGGCGCTGGAATACCGCTAAGGCGTTTTTGCGCAGCGCGTTAAAGCGCGACAACCTAACGCTTTGGCACTCCACCCAGGTAAATCGGCTCTGCTTCGATCATACACAAGCGCCTCGTTGTACGGGGGTAGAGGTGGTGCGCAGCGGCAAAATCCAGCGCGTACAGGCGCGAAAAGAGGTGGTGCTGTGTGCGGGGGCCATTGGCTCGCCCCACCTTTTACAGCTGTCGGGCATTGGGCCTGCTGAGCATCTGCGTGAACACGGCATTGAGGTGGTGCACGACCTGCCTGGGGTAGGTGAAAACCTGCAAGATCATCTCCAGATTCGCTCGGTGTATCGTGTCAGTAATGCCAAAACGCTCAATGCTATTGCCAGTACGCTGTGGGGCAAGGCGGGGATTGGCTGGGAGTATGTGACCAAGCGCACCGGGCCGATGAGCATGGCGCCTTCGCAGCTTGGTGCGTTTACCCGCAGTTCTGACGATCAGCCGTACCCCAATATTCAGTATCACGTTCAGCCGCTCAGCCTAGAGGCCTTTGGGCAGCCGCTGCATCCGTATCCGGCCATTACGGCGAGCGTATGTAACTTGAATCCTACCAGCCGAGGAACGGTGCGTTTGAAAAGCGCCGACCCGCGTCAGGCACCGGCAATTTCGCCGAACTATCTCAGCACGCCGGAGGATCGCAAGGTGGCGGCTGATTCGCTGCGGGTAACCCGGCGTATCGCTGAACAGCCTGCCTTCGCTAAATATTCACCTGAAGAGGTAAAACCGGGCGTCGAGTATCAAACCGATGACGAGCTAACGCGGCTAGCGGGAGATATTGGCACGACGATTTTTCACCCGGTCGGCACCACGCGGATGGGCAAACGTGATGACCCAATGGCGGTGGTGGATGAAAAATTGCGGGTGCGTGGGGTGGTGGGATTACGGGTCGCGGACGCGGGCGTGATGCCGACCATCACCAGTGGAAACACCAATTCTCCGACGTTGATGATCGCCGAAAAGGCGGCGGGATGGATTTTGAAAGAAAATTCATTGCATTGACTTTTTTTTCCATCATAGTGTTGACGTGCGGCGTCGTTAAGCGCATGCTGCATGCAGTTGGTTAGCAAGTCGAACGTTGTCAGCAGTATCGAAACGCTCTAGCGTTGAGTCTGGTGAAAGTTTCTTGTTCTACCCACTGCAACTCGGGTATTACCCGGCTCTACATTAAGCTAAATCGAGGATTTCGATCATGGCAACTGGTACCGTTAAGTGGTTTAACGACACTAAAGGCTTCGGCTTCATTTCTCCGGACGACAACGGCGACGACCTGTTCGCGCACTTCTCCGAAATTCAAGCTGACGGCTTCAAAACTCTGCAAGACGGCCAGAAGGTTTCCTTCGACGTCACTCAGGGTAAAAAAGGCCTTCAGGCTTCCAACATCAAAGTTCTGGGTTAATCCAGCTTGATGTTTGCCGCTAGCACTCGATGCTAGCGCGCTAGAAAAACCCCGCCTTGTGCGGGGTTTTTTGTTTGTGGATTATTATCTGACTCACACCTCACACCTCACACCTCACACCTCACACCTCACACCTCACACCTCACACGCATATTCTTTTTTGTTCTGACTGTGTTTCTAAAAATAACTTTTTAGAATATCTGCTAGGCGGCACAATGCCCTTCATATTGTTCGGTTATGTCAGTTGAGTGGGCTTGAGAAAGGATGTGGGGTTATGTCGCTGGATGCTTGGATTGCAATAGGGGTCGTGCTGACGATTTTTCCGCTGATGGCGCTCTCTCGCCTCGGTCCGGACATCATTTTAATGGGCGCAGTAGTGGTGTTAATGACACTGGGGGTCATCGATCCTCAACAGGCGCTGGGTGGATTTTCCAATAGCGGCCTGTTTACCGTCGCGTTCATGTACGTGCTGGTGGCTAGTATTCGTGAGACTGGCGGTATCGATCTGATCATTCGCTACGTGTTGGGGCGTCCATCGAGTGAACGCGGCGCGCTGACACGTCTATTGTTACCCGTAGCGTCGCTCAGCGGCTTTCTCAATAACACCCCGGTGGTGGCGACCTATATTCCCGCCGTATTGAGTTGGAGCCGCCGTTTGCGTCTTTCCCCACAGCGCTTGCTCATGCCGCTGAGCTTTGCCTCTATTTTAGGCGGTACTATCACGCTATTTGGTACCAGCACTAACCTGGTAGTGCATGGGCTGCTGATCGAGCGCTACCCGGAGTTGGCCATGGGGCTTTTCGACTTGGCGTGGGTAGGGATTCCGGTCGCGGTCGCGGGCTTGGCATATCTGATTTTCCTTGGCCCGCGTTTATTGCCCGCCCGTGGCGGCACGGCTAAAGCCTTTGCCAACCCACGCGAGTTCACGATCGAAATGGAAGTCGACCCATCAGGGGTGCTGGTAGACCGCACGGTCGAAGAGGCGGGGCTGCGCCATTTGCAGGAACTGTTCCTTGTAGAGATCGAGCGTGCCGGTAACGTGGTCAGTGTGGTTGGACCAGGGGAGCAGCTCAAAGGCGGGGATCGTTTGGTGTTCGTGGGTACCTCGGATGCCGCTGTGGAGCTTCAGCAGATCCGTGGGCTGATCCCTTCTCGGGATGGCGCTTCTAGCCTAGAAAAAGAGTTCAAAGAGCGCCGTTTGGTCGAGGCGGTAGTCTCCAATCAATGCCAGTTTATTGGTCAACGGATTCGTGACGGTCGATTTAGAACGCTATACGGCGCGGCCGTGCTGGCGATTTGTCGCGGCGGCGAGCGCGTGAGAGGGAACCTCGGCCAAGTGCGCTTGCAGCCTGCCGATGTATTGCTATTGGAGGCACGCCCGCCGTTCATCGAGCGCCACCGGCAGTCGAAAGATTTCTTATTGATCAGCGAACTCAACGGCTCGGCGCGGCCCATTCATGAAAAGGCGCCGCTGGCGTGGGGAATTTTAATAGGTGCGGTGCTGCTGGCGGCGTTGGGCGTGCTGAGCATGCTCAATGCCGCCATGCTGGGCGCGGCCATGGCACTGTTGACCGGCTGTTGTACGGTGGGCGCCGCCAAGCGCGGGCTAGACACCCAAGTGCTTTTGACCATCGCCGCTTCGTTTGGGGTGGGGGCAGCGTTACAGTCGTCAGGTGCTGCGGATGCCATGGCAGGCAGCGTGCTATCGCTGGTGGCGGGCAGCCCGTGGCTGCTGCTGGTGGGAACTTACTGCGTCGTGGCGCTGCTTACGGAGTTAGTGACCAACAACGCGGCGGCGGTAATCATCTTTCCGGTGGTTATGGCGGCCGCAGAAAGCCTCGGCGTCAGCCCCATGCCTTACGTAGTCGCGGTGATGTTTGCTGCGTCGGCCAGCTTTCTTACCCCGATTGGCTATCAAACCAACTTAATGGTGCATGGCCCCGGTGGTTATCGCATCACTGATTTTCTCCGCGTCGGCGGCGGCTTGAACGTGCTGACGGGGGGGATTGCCGTGAGCCTGATTCCTTGGGTATGGCCGTTCTAAGCCGCTAATGACTCGCTCCCCGCGCTGCTTTACGCTAGGGTGGCGCTTTTCATATCAGCAAGGACATAGCCCATGACAGCCCCAGGCGAACTGATTATTGAACCGAAAAATGGTCAACCCGCCGATGCGTGTGTGTTCATCATTCACGGCTTAGGTGCCGATGGGCACGATTTCGAGCCGCTAGTGCCTGCCTTGGCGCTGCCGGAAAGCGTCAACGTGCGCTTCATCATGCCCCATGCCCCGCGCCTACCGGTGACCATCAACGGCGGCATGGTGATGCCCGCTTGGTACGACATCCTGGCGATGGACTTGGGGCGTCGGGTCGATGAGGTGCAGCTGAAAAAATCCGCCGAGCGTATTCAGGCGCTGATCCAAGAGCAGATCGACCAAGGCATGGATAGTCGGCGCATCATCGTGGCGGGCTTTTCCCAGGGCGGGGCAGTGGCGTATCAGGCCGCGCTGTCGTTTCCTCAGCCGCTGGGTGGGCTGTTGGCGATGTCGACCTACTTTGCCACCGCCGACAGCATCGAGCCTGCTGAGGCGAACCGTCACGTGCCGATCGACGTTCATCACGGTAACTTCGACCCCATCGTGCCCGAAACCCTAGGTCGTAGTGGCGTCGAGCGTTTGAAGGCCATGGGATATAACGTCAACTATCGCCAGTACCCGATGGCCCATGCGCTCTGCCCGCAGCAGGTCAACGATATCGGCAAGTGGCTGAGCGAGCGGTTGGGCTAAATGGATAGCCACCGTCGAGGTCGTGCCGCCGACGTGCCCAGCGATATACCGCGGCGGGGCTGGCACGATATTGCCTGGCGCGTTGTGCGTGCGGCTCGCCGGGATCGAATCACCATGTTTGCCGCAGGGGTGGCGTTTTACGCGCTGCTGGCGCTGTTTCCAACCATTGCGGCGGTGATCTCGGTGTGGGGGCTGCTGTTCGATCCGGTGGAGGCGGGGCGTCAGCTCTACACGATCAGCCGTTTCATGCCACCGGATGCGGCCAATTTGATCGATCAACAGGCGCAGGAAGTGGTCGAGAGCACCGAAGCGGGTAACGTTATGACCGCGTTGGCGGGGCTACTCATTGCCATGTTCATTGCCTCGAAAGCCGTTTCGGTGCTGGTGATCGGTCTCAATGCGGTATACGGCGAGCAGGAAAAGCGCTCGCTGCTCTACCGGGGCGTGGTGCTGGTGTCGCTGACCCTGGGCTTGATTGGCATGACGTTGGTCTCGTTGGGGTTCATCGCCATCGTGCCTGCCATGGTGGATAGGCTCATGATCGACCCCCCCTTGGATCGCGTGCTGCAGTGGCTGCGCTGGCCGGCCCTGTTGGTGTTGATGAGCCTACTGATCGCGCTGCTCTACCGCTTCGCGCCTTATCGGCGCTCACCGCAGTGGCGCTGGCTGAGTTACGGCACCCTGTTTGCGACGCTGATGTGGTTGCTAGGCTCTGGCGCGCTGTCACTCTATGTGCGCTACTTTTCGACGTTTAGCGAGCTGTACGGCTCGATAGGGGCGGTCGTGGCGCTGATGCTGTGGTTTTGGCTCTCGGCATTCGTCGTGCTGTTCGGGGCAGAGCTCAATAGCGAAATGGAGCGCCAAACCTGTCATGACACCACCGTGGGCAAAGCGCGCCCGCTAGGTGAGCGCGAGGCGTTTGCTGCCGATACCATCGGCGTCGAGAACCCCTGGAACAGCGACAATGCCGCAAAACGGCAGCCGCCGTGCGATTGAAGACAAAGGAGAGCCGCCCAGCGAGCTGGGCGGGGTAGAGTAGCGAGAGAAGGGTAACGAGAGAAGCGCAAAGAGCGCTACAGCAGCTCTTCGGCCGCCAGGGCCAAGCGGGAGCGCTCGACGCTTTTCAAAGTGATATGCCCGGCGTGAGGCCAATCTCTGAACCGCTCGACCACGGCGGCCATGCCGCAGGTATTGGCGGTGAGGTAGGGCGTATCGATCTGCCCGACGTTGCCCAAGCAAACGATCTTGGTATTGCGCCCTGCACGAGTGACCAGCGACTTTAGCTGTTTAGGGGTGAAGTTTTGCGCCTCGTCGATGATCAAGAAGGTATCGTTCAGGGTGCGCCCGCGCATAAAGCTCGGTGAGCGGATTTGTACCCGTGAACCAATTAGCTGCCGTGTGGCACCGTTGTCCCACGTCGACTCTCCCTCTTCGTTGCGCAGCAGGTTATCCATGTTGTCGTGGAAGGCGCCCATCCACGGTGACATTTTCTCCTCCTCGGTACCTGGCAAGAAACCAATGTCCTCGCCCATGGGAATCGGCGCGCGGGTGAAGACGATACGCTCGAAGCGCTTGGCGTCCAGGGTTTGCTGGAAAGCCGCCGCCAGGGTCATGAAGGTTTTACCGGTGCCCGCATTACCGGCAATGGTGACGAGGTCGATCTCAGGGTCCATCAGCAGGTTGAGGGTAAAGTTCTGACGGCTGTCGTGGGCGTGCACGCCCCACACCCCTGCGTGGTGGCGATAGTTGGTGAGTAGCTGCAGCCGCGCAGAAGAGGATGACAGCTCCCGCACGATGGCCTCGAACTCGGCGCCGTTCTCGCTATCGGAGACCAGCATGCCCACGTGCCAGTCGCGAGGCATTTGGCCACTGAGCTGATAGAAAGTGTGATGGCCCACGCGCTCGACGGTGACGTCGACATTCAGCGCTTCCCATAGCGAAGCGCCGTCATGCCCTGCCTGGCTGTATACCTGCGCGCCCTCGATCATCGCATCGCTATCGGAGAAGGCGCGGTCGTTGAGGTAATCCTCTACCGGTACTTTTAGCGCGGCGGCTTTGACCCGCAGGTTAATGTCTTTCGTAATCAGAATGACCGAGGCATCCGGGCGTTCGTCACGCAAACGGCAGGTTTCTGCCAGGATTCGGTTATCGGGACTATCGTCTAACGAGTCGAAGGGCTTGAGGTCGTTGTAGCACAGAAAGTGCAGGCGACCAGATTCTCCGCTGATGCGGGGGATGGGAATGCCTTGCTGTATTTCGTCGAACGTCACTTGGCTGGTGAGATCGGACAGGGTGCGGCTGATTTGCCGTGCCGTACGGGCGATTTCGCGGATGCCGTTCTTGTGCTTGTCCAGCTCTTCGAGCACGGTCATGGGGATGACCACATCATGCTCATCGAAATGGTAGAGCGCAGCGGGGTCGTGGATCAGGACATTCGTGTCTAGGACGTACAGCCTAGTCGCTTTCTTATCGAGTCGTACCATCGCGGAAACTACTCCTTGGTTGACGGCAACATCGACACTGGCAGATGCACTTTACGCTTAGATGACACTTGCCTGTGTCGGTTCTCTAGCGTGTCCTTTGGGCTCCTTAAATGGCCTGTTTTTTTACAGCGTGGCGGGCAATTGCTTTTTTCGCCACTGCTAAATTTCAACGCTGCTCATGCGCGGTGCTCCGCTTTTCGACTGAGAGGGGCTCTCAGCGTGTGGTGCCTAAAAAACGGATGACGTTGGTCAGCAGCGCCGTGGCGACTACGCCGAGACTCTCGCCTTCCACGTAACGGTAGTAGTGACTTTCCAGCAGCAGGTCGTGGTTGAGCGCACACAGACTGTGGCTGGCCAATGCCTCTTTGACGAGCGGGTAGGGAAGCAGTGCCCAGCCGGTGCCATTGATCACTGCATCGCGAATCACCTCGAACATGGTCAGGCCAAGATAGTTGGTGGAAAACAGCGCTTCGCTCACCAGTTTGTCGCCCTGATCGAAGGTCAGACATACCTGGGTGTACTGGGCCAAATCATCTTTAGTGACGTTCGGCAGGCGGCTGAGTGGATGGCTTGGCGCCGCGACCAGGCTCATGCTCACAGGCGCAAGGTTGCTGGCATTCACCGCCGCCCCTTCGGCGGTATACAGCCCAAAGGCGATATCCACCGTTTGACGCAGCACGAACTGGGCGTGCTCTTGGGGGGCAGCAGGTACACCGAAATGGCCGTGAGTGGGTAGCGCTGTTTCAGGTCGTGCATGACCTGTCGCCAAAATGCCTCGGGCAGCGCGTCGTCCCGCGCGATGCAAAGCTGACTCTCCACGCCTTGTAAGTGTTGCTGGCAGTGCTTATTGATGCGGTTGGCACTGGTCAGCAGGCGATAGCAGTCGGGCAGCACGCTTTCCCCCACGGCCGTGAGCTGAAGGCTGTTCCCCGAACGCTCGAAGAGTGCCACGCCCAGGCTATCTTCCAGCGCATTGACGGCGGCGCTTAGCGTGCTGCGCTTCATGCCGGTGTGCCGTGCGGCGGCGGCAAACGACCCGTGCTCCGTGACATCGATAAACGCCTGGACTTGTTCTGCGCGCATGATGGTCCCTTGATCAACGTGCTTAGTGCCAAAATAGTTGGCGCTGAGCGACTGGTGAAGCGTCAGTGTACTCACTATGATGGCCTGCGTTTACCACTCTCTACTGGAGCAACCCGCGTGACCCCCTTTGTCGCCGAGCGCCGTGCGCTGAGATTTTCCGCCATTTCCGCTAGCCTGTTTGCCTTTACCGGGCTTGCCTTGGGTCTTGCCAGTGGCTCAATTACGATACTCTTCGATAGTGGCTATTCGCTATTAAGTTTAGTGCTGGCATCGCTCTCTCTGTTTGCGTTGCAGCAGGCCCGCAAACCGGCGGATGATCACTACCCCTTTGGGCGGCTGACGGTCGAACCGCTGGCCGTGCTGCTCAAAGGCGTGGTGATTGCGCTGGTGTGTTTGTTTTCATTGGTCTCAGCAATCTGGAGTTTGGCGCAAGGAGGGCGTCTGGTCACGTTGGACTTGGCGCTGATGTTTGGCGTGGTCAACGTGACCGGTTGTTTGCTCACTTGGTGGTGGCTGACCCGCTATGCCAAGGTAGCGCAGTCCTCGCTACTGGCCGCAGAGCTTCGCCAGTGGCAGATGGATACCTGGCTAAGTGCCGCCGTCATGCTGGGCTTTGCCCTTACTTGGGGGCTTACGCTCTCGCCCTGGGCGCACTTGGCGCGTTTTGCCGACCCGGTGATGGTGCTGATCATTGCCGGTTACTTCCTGCCCATGCCCATTCGGATGGTCAAAGGAGCGCTGCGTGAGCTGATGTTTGGCGAACCGGTAGGCAGCGTCCGCCAAGAAGTGGTGCAAGAAGTGGCGGATTTCGATATCGCCGACGACGATGTGCGCCTTGCCCAGGTAGGCAGCTTCTTGATGGTCGACATTCAGCTCGATAAGCAGCAGATCGATGACGCAGAAGAGATCGTCGAGAGCGTCGAGCAGCACTGTAAGCTGCGTAATTTGCGCCCGGTGACGAGCATTACGCTGGTCACGTAATGCTTGCATTGAAAAAGTGTTGACGCTGTCGAAGGTGTGGTGATATTTAGCGCTACCGACAACTGGTGTCGGCCTAACACTGCACTTTTGAGGGTTGCAAAAACATGCCACTGCGCCGCTGTTTGCCCGTGCTGCTGGTCACCGCTTTGGTGGCTGGCTGCGCAAGTTCTACCATTGCCCCACGTTACACCACTGAAAATCCGGACGTCATGCGGATCGGCGGAGAGCGCCCCGTCAGCGCGGACCCGCGTACCGAAAACGCCGGTTCGTTCTGCCTGGAAACCACCGAGCGTTGGAACGAACATGGCCGCACGCCGGATGGCCAAACGCTGTGGGCGAAAGATACGCTGCGCCGCGTGGTGCCTTGCCAATAATTGGCTGACATAGGTTCACGCAAGCTGCGCCAGCGCAAGCCGCTGGCGCAGCATCGATCAATCGTCCTCTTTCTTTTGCGGTTTGCCCTTACGCTGGGTACCCGCCATCTCTTCCAACTCCTCTTCGCTCATCGAGTCATACATCTCTTTCGAAGCGTCATATAGCTCGCTTGGCTTGGTCTCACCGCGTTTGGCGGAAAGGGCCGCGCCAGCGGCTTTCTGCTGTGCTTTAGAGGTGGCTTTCATTTAACGACTCCTGTCAGTTGACTTCCATGAGGTGCTCACGCTATTAAGCCTAGCAGTGGGAAGTGATGTTTTCAGATAGGCTGACGCGTTTAACTTAAGAGAACTCCATGACACCGGCGATTAACAGCGCAAGGCATGCAGGTATTGCGTTTCAACTCCATGAGTATCAGCACGATGCCGCCGCCCCGTCCTACGGGCTGGAAGCGGCGGACAAACTTGGCGTGACGGCCGAGCAAGTGTTCAAAACCCTCGTCGTTAGCTTGGATGGCAAGCAGTTGGCCGTTGGTATCGTCCCCGTGAATAGCCAGTTGGGGCTGAAGCAGATCGCCAAAGCCGCTGGCGCTAAAAAGGCCGTGATGGCCGCACCGGATGTCGTCGAGCGTACCACCGGCTACGTGCTGGGCGGTGTGAGCCCGCTGGGCCAAAAAAAGCGCCTGCCTACCTTTATCGATGCCTCGGCGCAGGCGTGGTCGACGCTATACGTGAGCGCCGGGCGGCGTGGGTTGGAAATCGAGCTCTCGCCGGAGGACCTTGCCGCACTCAGCCAAGGGCGATTCGCAGCGCTCTCTGCGTAGGCACGACGCGTCAGGATCAGCGCGTGGCAAAGCAGGGGGTGGCACTTTCTGGTATGGTGCTTCACATTATCGGTTTGCTGGGCATCACGCCCCCTTCAGGAATTTTTCGTGTCAGATACCTCGTTTGCCTCTCTTGCCCTCTCGCCCGCGCTGCTGAGCACGCTCGACTCCCTGGGCTATCACGCGATGACGCCCGTTCAAGCACAAAGCCTGCCACCCATGCTGGTGGGACGCGATGTGATGGCGCAAGCCAAAACGGGGTCAGGCAAGACCGCCGCCTTTGGCTTGGCGATTCTTTCCCAGTTGCGCCTCGAGGCGTTTAGCGTCCAGGGTTTGGTCCTGTGTCCCACCCGTGAACTGGCCGACCAAGTGGCGGAAGAGCTGCGCCGTCTAGCCCGTGGAATGCCCAACGTGAAAGTGCTCACACTCTGCGGCGGCGCCCCGTTTGGCCCGCAGCTCGCATCGCTGGAGCACGGCGCCCACATCGTGGTGGGCACGCCGGGCCGGGTGGATGAGCATCTGCGCAAGGGTTCGCTCACCCTTGGGTCACTCACCACGCTGGTGCTGGATGAAGCGGACCGCATGCTAGACATGGGTTTTCAGGTCACCATCGACGATATCATTGCCGATACGCCTGCCGATCGCCAAACGCTGCTTTTTAGCGCGACATTCCCTGATGAGCAGGCCTCCGGCGGTCTCGCAGCCATGACGCGTGGCGTCATGCGCGATCCGGTCAGCGTTAAAGTCGCAGAGACCCATGACGCGACGACCATCGAGCAGCACTTTTACCGTGTGTCTCATGACGACGACCGTTTTGCTGCATTGACCGAGCTGCTGCTCGCCACGCGGCCTACCACCAGCGTGGTGTTCTGTAACACCAAGCGAGAAACCCAGGCGGTAGCCGATGGTTTGGTCGACGCGGGCTTCAGCGCCGTCGCTTTGCACGGCGATCTCGAGCAGAAAGACCGCGACCGGCTGCTGGTGCTGTTTGCCAACCAGAGCGCATCGATTTTGGTCGCCACCGATGTCGCCGCCCGCGGGCTGGACATTGCCCAGCTGGACGCCGTCTTCAATTACCAAATCGCCCGCGAGCTGGACGTCCACGTTCATCGGGTAGGCCGAACGGGGCGCGCCGGGGCCAGCGGTATCGCCTGTACCCTGGTGACACCGCAGGAAGATTATCGACTCGAACGCCTCGCTGAGCTGTTGGGCGAGCCGCTTTCGACCGAGCCGCTGCCGACAGCGGCTAACGGCACACCGTTCGAGGCTCCCATGGCTACGCTACAGTTGGCGGGTGGTAAAAAGGATAAGCTGCGCCCAGGCGATATTCTGGGAGCATTGACCAGCGAAGGCGGCTTGCGCGGGGATCAGGTGGGCAAAATCAAAGTGCTGGCCCGAAGTGCATACGTCGCGGTCGAGCGCAGCGTCGTCCAGAAAGCTCAGGCCAAGCTGGAGCGGGATAAACTCAAAGGGCGCGCTTTCCGCGTGCGACGCATTCGCCATTGACGACCCCCACGACGGGGTCGTTACCAGAAGGAGCCTTCGCAGCAAGCTATGAAAACACCCAAACGATTACAGCCCTTGGTCGATGATGGCCTGATCGATGAGGTGCTGATGCAGTTGATGAGCGGCAAGGAAGCGCAGGTGTATGTGGTGCGCTGCGGCGACGACACGCGCTGTGCCAAAGTCTTCAAAGAGGCCAAGCAACGCAGTTTCAAACAGGCGGTGCAGTACCAAGAGGGGCGTAAAGAGCGCAACAGCCGCCGGGCCCGTGCCATGGCCAAGAAAACTCGCTACGGCCAGAAAGAGCAGGAGCAGGCGTGGCTCACCGCCGAGGTGGACGCGCTGTACCGCCTAGCTGCCGCCGATGTGCGCGTACCTAAGCCGTACGGTTTCGTGGATGGCGTGCTGCTGATGGAGATGATCACCGATGCCGAAGGCGACGTGGCACCGCGCTTGGACGATGTCACCCTGACCGAAGAGCAGGCGCTGCGCTATCACGCCAAAGTGATTCAAGACGTGGTGAAAATGCTTTGCGCTGGTCTGATTCACGGTGACCTTTCTGAGTTCAACGTGCTCGTCGATGCCGATGGCCCGGTCATTATCGACTTGCCCCAAGCGGTCGACGCGGCCGGTAATAACAGCGCCGCCGCCATGCTGGAGCGCGATGTCGATAACATGCGCGCTTATTTTGGTCGCTTTGCTCCCGAGCTGCTCACTACTCACTACGGCAAGGAGATGTGGGCGCTGTATGAAGCGGGCGAGCTGCACCCCGATAGCAAACTCACCGGCCACTTCGAGTTTGATAGCCACATCGCCAACGTGGATGAGCTGATGGAAGTCATCGACGACGCCAAAGAAGAAGAGGCAGAGCGCCAAGCGAGAATGCGTGATGACGACGACGAGGATTGACCCCAATAGTGATAAACTGAGGCAACGCTTAGCAGAGTAAGTAGTTGGATGAAACGACTCTGCCATATCGCATAGCCGAAAGATCACCGGAGGGGAGTGTGAAGGGCAGCCGTTTCAGTGCAGGGAGAGCCAAGGCGCTTGTCTTATCGCTCAGTGTTGGCGCAGCAGGTGGTGTGCTGTTTCACATTACGGGGCTGCCGCTGGCCTGGATGCTTGGCCCCTTGGTGGCGAACCTGCTGGTGTCTGCCAAAGGCGTGAAGGTTGAAGTGCCTGAATCGCTGCGCAGCGTGTTTTTAGCGGTGATGGGCATGGTCCTCGGCAGCCAAGTCACGCCTGAGCTGGCCCACCGGGTGCTGGATTGGCCCGTTTCGGCCATGCTGCTGTTGGCGGGGGTCGCGGCGTCAACCGCCGTGGCGTCTGCCTGGTACCGCCGCTGTGGTTTCGACCCTGTCAGCGCCTGGTTTGGTGCCTCGCCGGGCGCCATGACCGCGATGATCCTACTGGGTGAGCGATGCGGTGGCGACCCGCAGCGCATTGCCATTGCCCAGTCGCTGCGTATCGTGCTGGTGATCCTCTTTCTACCGCCGCTGTTTTGGGCATTCGAAGGGGGAGAAGGCACGCTGGGCCCGGCAGAATCAGCACTCACCGATGGCTGGTTGTTGCTGGCTATTCCACTGTTGCTGCCGCTAGGGAAATGGCTACGCCTGCCAAGCCCCGCGCTGCTCGCTCCCTTGTTAGCCACCGCGCTACTCTCCGGGCTGGATATTGCTAGCCTCGCCTTGCCAAGCTGGGGTATGAACCTGATGCTCTGGGTGCTGGGCAGCGCCATTGGTTCGCGCTTTCAAGGCATGACGCGGCGGCTCTTGGGGCGCTATCTTTGGCAATCCGGAGTGGCGACGCTGTTGGCCCTCATCGTGCTGGCCGTGTTTGCCGAACTGATCCACCAAACCGTGGGTGTGGGGCGCGATGTGGCGCTTTTGGCGCTGGCCCCTGGCGGTATTGGCGAAATGGCGATACTTGCCGTCGCGCTCAACATCGATCCCGTGTTCGTGGCGTTTCATCACCTGCTGCGGATGGTCACCCTGATGATTGTCGCTCCCTTCTGGGCCCGCTGGTTAATGCGTCATCATCCTGACGCCTGACATCGCGATCATTATGTAAACATTCCTACGCTGTACTCCCTTTTATCGCGTCTTGTAAGGACTTTCCATGCTGTCACGTCTGCTCTCGCCGCTGTTCCGTTTCTTTGAGGAGCGCGTCAACCCTTATCCAGAGGGTGAGGTCACCACACCGCCCAAAGGGCTGTTGCCTTTCATTTGGCACTTTTCCCGCCCGGTATGGCCGTGGCTGTTAGTGATGTCGCTGATAACGGCGGTAGTGTCTGCTGCAGAGGTGGTGTTCTTTAGCTATATGGGCGATTTGGTGGATTGGCTGGGCGGCGTTGAGCGCGCCGATTTTTGGGCCAACCACGGGCTGTGGCTGGCGGGCCTTGGTTTGTTAGTGGTAGTGGGCCTGCCGCTATTGGTGCTGCTGCAGTCGCTGGTCACTCACCAGAGCATTTTTGGTAACTACCCGATGATTGGCCGCTGGCTCTCTCATCGCCATATGCTCAGCCAGAGCCTGGCATTCTATCAGGATGAGTTTGCCGGGCGGGTATCGCAAAAAGTGATGCAAACTGCGCTGGCCGTGCGGGAAACCGTCACGAAAGTGATGGGTCTGCTGGTCTACGCCATCGTCTATTTTACAGGGGCGGCCATCTTGCTAGGCCGCGCCGATCCATGGCTGCTGCTGCCGCTAGGGCTTTGGCTGATCGGTTACTTGGGGATCATGCGCTTTTTCGTACCGCGCCTGCGGGATGTTTCCATGGCCCAGGCGGATGCGCGCGCGCAAATGACCGGTCGCGTGGTGGATAGCTACAGCAATATCCAGACTATCAAGCTATTTGCCGACACTCAGCGCGAAGAGCGCTACGCCAAAGATGCTATGGAGGGCTTTATGGTCACCGTGCATCGCCAGATGCGTTTGGTCACGGTGATGAGCGTCTGCTTGACGCTGCTTAATACGCTGCTGCTGGTCGGCACGGCAGGCATGGCGATTGCAGCGTGGTACATGGAGGCGATCTCTCTGGGTGTGCTGGCCATCGCCATTGCCCTGGTGATGCGGATCCGCTTCATGTCCGACTGGATTTTATGGGAAGTGGCCGGGCTGTTTGAAAACATCGGCACGGTGCAGGATGGCATGAACACCATCGCCCAGGAGCCGACGGTGAAAGACGCGCCCAACGCCAAAGCGCTGACCGTGCCCAACGGCGAGATCGTCTTCGACACACTGCGCTTCCAGTATGCCCAAGCAAAAGGGGAGAGCAAAAACGTGTTCGATGGGCTGAGCCTCACCATCAAGCCCGGCGAGAAAATAGGCCTGATTGGCCGCTCCGGGGCGGGAAAATCGACCCTGGCGAACCTGCTGCTGCGCTTTTACGACTTGCAGGGCGGGCGCATTTTGATCGACGGCCAAAACATAGCCGAGGTCACCCAGACCTCGCTGCGCCACCAGATCGGCATGGTGACCCAAGATACCTCGCTGCTGCACCGCTCGCTGCGGGACAACATCCGCTACGGCAGCCCGAATGCCAGCGATGCGGATGTCTGGCAGGCGGTGTGCCGCGCCCATGCTGATACCTTCATCAACGACCTAGTCGACCCCAAAGGGCGGCGAGGTTTGGATGCTCATGTGGGTGAGCGGGGTGTGAAGCTCTCAGGCGGCCAGCGCCAGCGCATTGCCATCGCCCGGGTGCTGCTCAAAGACGCCCCCATCCTGGTGTTGGATGAAGCCACCTCGGCGCTGGATTCCGAAGTCGAAGCGGCGATTCAAGAGCAGTTGGATGCCTTGATGGAGGGCAAAACCGTGATTGCCATCGCCCATCGGCTCTCTACCATTGCCATGCTAGACCGTTTGATTGTGGTGGATGAAGGGCGCATGGTGGAGAGCGGCACTCATCAGGAATTGCTGGCCCGAAACGGCATCTACGCAGGCCTATGGCAGCGTCAGTCGGGCGGCTTTTTGGGCAACGACCTTGATCCTGATGACAACGCCCCCATCTGAGACTAGACCGGTCGCCTAGTAAGGGCGCGTTAACAGGAGAGAGTGATGCAAGCGATTGAGCTTCAACAACCCGGCGGTTTAGATAAATTGAACGTTGTCGACGTGGCAGCCCCAGGGGAGCCAGGCCCCGGCGAGATCAAAGTGCGCCTGCACGCCAGCTCACTGAACTTTCACGACTACGCGGTCGTGGCGGGGATGATTCCCACCGATGATAAGCGCATCCCAATGTCCGACGGTGCGGGCGTGGTGGAAGCCGTTGGCGAAGGTGTGGAAGAGTTTGCCGTGGGCGATGCGGTCGTCTCGACTTTCTTCCCTTACTGGCTGGAAGGCCCGGCGCGCGTAGGCGACTTCACCACCACCCCAGGCGATGGCGTCGATGGCTATGCCCGCGAGCAGGTGATTCGCCCGGCTGAGTGGTTTACTCGCCAGCCGCAAGGCTACAGCCATGCCGAGTCCGCCACGTTGACGACCGCAGGCCTAACCGCCTGGCGCGCGCTAGTAGTAGACGGCGGCTTGAAGGCTGGCGATACCGTGCTGGTACTCGGCACCGGCGGTGTGTCTATCTTCGCCTTACAGTTTGCCAAACTGATGGGCGCTCGGGTGATCGGCACGTCTTCGTCTAATGAAAAGCTGGAACGCCTGCGCACGCTAGGCGCGGATCACACCATCAACTACCGTGAGACCCCGGAGTGGGGCAAAGCCGTGCAAGCGCTCACCCATGGCGAAGGCGTGGATCACGTGGTCGAAGTAGGTGGCCCCGGTACGCTGCCGCAATCCATCGATGCGGTGAAGATTGGCGGGCATATCTCACTGATTGGTGTGCTCACCGGCCGTGAAGGTGAGATTCCGACGGCTAAGCTGATGGCAAAACAGGCTAAATTGCAGGGGCTTATCGTAGGCAGCCGTCGTCATCAGATCGAGATGATCCAAGCGATCGAAGCGGCGAAGCTCAAACCGATCATCGACCGTGAATTCCCGCTCAGCGAGATCGCCGATGCGTTTCGTCATCAAGAGTCAGGCAAGCACTTTGGTAAGATCTGCCTGACCTATTGAGCGAAGCGCGACGCTTTGCACAATGAGTAAAAAAAGCAACGAGTCAAAGGCGCGTCTGCCAAAAGCAGGCGCGCTTTTTTTGCCATGAGGGGGGAGGCTACGTTACTCCCCCAGTCGGCTGTAGACCACGCCTTTGACTTCCAGCTCCCAAATATCGTCGTAGGGCACGGTCACGCCATCCATATCCCCTGGGTCACCGGTACTGTTTTTGATGACGGTTTCAGGAATGACTTTTACCCCCATCACACCGACATGCTGGATACGGCCGCTGAATCGATTCCCTTCCTGCTCAATGAGCACCCGCTCGCCCGCAATGCACTTTGCAAGCTTCTCGTGAAGCTCCGCCATCGTGACATTCACCACGCTCATCGTTGCCTCCTGCACATCGCTCAAAGGGGAGTTGCTTGGCTATAACGACTTTATTCTAGCCGATAAGTTCGACTAGCCCCGAGGGCAGCGCCTCAGGCATGCTAACCTTAATCTACTTTACCGAACCGAGGCAGACGATGGCGCAAGGCTCAACGAACGCGGCGTTATCGCCATGGAACGTGGTGGCACTGGACACCTTTCACACCCCCGAACGCACCCAGGCCAGCCAGTGGCGGCGTAGCTGGCGAGCAGCCACGACTTGGATGATCGGCCGCGAGGCCTCCGAGCGCCAAGCCAAGCAGGAGAGCGAACTGCGCGCGCTGCCGGAGGTCAAGCTGGCCCACTGGGCACCCAGTATCGATTGGACGCCTGCTGCCCACCGTTTGGAGCAGGCACTACGCGCCTATGAAGAAACGCCCGTCGTGCTGTTCATCTCACCGCCCCACGGTGGGCACGAAGCGGTAGTGAGCCACTGGGCCGCGCAGCAAGGTATCGAGTGCCTCACGGCTCCTACGCTGTCCGAGCTGGTCGACGGGCGCTTGGCCTGGGTCGATCATGCCACGCCACTCAAACGCTGGGCCATCCCAGCGCTGGAGCGTCACTTTCTGCGACATACCAACGGCCTTCAGGGCGTGCGTGAACTGGTCGAACGCGCTCTGAGCGGGCGTCTGGGCATGAGCGTGATCGGCTGTGATAGCTGGACGTATGCCTACTTGCAGCACGCCGTCGGCCTCGAGGGCGTACCGGTATTGACCCTGCAAGGGCTCGAAGGCGAGCAGTTAGCCCACTACTTCTCCCACCGCGTGACCCAAACGGCGGGAGCATGTCCGACGGTATATAGCACGCGGACCGGGAAACCGATTCTATCGAGCGAAAGCGATAGTAAGGCCGTCTTCAAAGAACTGCAGCGGCTGGCAGCGCACTGCCGCGGACATTTGGGAATTGCGTGGCACTACTGGCGAGAGCGACTGCGGGAGCCGTCGGAGGCGAATACCTCCGACGACGCGCCAGAGACGCGCAGCAACGCGCAAGAGCTATGGCTACTCGATGCCCTAGCCGATGCCGAGCTTCCGGCAGATACCGGCGACTTAGCCACGCTGCTACTGCACACGCTGCTGATTCACGGCGGGCTTGAAGACCAAGCCCTGAAGCACGTGCTGCCGTTTTCCGATCACGAAGCGCTGAACGCACGTTTTGCGCTGGCGCGGCGTGGCATTCTCAGCCGTCAGCAGGGGCGTTGGCAGGTCGCACCGTTGAGCTATGCCAGCGTACGGCAACTGCTAGAGTCGCGTAATTATCTGGTAGACCCGCTTTAAGGAGCGTAGATGGACGATCAAGGGCAGTACGCCAAACTGTTTAACGAGATGGACAGTCAAGCGCTGATCACGCTGGGCATCATTTTAGGTAGTACGATCTTGTTGATCATTGCCAGTCAGCGTGGTCTCAACTGGCTGGCCAATCGGCTGCATGGTCAAGTGCGCTTCCGCGTCTTTGCACTGGTACCGCTGACGCGGCTGATCATTCTGATCGTTGCGCTGGCCATCGCCGTCCCGATCATCATTGAGCCGTCGCTACGCAATATGGTCACTCTGCTGGGTGCCATTGGCTTGGCCATTGGCTTTGCGCTGAAAGATTATGTGAGCAGCCTTATCGCTGGGGTCGTCTCGGCGGTGGAGCTGCCTTATCGCCCCGGCGACTGGGTCAATATCGAAGGCACGTACGGTGAGGTGAAACACGTTGGCATGCGCACGGTGGAAGTGCAGACTCCCGATGATGACTTGGTCGCCGTACCACACTTGAAGCTGTGGGATTCGGCGATCTATAACGCCAATAACGGTGGCACCAGCCTTCAGTGCGTGGCGAGTTTTTATCTACACCCCGAGCACGAGGCGGGTTGGGTGCGCAAAGCGCTGCGCGATGTCGCGCTGACCAGCGCTTATTTGAAGTTCGACGAGCCGATTGTCGTGGTCGCCGAAGAGAAACCCTGGGGAACTCACTACCGTATTCGCGCGTATCCGGTAGACCCGCGTCAGCAGTTTCTCTTCATTACCGATTTGACGGTGCGTGGCAAGGCGGTACTGAGTGCGGCAGGCGTCACTCCCGCGCTGCTACCGCCCGATGCGGCACTCGATGCCAAAGGCGCGGCCAGCTAATGACGACGACCACCCTATATCTTGGATGGGATGTGGGCGGCTGGAACTGCGACCACAATCCCGCCAGCCGCGATGCGCTGGTCGTACTGGACGAGTCGCTAACCTTGCTGGGCACGCCCTGGCGGGGCAATCTACGCCAAACGCTCAACGACGCGAGCTCGACTCGTGACCTGTTGAATCGCTTGTTGGCGCTGTGCCAAATCACGGCCAGTGGCCAAGAACGGGTCGTCATGGCCATCGACACGCCCTTGGCGTTTCCCCAAGCACTGCTGGCCCTCGCTCAGGGTCAGCCCGTCGATGCCCTGGGCCGCTCGCAGGACAATCCCTACCTGTATCGCCAAACGGAGCGTTGGCTCTTTGCTCGTGGGGTGACGCCGCTCTCTCCGATCAAGGACATGATTGGTAGCCAGGCCACCAAGGGCATGCACGTGCTGGCGCGCTTTGCGCCCCATCGCGTGCAGTGTGGCCAGTGGACGAGCGAGCAGGGGGAGCTGTTGGCTGTCGAGGGGTATCCGTCGCCGGCGAAACGCTCGGTAGCGTTTGCCGCGTTGCTAGAGAGGGTTCGCGCACCCGAGACCGTCGTTACCCTGCTGCATCAGCCAACGCCGAAGCAGCAGGATAGCCAGGACGCCTGCTTTTGTGCCCTGCTTGCCTGGAGTCTCGAGCAGGCGCCTGCGCAGATTGCGTGGCCGCCGGCAGAGATGCCAGCGGCGGAAGGGTGGATCTTCGTGCCGAGGGATGCGTTGAGCGACTAGCGGCTCAAGCCTCGTCTTCCGGCAGTTCCGCGTTATGGAAGACGTTCTGGACGTCGTCCAGCTCGTTGAGCATGCCCAGAAACTTTTCAAACATCGCCACGTCGTCGCCTTCGATGGGCGTGGTGGTTTGTGGCAAGAACTGGATTTCGTCGACCTCGAAGTCGATCTCACCCAGCGCATCCAACAGTGCCTGCTTGGCTTTGGCGTAGTCGGTATGCGGCGCAAAGACGGTGATGCGACCCTCTTCCTGTTCGATATCGGTCACGTCCACGTCGGCTTCCATCAGCGCTTCCAGTACGGTTTCTTCATCGCTACCAGCGAAAGAGAAGATCGCGCAGTGGTCGAACATGTGGCTCACGCTGCCCGGCGTGCCGATTTTGCTTTTGGTTTTGGTGAAGCAGCCGCGCACGTCGCCAAAGGTGCGGTTGGGGTTATCGGTCAGGCAGTCGACGATCACCATGGCGTTGCCGGGGCCAAAGCCTTCGTAGCGCGCCGGGGAGAAATCTTCACCGCCTGCGCCGCTGGCTTTGTCCAGGGCCTTGTCGATCACGTGGGACGGCACCTGATCTTTCTTGGCGCGCTCCATCAATCCACGCAGCGCGAGGTTACCGTTGGGGTCCGTACCGCCAGCTTTGGCACAGACGTAGATTTCACGCCCATACTTGCTGTACACCTTGGTTTTCGCAGCGGCCGTTTTGGCCATGGATTCCTTACGGTTTTGAAACGCCCTACCCATATTGAAGTCCTTTATTAGCCATGAACCGCCTGCATGGCAGGCGTCATCGTGTTCAAAAAGGGGAAAATTTTACCCAACAGCGTACCATGCTAACAGCGTTATTTAAGCGTCTGACACGTTAATGCGGTGCTGCGAGGTGTTGCGGCCACTCCCGACGTTAGGACGAGCGCCGAAGAGGCCAGCGCTGGCGTATACTGGCACGCTTGTTCCATGACGTTTCAGGGAGGACACCATGCCGCTGACCCTTTGGCTTTCGCTGGCTGCCATTTGTGCGATGGGGGCCATGTCGCCCGGACCAAGCCTTGCGCTGGTGCTGCGCCACACCTTGGGAGGTGGCCGTGTGCCGGGCGTAACGGCAGCCATCTTCCATGCCCTGGGTGTCGGAGTTTACGCGTTGCTGACGGTCTTGGGATTAGGCGCGGTCATGGTGCGCTTTCCCGAACTGTTTCACATCATTACCTGGTGTGGCGCGGCCTATTTGGCGTGGTTGGGAGTCAAAGCGTTACGGGCGGGCCGAGGCGGCGCACTGTCGCCGAACGCTGTGGTCACCACGCCGCGCCAGGCAGCCAAAGAGGCCGTGTTGGTGGCACTGGGTAACCCAAAGCTGATCATCTTTTTCGTTGCGCTGTTAAGCCAGTTCGTCACGCCGGACATGAGTCTGCTGGCCAAGGCGATTATCGTCGCCACGGCTATTATGATTGATGGTGGCTGGTACGTGTTGGTGGCCGTTGGGTTGTCTCACTCGCGGGTGTTGCCCTGGCTGCAGCGCCGCGCCCACTGGATTAACCGCCTCACCGGTGTGCTGCTGATCGCGCTGGCGCTGCGGGTGGTGGCAGGGCCCATCATTTAATCTCCATGCTGGTGTCGTTACCGTTGCCGTGGCAAGGTAAGGCGCATGCTGGTAAAGGCATTCTAGAGGCCTGGCGATGACGATTTACGAGCAGGATTGTTATACCCACCAAGGTAAGCCGTTCAACCTTCGCGCGCTGCGCGGACAGGTGTTGCTGGTGGTCAATGTGGCCAGTCAGTGCGGTTTTACCCCCCAGTTGAAAGAGCTCGAAGGGCTTTACCAGCGGTACCGAGATCGCGGCTTTACCGTGCTGGGGTTCCCCTGTAACCAGTTTGGCCGTCAGTCTCCTGAAAGTGCCGAAGCGTTTTGCGCCTTTGGCGAGCAGCAGTTTGGCGTGAGCTTTCCGCTCATGGAGAAAGTGAAGGTCAACGGCAACGATGCCCATCCGCTGTTCGTTCAGCTCAAGCAAGAGGCGCCGGGGATCTTGGGAACCAAGGCCGTGAAGTGGAATTTCACCAAGTTCTTGGTGGGGCGCGATGGCAAGGTGGTGGCTCGTTTTGGCCCCAAAGATCGCGGGCTGACGCTGCGCTTGGCCCTGGAGGCCGCTCTGGACAAAGAGTAAGCCTCACGACGTGACGCGCTACACCTCACCTCGGGCGACCACCAGACGCTGCATCAGCTCGTTCCAACGGTGACGCACCATCATGGTCGTCAGCCCTGAAAAGAGTGCCCAGCTTTTGCGTCGCCAGCCGGTCAGCTTCATGTTGTGGCTCACGAGTTGCTTCATCAGTTTATAATCGTCGAACTTGCGCCACTCGCTGGCGACCGAGAGCTGGTGGCGCGACATGACCGGTGCCAGCTCTAGACGCAGCATCCACTCCAACTCCTTGAGCGACATCTGGTGCTGTTCGATCACTTCGATCATACGGGCGTAGTCGCGCTCGCTGGGTTCGCGATCAAGCCAGAGCGGGGCCAGGGCAAGCCACAGATCGCCTCGCTCATCGACTAGCTGCTGTGCATTCATCAAAGGTCTCGTCGGCAAGTGGTGGGCAGGCCGCTATCCTGCCGCGAATGGCGAAGAAGCTCAAGAGCGGACAGGGCGCGCCGAGACCGCTAGAATACCCCTCATTGGTAACTCGGCACTGCCGTGCCGAACGCAATACTCATCTGATGAAGGGGTCCAATGTGATCATTAAACCGAAAGTGCGTGGCTTTATCTGCACCACCACCCACCCGAAAGGCTGCGAGCAGAACGTTCTCGAGCAGATCGAAGCGACCCGCGCCCGTGGTTTGGATAAACGCCAAGGCCCGAAGAAAGTGCTGGTGATCGGTGCCTCTAGCGGTTACGGCCTAGCAGCGCGTATTACCGCCGCCTTTGGTTATGGCGCCGACACCTTGGGCGTGTTTTTCGAAAAGCCGGGCACCGAGAAAAAGCCGGGCACGGCGGGCTGGTACAACAGCGCGGCCTTCGATAAATTTGCCAAGCAGGAAGGTCTGTACAGCAAGTCCATCAACGGCGATGCGTTCTCCCACGAAGCGCGGGAAAAAGCCATCGAGCTGATCAAGCAGGACATGGGTGAGATTGATCTCGTGGTCTACTCCCTGGCGTCTCCCGTGCGCAAACTGCCTGACAGCGGTGAGCTGAAGCGCTCCAGCCTGAAGCCGATTGGTGAAACCTATCGCGCCACGGCGATCGATACCAACAAAGACGCCATCATCGAAGCCGAAGTGGAACCGGCCACCCAGCAAGAAATCGACGACACCATCACCGTGATGGGCGGCGAAGATTGGGAACTGTGGATGAGCGCTCTGGATGACGCGGGCGTGCTCGCCAAAGGCGCACGCAGCGTGGCCTTTAGCTACATCGGCACCGAAATTACCTGGCCGATCTACTGGCACGGTGCTCTGGGTAAAGCCAAAGAGGACCTGGACCGCGCAGCGTCCGCCATCGATGCCAAGCTCAAAGAGAGCGGCGGCGGTGCCAACGTGGCCGTGCTGAAATCCGTGGTGACCCAGGCGAGCGCCGCGATTCCGGTCATGCCGCTGTATATCGCCATGGTCTACCGCATCATGAAAGAGCAGGGCCTGCACGAAGGCACCATCGATCAGCTGAACCGCCTGTTCGGCGAAAGGCTTTACTCCGGTGAGCCCGGCGACATGGTTACCGACGACCAAGGCCGCCTGCGCCTGGACGACTGGGAACTGCGCGACGACGTTCAAAAAGCCTGCCAAGACCTGTGGCCGGAAGTCACGACGGACAACCTCTTCGACATTACCGACTATGCTGGTTACAAGCATGAGTTTTTGAAGCTGTTTGGCTTCGAGCGTAACGACGTGGATTACGACGCCGATGTGAACCCGGACGTGGAATTCGATGTCGTGACGCTATAAGGCGACGCGCGACGGGTAACGCTGGCCGCCGCGCTGTTGATCATCGACCGGACTGGATGAGGTGCCGTATGGATACCCGAGAAAGCAAAACCCCGGAAGAAGAGAAAGAGCACGTGTTGAGCGAGCGCTTACCCGAAGATTTCGAAACCTCGCAACCTCAGCAGCAGCCAGAAGCGAAGAAATCCGCTAACGGGCTGCACAACATGCTGCCGCTGATCATCATAGTGATGGGGATCATCGTGGCGGGTATTGTCATGCTGGGAGTGGGCAACAGCGGCGGCTGAGACGTCGTTGTTGCAGCGCATATCGCCGGGCCTGTGGCCCGGCGATATGCGTTTCAGGCCTGTGGCAGCGAACGTTCCATGGCGGTCACTAGGGGTGCCTGTGTTTAATGTTTGTCAGCTTTTGTGCCCATCTTCTGCTAAATGTCCGTTAATTTAGGTACAACGTAGCGGTTGTGTGCCGTTTCATCTTGCCTCGATGCGCCGTGCTTAACTAGTGTGCAACGTGTACTTCAGCACAAAGTGTGCTTTAGAAACGATGCACGTCAGTAAACGGAGAACGAGCATGAAACGGACAGCACTCGCAGTCGCCATGGGCACGGTATGCGCTAGCCTCTCAGGTATTGCCCTCGCGCAAAACGATGATCACACCGATCCTTCGACCACACGGAACATGTCGCAACAGCAGCAGAACGATGTGGCCGAGCAGCAGCGGCAAGATGGCCAAAACCAAGATGGCAGCGAGACAATGGATGTCACGGTTGACCAAGCGCCCGCGGATGTTCAGGTTCAGCAGGAGTCACCCAACATCAAGGTTGAGCAGTCAAAACCTGACGTCACCATTGAGCAGCCTAAGCCCGAAGTGACCATTGAGCAGCCCGAGCCGGAAGTGACGGTGGAGGAGGCGGAGCCGAACGTCACCGTTGAGCAGCGCGGCGAGCCAGAGGTCACCATTGAGCAGGCCGACAATGCTGAGGTAGAGGTTAACCGGGGTAACGAAGGGCGCGATCAAGAACGGCAGCCAGCGCAGCAGCAGAATCAGCAAGTTGTGCAGGAAGATGTTCAGCAAAGCGATCAGGGCAATTCGCTGATGGCGGAGCGCGCTCGGGACCTGGAAGGCATGAGCGTCGCTAACCAGCAGGGTGATGAAGTAGGGGAAATCCAGCACATCGCCCGTCACCAAGAGAGCGGTGAGTTGTTTGCGATTGTTTCGATTGGCGGCATCTGGGGTTTTGGCGCGAGCGACGTAGCGCTTCCCGTAAAAGAGATGCAGCGCGAGGGGGAGCAATTGGTCGTCAATACCGACTACGGTAGCGATGAGATCGAAGCGTCTGCCGATGAGTATCGCGAGAGCGATTACCAGATTATCGATAACCAAACGACGCTCTCAGACGCGGAAGAGAACAGGTAACACGCACTCGCTATAGCCTTGCGACGCCTTTTTTGAGATAGCGACAGCAGGCGCTGCCTTCAGTGGCACAATTGGGTAAGATGTTGGTAACACAAATGACCCAGTTAGCCAGCGGCGGTTTTCATGCATCGCAATAGGCAGTACAGCGAACCCACATGCACTCCAGTACGTTAACGCCACCCCCTAGCAACCGCAGGCGGGTGGCGTTTGTGCTGCTGCCGGGGTTTTCGCTGTTGGCTCACGCCAGCGCTATTGAGCCGCTGCAAATGGCCAACCAGCTGAGCGGCCAGATGTTGTATCACACCCTGACCCTCAGCCTGGATGACGAACCCGTGCGCAGCGGCGCGCAGCTTTCGCTCATTGCGCAGCACGCACTAGGGGGGCCCCTTGGCCCGCTGGATCTGCTGTTTGTGTGTGCGCCCACGCCGCTGCCTTACGCGCTGCCACCTAAACTCAATGAGTGGCTGCGTAGCCACCAGGGGCGCGGCGTTGCTATCGGCGGTTTGGCTGGAGGCACCGAGGTGCTCGCCCGCTGCGGGCTGCTGGAAGGCTATCGCGCCACCCTGCCTTGGCAGCGTTTTGACGCCTTTGCCCAAGCCTATCCCCAGGTGACGCTCTCCCAACAGCTGTTTGAAATTGATCGCGACCGCCTGACCTGCGCGGGCGGCACCGCTGCAATGGACATGATGCTAACGCTGATAGGCAAGCATCACGGCCCGCGCCTGGCCGAGCAGGTCTCCGAACAGTTCGTCTGCGACCGTATTCGCTTGGCCGATGAGCGCCAGCACGTGCCGCTGCGCAACCGTTTGGGCCACGCGCCCCAGAGCTTGGTAGATGCGGTGACTCTCATGGAAGCTAATATTGAAGAGCCGCTCTCGACGTTGGAACTGGCCGAGCATTTGGGGATCTCCCGGCGTCAGTTGGAGCGATTATTCAAGAAGTACTTGCAGGCGGTGCCCAGCCGCTACTACCTCGACCTGCGTTTGCAGGAAGCACGCAAACAGCTGCGTGAGAGCGACCGGGCCGTCGGTGATATTGCCTTTGCCACTGGGTTTTCTTCAGGGGCTCACTTCTCAACCGCCTATCGCCACCATTTCGGTATGACGCCGAGAGAGGAACGGCTCGGATAACGCTTTACGTCAGCGTATCCACAATGCCGCCCTCTACGCGAAGCGCGGCACCGGTAGTGGCACTGGCTTGTGGCGAGGCTGCATAGACGCTCATGTGGGCGACTTCTTCGGGCGTCGCCAAGCGCTGAATGATCGACGACGGACGGTTCTCTTTGACGAAACGCACTTCTACTTCCTGCTGCGAGATACCCTCTTTCTGAGCGATGTCGCTGAGCATGTTCAACACGCCCTCTGAGCGCGTGGGTCCTGGAAGAATAGCGTTGACCGTGACTTGGGTGCCACTCAATACTTTTGCCAATCCTCGTGAAATGGACAGTAGCGCAGACTTTGTCATGCCGTAGTGAACCATTTCGCTGGGAATGTTGATCCCGGATTCGCTGGACACGAACTGGATGCGGCCCCAATCGCGCTCACGCATGCCCTTGGCGTAATGACGCGACAAACGAACCGCGCTCATGATGTTAACATCGAAGAATTGTTGCCAAGTGGCGTCATCTACCTCGAAGAAGTCTTGTGGGCCAAAGATGCCTACGTTATTGATAAGGATGTCGGTCTTGGGCTGCTGGTCAATCAGAGCCTGACACCCTTCTGCAGTACCTAGATCGGCGGCTACCCCGGTCGCACGGGCCTCGGGAAGGCGCTTTTTTAGGGCAGCGATGGCATCATCCACCCGCTGCTGCGTGCGCCCGGTAACGACTATTTCTGCGCCCGCGTTGGCCAGTCCTTCTGCAATGGCATAGCCGATACCGGCGGTAGATCCGGTGATAATGGCATGCTTGCCGCGTAGATCGATCTTCATGGTTCAGCTCCTTGGGTCAAAAATGTCCGTGCCGCTCCACAAGGCACTAGTGAATGCCCTACTAATGACAATGGGGCGCTTTAGTCATTCTTCAAGGAGATGCGAGCCAGTACTTAGATGTAAATGCACACGTCTCTATTCATAATTTACCGTCCCAATACTGAAAGCAGGGCGTCCTACGCCCCCCGTATACTGATTCAATCGCTTACTCCACTGGAGGTACTGTCCCATGAGCCACACCCCGAACCGTCAAGACTTCGACCACTACATGGCGCCTAACTACGCGCCGCAGCAGATTATTCCGGTACGTGGTGAAGGGAGCCGCTTGTGGGACCAAGAAGGCCGCGAGTACATCGATTTCGCTGGCGGTATTGCGGTGAACTCCCTGGGTCACTGCCATCCGGTGCTGGTCAATGCGCTGAAAGAGCAGGGCGAAAAGCTTTGGCATCTCTCCAACGTATTCACCAACGAACCGGCGCTCAAACTGGCCAAAACCCTGACCGAGCGAACCTTCGCCGATAAGGTCTTTTTATGCTCCTCCGGCGGTGAAGCCAACGAAGCCGCGCTGAAGCTCGCACGCCGCTGGGCGGTCGACCACTACGGCGAGCATAAAGACAAAATCATTTCGTTTTACCAGTCGTTCCATGGCCGCACGTTCTTTACCGTCAGCGTAGGCGGCCAGCCCAAGTACTCTCAAGGCTTTGGCCCGGTACCGGGCGGCATTCTGCACGCCAACTTCAACGACCTGGAGAGCGTGCGTAAGCTCGTGGGCGACGACACCTGCGCCATCATGGTCGAGCCGATGCAGGGCGAGGGCGGCATCGTTCCCGCTACTCAGGAATTCCTGCAGGGCCTGCGCGATTTGTGTGACGAGCACAACGCGCTGCTGATTTTCGATGAAGTGCAAACCGGCGTTGGCCGTAGCGGTGAACTCTACGCCTACAAGAACTTCGGTATCACGCCAGACATTCTCACCAGCGCCAAATCCCTGGGCGGCGGCTTCCCGATTGGTGCCACGCTGACCACCGACGCTATCGCCAAATCGCTGGCCATTGGTACCCACGGCTCTACTTACGGTGGCAACGCGTTGGCCTCAGCGGTAGCGCTAGCGGCGGTCGAGTTCATCGATACGCCGGAGGTACTGCAAGGTGTCAAACATCGCCACGATTTGTTCCGCGAGCACCTGGAAACCATCAACCGCAAGCACGGCGTCTTCAAAGAGATCCGTGGTATGGGCATGCTGATGGGGGCCCAGATGTCGGATGCCTTCGAAGGCCGCGCCAAGGATATTCTGCCGCTGGCGATTGAAGAGGGCGTGATGGCGCTCATCGCGGGGCCCAACGTGCTGCGTATGGCGCCGTCATTGGTGATTCCGGAAGCGGATATTGCCGAAGGCATGGCGCGCCTAGAACGTGCCATCGAGCGACTTGTCGCCAGCGCATGAGTAGAGCGCAAGTCACACAAGAGGGGGCGCTGAACATGTTGGTAATCCGACCGGTCACCCTGGCTGACCTTCCCGCCTTGGAGCAGCTGGCAGAGCATGCGGTGCCACGGCTGACCAACCTGCCCGCCAACCGTGAACGCCTTGAGGAGCGCATTGTGCGCTCCCAGGAGGCATTCGCCAGCGAGATCGAGTTTCCCGGTAACGAGCACTATATGTTCGTACTGGCGGACGATAGCCGCAACGACGTGCTGGGCACGGCCACCATCCGTGCCCAGGCGGGGGCCGCCGAGGCCTACTACACCTACCGCCAAGAGACGCTGATTCACGCCTCTCAGCAGCTTAACGTGCGCCGTGAAGTGCAAACGCTGGCGCTGTCTCATGAAGCCTCGGATGCCACGCTGCTTTGCGCGCTGTCGCTCAACCCACGCTACAAAGGCACCAGCGCGGAGAGCCTGCTGCGCCGGGCGCGGCTGATGTTTATCGCCCAGTACCCGGAGCGCTTCTCGCGGATTCTGGCGGTGGCTTTTCCCGGCTATTTGGATAGCCAGAACGAGTCCCCCTTTTGGGAGAGCGTGGGCCGCCACTTCTTTGCCCGCAGCTTTCAAGAGATGAATCACATGGCGGGCGTGCGTTCGAAAAGCTTTATTGCGGAAGTGATGCCGCAGTTTCCGCTCTACTTACCGCTACTCACGCCCCAGGCCCGCGCCGCGATTGGCCGCGAGCACCCGGCCCACGAAGAGGCGCTGGCCGAAATGCTGGCCGAGGGCTTCGTGCGCTCCCGGCATGTGGATATTTTCGATGCGGGCCCCATCGTCAAAGCCGAACGCGAGCGCCTGGAAACGTTCCGCCGCGCGGCCTGGCACCCGGTGCGGATACGCCCCGAGCACGCGCTGCCGGATGCCGAACCGGCGATGATCGCCAATCAAACGCTGAGCGATTTCCGCTGTATCGTCGCGCGCTATGCGCTCTCGCCCACGGGACAGCTGATGCTCTCCCCGCAGCACGCGGAGCGCTTGGGCGTAGAAGAGGGGCGGGCGGTGCTGGCGGCGCCGTTAACCCTGCCAAGCGCCATCGATGCGCTTGATGAAGGAGAGATGTAATGCGCATTCGACCCATTGCCCGTAATGATCTGGATGGGCTCCAGGCGCTTGCGCAGCAGGCCGGTGTTGGCTTTACCTCGCTGCCGGATAACCGCGAGTTTTTGGCCGGTAAGATCGAGTCCGCCGCCCGCGCGTTCGAAGAGCGTACGCCAGTGGATGACCGTCTCTACTTCTTCGTGCTGGAAGATGAAACCAACGGCGAGCTAGCAGGCTGCTGCGCCATCGAAGGCCAGGTAGGGCGTGAAGTTCCGTTCTACAACTACCGGCTCGGCACGCTGGCGCACTCGTCGGTACAGCTCGATCTGCATCGCACCATCGACACGCTGTTCTTAAGCTCCGACCACACCGGCGACGCCGAAGTGTGTTCGCTATTTCTGCGTCCGGAGTATCGCGGCGAAGCCAACAAGCACCTGCGTAATGGGGCGCTGCTCTCCAAAGCGCGCTGGCTGTTTATTGCCCAGTTCCGCGACCGCTTTCCCCTGAAAGTGCTGGCCGAGATGCGCGGCGTGTTCGATGAGAACAACGTTAGCCCCTTCTGGGAGAGCCTGGGGAAACACTTCTTCCCCATGGATTTCAACGAAGCCGACCGCTTGACCGGCCTGGGCCAAAAGAGCTTTATCGGTGAGCTGATGCCCAAGTTCCCGATCTACACCACCTTCATGTCGGAAGAGGCGCGGGCGTGTATCGGGCAGGTGCACCGGCACACCCGGCCAGCGCTGGAGATGCTTAAAAAAGAGGGGCTGCGCTGGGAAGGCTACATCGACATTTTCGATGGTGGCCCCACGGTGGAGGCCTACATCGATGACGTGCGGGCGATTCGCAACTCGCAGCTTTATCAGGTGGAAGTTTCCTCTAACGCGCCACAAGAGAGCGTTAGCCGCTGGCTGGCGGCATCTACCCAGATGCTGAACTTTACCGCGAGCTGGATCGGCCGCGGCCCGGCAGATAGTAGCACAATTGTGCTCACCCCCGACGAGGCCGAGCGGCTAGGCGTTTCCACCGGCGACGCCGTTCGCCTGCTGGAAACCTAATATTGGCAATCTAAGCGCCCCCTCGACCCGCGCCAAGACGACAAAAACTCAGTGAAGGAGAGCACGATGCACCCCCAGAACATGCACGCCCAGCAGCAGCAACTGATCAACGGCGCCTGGGTCGTCGGCGACGCCGAGCCCTTTACCAAGCACGACCCCGTTGCGGGAACGCTGCTATGGCAAGGGGCGGCTGCCTCTAGCCGTCAGGTAAGCACGGCGGTGGAGGCAGCCCGTGCGGCGTTTCCTGCCTGGGCGCGCACGCCCTTTGCTGAGCGCCAGGCGCTGGTGGAGCGCTTTGTCGACGTATTGACCGCACGTCGCGAGGACTTGGCCATTGCCATCGCCTCGGAAACCGGCAAGCCATTGTGGGAAGCACGCACCGAAGCAGGCGCGATGATTGGCAAGGTCGCGCTCTCCATCAAGGCGTACCACGAGCGCACCGGGGAGCGCGAGAAAGAAGTGGGCAGCGCCAAAGCGGTACTGCGCCACCGCCCCCACGGCGTGATGGCGGTGTTTGGCCCCTATAACTTCCCCGGCCACCTGCCCAACGGCCATATGGTGCCTGCCCTGTTGGCGGGGAACACCGTGGTGTTCAAGCCCAGCGACCAAACCCCGCTCACTGCGGATTTCACCCTGCAGTGCTGGTTAGAAGCCGGATTGCCTGCCGGCGTGATCAACCTCGTGCAGGGCGGTGTCCCGGTCGGGCAGGCGCTCTCCGCCCATCCCGGTATCGATGGCCTGCTGTTTACCGGCAGCGCCAAAGTGGGTGGAATGCTGCAGCAGCAGTTCGCCGGGCAGCTGGATAAAATCCTCGCGCTGGAATTAGGCGGCAATAACCCGCTGGTGGTGAAGGATATCGACGACGAGCGCGCAGCGGTGCTGACGATTCTGCAATCAGCGTTTCTCTCCGGCGGCCAGCGCTGCACCTGTGCGCGCCGCTTGATGGTGCCTCAAGGCGAGGTGGGCGACCGTCTCATCGGTGCGCTTTCTGATGCTATCGCCAAGCTGCACGTGGCGGGGCAGTTCGACGAGGAGCCTGCGCCGTTCTATGGCGGCTTGGTAAGCGTTGCTGCAGCCGATGGCCTCCTCAACGCCCAGGATGAACTGGAAGCCATGGGCGGTACGGTTATTAACCGTATGCAGCGCCTTAAAGAGAACACCAGCCTGCTCAGCCCCGCGCTGATCGACGTGACGGGCCTGGACGTGCCCGACGAGGAGCACTTCGGCCCGCTGCTGAAAATCCATCGCTACGCGGATTGGGATGAGGCGCTGACCCTTGCTAACGACACCCGCTACGGCCTTTCTGCAGGGCTGATCGGCGGTGAGCAGGCGGATTGGGACGACTTCCTGCTGCGTATTCGCGCTGGTATCGTGAACTGGAACCGCCAGACCACCGGTGCCTCTGGCGATGCGCCCTTCGGCGGCGTAGGCGACAGCGGCAACCACCGCCCCAGCGCCTACTACGCGGCGGATTACTGCGCTTATCCGGTCGCCTCCATGGAAGCCGAGAGCCTAGAAATGCCCGAAACCCTGCCGCCGGGAGTCAATTTATGAGTGTCAACAGCATTCGCGAAGTCAACTTCGATGGCTTGGTAGGGCTTACCCACAACTATTCGGGGCTTGCCCACGGCAACGTAGCCTCCATGAGCCACGGCGGCTTGGTCTCCAACCCCAAAGAGGGTGCGCTACAGGGGCTGGCCAAAATGAAGTCGCTGATGGATGCAGGCTATGCCCAGGGCGTGCTGCCTCCTCAGCAGCGCCCGGATTTAGGCGCGCTGCGAGCGTTAGGCTTTAGCGGCAGCAACAGCGAGATCCTCGCTCAAGCCGCGAAGCAAGCGCCGCAGCTGCTGCGGGCAGTATGTTCAGCCTCCAGCATGTGGACGGCTAACGCAGGCACCATTACGCCTAGCGTCGATGCACCGGATGGTCGAGTGCACTTTACCCCCGCCAACCTGCAATCCAGCTTTCACCGCTACCTGGAACCGAAAACCACAGGTCGGGTGCTACAAGCGATTTTCCGCGATGAGCAGCGCTTTGCCCATCACCCGGTGCTGCCCGCCACGCCCGCATTTTCTGATGAAGGGGCGGCCAACCATACTCGCCTGTGCGGCGAATACGGCGAGCCAGGTGTTCATCTCTTCGTTTACGGCCGTCAGGCGTTTGGTGAGGCGCTTAGCAGTGGGCGCGAACCCAAGCGCTATCCCGCCCGCCAAACTCTGGAAGCCAGCCAAGCGGTGGCTCGTCAGCACGGGCTGAGCGACGCGCAAACCGTCTTCGCCCAGCAGCACCCGGAGGCCATCGATGCCGGGGTGTTCCACAACGATGTGATTGCCGTGGGTAACGGCCCGGTGTTGCTCTACCACGAAATGGCGTTTCTTGACGAAGAACGCACGCTGGACGAGCTGCGCGCCAAGATGAGCACGCCGCTGATTCCCGTTCGGGTGCCGGTGGAAGCGGTGAGCATGGAAGACGCGGTGGCGTCGTACCTGTTCAACTCCCAACTGCTCTCCAACCCAGACGGCACCATGACCCTGGTGGTGCCCAGCGAGTGCCAAGAGCGGGAAGCCGTTTGGAACACGATTCAGAACTTCATCCTGGCGGGCAATAACCCCATTGGCGAAGTGATCGTCAAAGACGTGAAGCAGAGCATGCGCAACGGCGGCGGCCCCGCCTGCCTGCGCCTGCGGGTGGTGCTAACGGAAGCCGAGCGCGCCGCCCTTACCGGCCGCGTACTGCTCAACGATGCACTTTATAGCGACCTCACTGCCTGGGTGAACCGCCACTACCGCGACCGCCTCACCAGTGAAGACCTCGCCGACCCCCAGCTCGCTACAGAAGTGCTCACCGCGCTGGACGAGCTGACTCAGCTCCTACAAATCGGGCCGGTGTATCCGTTCCAGTTGGGGTAGGTAATGAACGGCCAAGCTCGTGTTTGCCAACGGCCGGATGGTTCAGGTGTTAAACGATGACGCCAGTTATCCGGCCAACAAACGACAAAACGTTTGCCGAAACGCTGATTCGTCACAACATGGCGGCTTACCACCAGCATCTAGGATGGCACTGGGACTCCGCCCTGTTCGATCAGCAGTGGCGCGAGCTAGAAAGCTTTAAGTTAGTCATCAATGCGACTCCTGTGGGCGTGCTATGCCTCCATCAGGAGGATGACGCCTACCATATTCGGGAACTGCAAATTGCCCCGCCGTGGCAGCGCCAAGGCTTGGGAACGGCGGCGCTCCACTTCGCCGAAGCGCATGCCCGGCAAGCGGGTGTTCACCGATTGCGGCTGCGGGTATTTAGTATCAACCCCGCCATGGATTTATACGAGCGCATGGGGTTTCGAGTGCTGAACACTGAAGACGTAGTGCATGCTATGGAGCGGCGTATTGTGTGATAAAAGTGGGTTAACAGTTCTTACCGAGTCGAACGTGGGAAGTCATTGCTTTGCCCTGATGTTGACTCTTTTTGTTAGCACTCTGCTGACTAGGCGATTGCTTTATTTTGCCAACATTAAGCAGCGTAATACCTGCGCCGATCAGAAGAATACCGAGCAACAAGCCCTCTGGAGCAGTTTCACCCTGCAGCAAGATAGCGACTGGAACACCCACCACGGCACCTACGGAGCCCAATAGGCTCAGCAATACTGGACCACCGCTTTTTTGCAGTAGAAAGAGCAGTAAAAATTGGCCAGCGAACACCACCGCTTGCACGGTAATTAAAACAATCGGCAGATACCGGTCTGTGGGTACGTGAAGCGAGAAATTGGGCAGTTGACCTACTGCCAGCAGAATAAGAGAAGCGGCAATCAGCATCCCGGGTGCCAGTGCATCGCTAGATACCCCCGCTGGCCAGCGCAGGGTCCGGTAGAGATTGCCGATGGCAAGTAGCACCGGGCCGACCAAGGCGAGAAAAATCCAGAGGTAGTCCGCATCAGGAGCAGAGAGCTTATGAAACGCGAGGGTGAACGCTCCCGCCAGAGCTGATAGGACCCCAGCCGCTCGTAAGAGCCGAAAGCGTTCCATTTTTAGCGTTAAAGCACCTACGTAAGTGAGCAGCGGCGGCAGGGTGATGATTAATGCGACAAACCCAGCGCCAACGTGGGGAATCGCTGAGAAAAAGAGCAAGTTGGCACCTGCAACGCCTAGTAGCGCAGAGATCAGGTAATATTCGACGGTATGAACGGTCACTGGTGGCAAATTGCGTCGGTAGACTGCGAGTGCCATTAGAATGAGCGCTGCGCCCGAAATCGACCAATATAGAAACGAAAGCGCTGATAGCTGCGTGTCGTTTGCAAATTTAGCTAAATTCGTTGATAGGCCAAGCAAAGCACCCCCTGACAATAGGTACAGCAGCGGGGAGAGCTTGGCGCGTTGCGTTGAAGGCAAGCGGGTGGTGTTCGATGGCGGCATTGGTGAAGTTCTCGACAGTACGTTTCTGTTAATATCTTGATGTCAAGGTATGTGTGATCAATCTTGACGTCAAGATAATTAGGTGCAAACTATTTTTATGGATCATGTAGATAACATTCTCAAGCAGTGGCAACAGGAACGGCCTGATCTTGATGTCGCACCAATGGGTACTATAGGGCGTATCAAACGGCTCAATCAGGCGTTAATGCGTGCTATGGAGCAGACTTGGGCGAAATACGGGCTGACTGACGCGAGCTTTGATGTTTTGGCAACGCTGCGACGTGAGGGTGCGCCCTATGCCTTATCGCCTGGGGATTTAATGGCATCCACCATGGTGACCTCGGGCACTATGACTCACCGTATCAATCAGTTGGAGAAGGTAGGGCTGGTCGAGCGAGTTAAGAATCCTGCCGATGGGCGTGGTTTTCTGATCTCACTTTCACAACGCGGATTTGATCTGATCGATGAAGCAGTGGCTGCCCACGTGGAGACACAGGCACAACTGGTAAGTGGGCTGACTAAAGAACAGCAGGTACAGCTTGATGACCTGCTTAAGCAGTTCCTAATGGAATTTGAACAGTAGCGAGTTAGCCTGTAACGGTACAACATCCACAATATTTAAAATGTTGTGGATGAGAAATTATTATCTTCGAATCCCCTCTGACATTACATCCATAAACGTGCGAACACGGGTCACATGGCGTAAATCCGGATGTGTGAGCAGCCAGAGTTGAGTAGTTAACTCCTCAATAGGGTCGCTTAGGCGTATAAGGGCGTCATCTGCATCGCCAAGGTAGCAGGGCAGCACCGTAATACCTGCACCGTGGCGAACCGCTGTTTGCATACCTAGTATGCTGTCCAACCGGTAGGCGGCGTTTTTACCCATCATCCACTTTTCCAGCGTAGCATCGCCCAGGTGAATATCCGGGCCTATCCAGTTTTCTGATGGGAGTGAGCTTGTTTGCATCGGCAGAGACGTGTTTAACCAAAGTGATTTTTTGCCATAAACCGCTTGAGTGATATCGATGACCTTGCGGCCTACCAGGGTTTCGGGTGGTTTGCGAGTTGGGCGAACCGCAATATCCGCCTCGCGCCGTGACAAACTTTGCAGTTGATTAGAGATCACGACTTCCAACGTAATATCTGGGTAGCATCGACGAAAGCTTGCCATTAATGGCGAGAGTAGACCCGCGAAAAGTGTGTCGGTGGTGGTGATTCTCAGGCTGCCGGTTAGCGTTGAATTTTGCCCAATAACCCGGCGTTCCACCCCGTTGATTTCGCTTTGTACCCGCTTAGCAGAGGCCGCCAAGTCATCTCCTGCCAAGGTTGGCGTATAACCTGTGCGGCGGCGTTTAAAAAGGGTCACTCTCAGCCCCCGCTCCAGTTCGTTTAAACGTCTAAAGACGGTCGCATGGCTGATACGCAATGTGCGGCTAGCACCGGAGAGCGAACCCGCCTCGGCAATTGCTAGCACAATTTGCAGATCGTCCCATCTTATTTGTTGTTCATTCATGCAAGTCTGATTCTCATTTTTTGCCAATTTTTGATCATACGCAAACAGGTTAGCCTGATGGTGAACTAATCAAAAGGTGAGGCTTAGTATGCATGTGTTAATTGTTTTGGCTCATCCAGAACGTAACTCATTTAACGGGGGGCTTGTAGATGTGGCTGTTACACAGCTTATGGAAGCTGGTCACTCTGTAGAGGTGAATGATCTCTATAGTGATCAGTTTGACCCAGTAGAATGTGTTCAGCACTATTCGCATCATGATGTAGACGCTGATTATTTTTACCCGCTGAACCAGCAAAGAGATCACTACCAGCAAGGCACGTTACCGCAAGATGTTCAGCGCGAGCTAGAAAGGTTGGAACGAGTGGATCTAGTTATCTTTCAGTTTCCTTTATGGTGGCATGCCCAGCCTGCTATTTTGAAAGGTTGGTTTGATCGTGTACTGGTGTATGGAGGGCGTTACTCCAGCCGGATGCGTTATGATCGAGGCTATTTTCGAGGAAAAATGGCAATGCTTTCGGTCACTGCCGGATCACCTGAGAAAGCATTTCAGCCCTTTGGCCGTGCAGGTAACATGGCTCAATGGCTTTGGCCAATTCATTCATCTTTGTATTACGTCGGCTTCGACGTTTTAGCGCCGCAGGTGAACTACGGTATCCAAGGAGGAGGAATTCGTTACCAAGAAGAGGCCGCCATGCTGAGACACTTAGAGGCTTGTAAAGAGACGTGGGTATCTCGCCTGATGTCTATTGGTAGCGAACAGCCCATTCCTTTTACGGGTTGGAATGATTGGGATTCTGAGGGAGTACTACGTCAAACGAGCCCGATGAGATGGCGTCTCGCGTGAGTAAGAGTCATGACTCCCATATGCGAATCGTGGGAGTTGCCGGGCAAGTTGTAACCACGCTGGATGGTTAAGCAGGCGATGAAGCAAACGCTTTAGGGCATTGGCTCTCATACAGCGCTGCCAGTGCTTCGGCTTTGGTATCTTCATTCCAACGCTGGGCGTAGGCTTGGCCGCGATGGGTGAGGGTGGTGCGAAGAGCGTCATCAGAGAGCAGTCGGCAGACGTGTTCTGCAAAGCGGGCAGGGTGCTCTTCCGCGATCAGGCAGCCCTCATCCTGCTGCAATACATCTTGGGTGCCCATGATAGCGGTCGAGACGACCGGAGTGCCCAGCGCCATGGCTTCCAGCAGCACCAAGCCTTGGGTTTCAGTGCGGGAGGCAAACACAAAGGTATCGGCTGCTCGGTAGGCATCTTGAAGTGCGCCATCCCGCGGAAGGTAGCCTAAAAAGTGAACCGCATCGGAGAGGCCTGCTTGCTGAGCCTGCTGTTTCAGCGAGGCGAGGGCCGGGCCTTCGCCGACGATGACTAGATGAGTCTCCGGGTGCTGGTGGCGCACCTTAGGCAGCATATCGATCAGAAAGCCGATATTTTTCTCATACGCGGCGCGACCTACAAACAGTAGCAGTCGACCTTGCGTTGGAAGGCCATGATGCTCTCGAAATTCTCTGCCAGCGGTTTGTGCGACGAAATGAGTGAGCGACAAGCCCGTTGCGATGGTCGCGATCGGGGAGCGAACGCCATAGGCGGTGAGAGCAGAGGTCATGGCGGAAGAAGGAGCGACGACGGCGGAGAGCTGATGGCACTGGTGCACCGAAAATCGCCGGGCGGCAAAGCGCAGGCTGCGGCGAGGCAGCCACGGCACGTAGTGGTGTAGATACTCTTCAAACAGCGTGTGGTAGGTGCCCACCACGGGTACGCCGAGCCGTTTACTTAATGCCACGCCCGCGTAGTGCGCCACAAACGGGGTGTGAATGTGGATTAGGTCGAACTCGATGGCGTGCAGCGACGGAACCAGCGCCATGATGGCCTGGTAGCGCATCATGCGGTCTTCCGGGTCACCTAATACGCCTCGTGAATCGATACGCCAAAGGCGCGGGTCTTCGTTGGCGTGATCCATATAGCGAGGGCAAATCAGATGTACTTCGTGGCCCAAGCGCTCCAGCGCCCCACGGAAGCTTTCAATCGACGTGGAAACGCCGTTCACCCGGGGGAAGTAGACGTCGGAAAGCATTAAAATCTTCATCATAAGCGGCTTAACGGCTGGCATTGCGGCTTAGTGTGGCAATGTGCCGTGACACCGCCATGACAGCCGCTGAGGCTACCACTTCTTTTCATCATCTTATGGATATGACATGCGACGTTTTTTAGTGCTGCCCACGTCCCGGGCGGGCTGGGGGCTTTTCATTGCCTTTGTGGCGCTGGTATTGGCCGGTATTTGGCCAGTGATTGGTTGGGTGAACCGGCCCACGCTGGTGATGGGACTGCCGCTGCTGGTGGTGTGGAGCTACGTGATCATGTTTGCCTGCGTGGCGGTCATGCTGGTGGGCAACCGCATTGTAGAGCGAGACGACCATGAGTAGTGCCTGGCCGCTGGTCATTACGCTTTTATACGTGGCCACCGCGATGCTGATCGGCCTTCGCGCACGGGCTGGCCGATCCATGAACAGTCTTGAAGAGTGGGGCGTGGCGGGGCGCAGCATGGGGCCAGTGACGCTTTACCTGCTGATCGCGGCGGGTAGTGTGAGTGCTTACACCTTCATGGGCGCACCGGGCTGGGCTTATTCCAAAGGCGTGGCGGTTTTTTATGTAGCGATTTATCTGGCGTATTTGGCGCTGGTGGCGTGGTATTTCGGGCCAAAGGTATGGCAGTTCGGCGAGCAGTTTGGCCATGTGACGCAGGCAAGCGCCATTGCCGACCGCTACCAAAGCCCTGCATTGGGGGCGCTGTCCGCGCTGGTCATGGCGGTAGGCTCCGTGGCCTACGCGGTGCTACAAACGATTGGCTCTGCTTATATTCTATTCGTGATGAGCGGCGGCTTGATTCCCGTTTGGCTGGGCGTACTGTTGGTGCTGGCCTGCATTGCGGTTTATCTCTACGCCAGCGGGCAGCGGGCGATTGGCCGTACCAACGCGTTCCAGGGCGTGCTGATGCTGGTGGTGGCCTGGGCGGTAGGCCTGTGGGCCATACACAGTGCCACCGGCGGGCTGAGTTTTGCGGGCGTATTTGAACGCATCGCCGCCGAGAACCCCGAGTTTCTGACCCTCCCCGGCGCGGGGGGCGATATGAGTTTTAGCTTCTGGACCACGTCGATCATCGTCTCGATGTTCTCGTTTATGCCCCCCGTCTGGACGCAGTGGATGAGCGCCTCTTCAGCGCGCACCATTCGCCGTAGCGCGACGTGGCTACCCACCTACTACGTGGTGATTCTGCCCATGGTGGTGGTGGGCTTTATCGGTATTTTCTCGCTGCCGGAGCTGGCCCGGGCAGATACCGTGGTGCTGGAGTACGCCATGCAGCACTTGCCCGTGGTGTTAGTTGGACTGCTGGGCGCGGGCACCTTGGCCGCCTCTATGTCCTCCAGCGAGCCGTTTATTCATTCGGTTTCCCTTTCCGTGAGTAAAGACGTGCTGCAGCCGTTGCTCAAGCTCTCGGAGGGCGCCACCGCCAAGCTGGCGCGTCTTTTGATTCTGCCCATTATGTTTCTGGTGATTGCGCCGCTGGCGATTGCTGAGCCGGGGAGCCTAGTGATGATTTTGCTGGTGGGGCTTGGCTTTGCCTCGCAGGTTTTGCCCGCCTTTATCGGCATGTTCTTTTGGCCTCGCGCCTCAAGGCTGGGCGTTATGGCGGGCATTTTAGGCGGTTTTATAGTTACCGTGGCGTTCACCACCTTATGGCGGCATCCGCTCGGCATTCATGCAGGGTTTTGGGGGCTGATGGTCAATTTGCCGCTGTTTGTGCTGGTGTCGCTAGTGACCCCTGCTACGCGTGAAGAGGTGGTCGAGCGCTTCTTTCGCATTTCAGCGCCCCGTGGTCTGACGCGTTTGGGCAAGCAGGTGTCTTAATCTGTTAACGTGCATCGTCTACGCTTAACCTAAGCGATTTAATGCACACATAAAGGGACTGTATGAGCCACGCATTGACAGGACATAACCGCCCTCAGCAGGTCATTGAGGCCATTCAACAGGCGAATGCACCGCTGAGTACGGCGCATCGGCAGGCGAAATACGCCAAAATGGCGGCCTCTCCCTATCGATTCTTTCGAGGCTCAAATCACCTTTATTGGCAAGACGTATGGCACGACTGGCGCTTTGCGCTGTTCGGCGGTTGGCCGAATACGCAAACCTGGCTTCAGGGCGATGCCCATGCTTACAATTTTGGCGCTTACGGCCATCACGATGACCAAGTACGCTACGGCATGGATGACTTCGACGATGCGTTGATTGGGGATTATCAGTACGACGTGTGGCGGCTGGCGATTAGCCTAGTGCTGGATGCCCGCGAGAACGCCGAGCTGAGCCCCAAAGCCATTGATAAAGCGCTGAGCAAACTGTTAGAAGGGTATATAGACACCCTTAGCATTCATCGTGAGGATGACGTGGCGATCCATGCGATTACGCTGGATAGCGCCAAAGACCCGCTCAAATCCTTTATGGGCAAGGTGGCCGATAAACAGAGCCGTGCCCGCATGCTGGAGAAGTGGACGACGCTAGACCCAGATAAAGGGCGTCAGTTTGCCGAGCGCCCCGGCAAGCTCGCCAATCTGCCTGCGGATGTGGCAAGCCAGCTACGGCGCATCATTGAGCAGGAGTACCAGCAAACGCTGCAGCACCCTATTAAGGAGAGCGACCCGCAGCACTTCTTCGTCAAAGACACCGCCCGGCGCTTGGATGCAGGCACTGGGTCGCTCGGCGTCGAGCGGTACTACGTGCTGATCGAAGGCGGGGCGGATCATGAACACGACGATGTGATTCTGGACATCAAAGAGCAGGTCACGCCAGAGGCCTACCGCCTGATGGACAAAGCGCAGCAGCAGGCGTGGCGCAAGCTGTTTCCCAATGAAGGCATTCGCCATGCCGCGGCGTTCCATGCCATTGCGGAGCACCCGGATGCCTACCTTGGCTGGTTGACCATGAACGGCAAGGTGTTTTCGGTTCGCGAACGCTCACCGTTCAAAAAGGATTACCCTACCCATAAGCTCTCTGGCGGTAAAGCCTACCGCAAGCTGGCGCGCCAGTGGGGCGAGATTCTGGCCCGTGAACACCTGCGCGGTGCGCAGGCACTTAACCGAGGCAAAGCCGCACCGTTTGCCGACGCGGTATGCCAGCGGTTAGAAGGGCGTGAAGAGCAGTTTATCGGCGTGGTCTCAACGCTTGCTAAGGCCTACGCCGATTGTGTGAATCAAGACTACCAAGTGTTTATGGAGCACTTTCTAGCCACTGACACGGCATCATAGGTTAAGCAGTACCGTGCCAGTGGTTTACAGCGTGACGCGCTAGCTACTACTGGCACCACCGACAATGCCACTTCTTAAGCCGCTTTCCTGACCGGAGCGGCTTTTTAGCGAGAGTTCTCTTCGTTACCGCCGATAGCGCTAAGCACCCGCTTGATGGACTCCCACTCTTCTTGGGCGCGCAAAATGGCAGATTCTTTATCGCCTTGAGTGTACAAGATGGCGGATTCACGTTGGCTCTGGGCCATAGCAGCGATACCGGACGTCAACAGCACCATCGCGCCAGCGGTCAGTTCGGGTAAGCCCAGCAACAGGACGAGTACCAGCCAGCCGTAAGCAGGGTGCTAGTCCATGTGTACTTCATGACTAGTGGCGAAGGGGATTAACAGAGTGATGCGATTAGCGCATCTTGACCTGTGGGCAGCCTGTAGGTTTTAGACTTCGATGATCTATCTTGCTAATAAGAGCGCTGCCATGCCGATCTCTAGTTCTGTTAGCCAAGTGTTAATTTCCCGGCCACTCTTTGCACACCGTATGACTGTTCCTTTATGGGTTTTAGCAGGATTACTGATCGTGCCGCCTGCTATTGCTCAGCAGCAAGTCCACTCTGGTAGCCACGGCGAGCACACCAATACCGCTCACTCTCGCAGTGATAACCCTGCGGTAGCCGCCTACCAAGCGGCCAGCGCGCGTATGCACGAAGAGATGGCGACAGCATTGACAGGCGATCCTGATGTGGATTTCGCCCAAGGTATGATTCCCCATCACGAAGGTGCCATTGCCATGGCGGAAATCGTGCTGGAGCACGGCGAAGATGACGAGATTCGTCAACTGGCTGAAGAAATTATTGCTGCTCAAGAGAGTGAAATTGCTTTCCTAAAAGAGTGGTTGCAGCGTCACGGCTATTAAGGCGACCGGCTCTCTGATCACATACACCCTTCCCGAATGAGTGATATTCTGCCCGCTTAAACAGCAGGTGATGAAGGAGAGCCGCGTGTCGGGTGTGATTTATTGGTTGGATATGGCAGGGGTGATTGTGTTTGCCCTGTCGGGCGTGATCTTGGCCTGCCGCTCGCGGATGGACCCGTTCGGTATGCTGGTGCTGGCGGCGGTGACGGGCATTGGGGGCGGTACGCTGCGTGATTTGGTGCTGGGCGTTAGGCCAGTGTTCTGGGTGACCGACCCCACCTACCTGTGGGTGATCTTGGCCACGGTGAGCGTGTCGCTGGTGGGGTTTCACTACATTCACCGGCTGTCTCGGGGCTTTTTGCCCGTAGCCGACGCCTTTGGGCTGGCGCTCTTTACCGTGATCGGCACGCATAAAGCGCTGCTGCTGGGTACCTCTGGTGTGGTGGCGGTACTGATGGGCATGATGACCGGCGTGGCGGGCGGCATGATTCGTGATGTGCTGGCCCAGCGGGTGCCGATGGTGCTGCGTGAAGAGATTTATGCCACCGCCGCCATGGCGGGCGGGATTGTGTATGTCGCGCTGCAGGCGCTCGATGCGCCGCTGACATTCGCCATTGCCGCCTCATTGAGCGTGACGCTAGGCCTGCGCTTAGCGGCAATTCATTGGCACTTGGCCCTGCCGGTGTTTGCCTGGGTCACGGTGCCGCCTAAACACCAAGACGCCAGCGCGCCGCTGTCTACACCTCAAAAGGCCAAAGAGCGCGTGCGTATGATTCGTCGAGAGCGCACACGCCGCTAAGGCCTTGGAAAGCGCTGGGCCTCTCGCCAGCGGTCAAACCAGCGCTTGGGTTGTAGCACGCGCAGGGCCGGTTCGCTGTCGTTCAGCTCCACGCCGAGGCCCACGGCGCCCAGCCGCGCATAGAGCGCGCCGTTGGCTTGGCCGTCCGCTAAGGTAACATCGGAAAGCAGAAGCAGCGGGCCGCCTGTGAGCGTGAGGTCATGCAGGCGTATTTGCTCGTCGCTCACTGTGAGTAGGGCGTGACCGTTGATGTCATGCACGTTTAAAAGCCTGCCCAGCCAGTCGCTCTCCCGGGCACGGGCGAGAAATAGCCGTGCCAGCAGCCCAGTATCGCGCATGTCTAACCGTAGCTGGCTGGTGAGGTGTATCGGGTCGCCCCAGTTGAGTTGGGCTTCTTCCATGGTGAGCTGCACCCACCAGCCTGCGTCCTGAGTGCCGTCGTCGCTTCGGCGAAAGACGTTTTCCAGGCGCAGGTAGGAGTCATTGGCGACAAAGCGGCGCGTCTCGATATCGCCCTCGGTGAGCTGTAAATGCAGCGTCACATCGCCCTTTAGGCGCTGTTCCAGTAGCGCCATCTCCGTTTCAAAAGCGCGCAGCGTGATATCACCTTGGGCGCGCAGCCCCTCTAGCAGCCATTCGCTGGCTAGGCTGGCGTTGCCGGAGAGTAGCTCAACCCCCGCATCTTCTGGCAGGTAGCGATTGTAGCGGGCAATGTCCGGCACCTCGGTAATTGGCAGCGCAACGCGGGTAGTGAAGTGTTCGGGAGCGGGGGCGTCGAGTACATTGCTAAAGCGATCGGTTTGAGTGGTGAGCGCAAAATGGCGGCCTTCCAGATGCGGGCGGTCATCATCTTGCCGACGTAGGGCGAACTGTGGAATGCCCAGCGAAAGCTGTGCTTGCTCGGGGCTATCTAGCTGGGCGGTGAGCTCGCCGCGCCCGGTGGCTAAGTAGTCGAGAAACGTCACTTCCAACTGGTTAGCATTGACCCGCAGCCGCGTAGGGGCTTGCAGCGTGTCGTCTATAAACGCGCCCTGTAAAAAAAGCTGACCGTTGCCGGAAAGCGATACGCCGTGGGCATCCGGTAAAAACGTGTTGAGAAACTCTAGTCGCTGCACGCTGCCCTCCAGCGTGAACTGCCCGCTTGGGGTGGCGTTTTGGCGCTGAAAGCGACCGTCGCGCAGCGCCAGCGTGCTCTCCAGCGCTTCGCCGGGACGTTGCGGGTCGGCCACCTGCCAGCTTAACCGCGAGCCGCTGATGTCCAGTGCTGTGCCATCCAGCGACGCTTGGTGGATGGCCAGCGCCAGCTGCATATCGCTCACCAATGTGCCGCTCTGCTCGCTCAGTTGCCAGCCGGTGGTCAGCGCGTTGCCAGCTAAATAAAGCTCTCCACTCAGTTGCTCGGTCGTGAAGCGAAGCTGACCGTGGCTGGTGGCTGAGCCGCTGTTTAACGTTAGCGGAGAAGGGCTGGGCAACACTGACGCAAGGTAGGGTTGTAGCGCTTGAATATTGGGCAGCGTTGCTTCTTCCCAGCTCAGTTGCGCCGTGGCGCTTTGTTGCGCTTGTTCGGGGTCGAGGGGGCTTTGTGCGGCTAGCGTGAGCGCTGCGTTCGCCAGTAAGGTTCGCTCCTGATGGCGCAGCGTGGCGTCTGTGAAGGCCAGCGTTGCCGCTACTTGCTCATCGGGGGAGAGCGTCGCGTCGAGCGTACCGCTGCCTTGCGCGGTGAGTTCAAGCAGCTCTGCGCCTAGCGTGGGGGCTTGAACGGTCAGCGATGCTTCATAAGGGCGCGCATCCCGCAGCGTCGCGCTCGCGGTGATACTTCCCTGGCCGGTTAGCCGAATCCCTTGGCCATCGAAGGCCGTTGCGAGATAGCGGTCAAGCATGTCTAGGCGCGTTACCTCGCCCGATAGCTCAAGTGAGGCGCCAGTGGGCAAGTCGAGCTGATCCAGGCGCTGGTTGGGGATGTGTGTAGAAAGGGCGAGCCGTGTGTTTGTAGCGTAGGGGTGCGTGTCGGCTAGCGTGACGTCTTCCAATTGAGTAGCGAAGCGTAGTTGCCTATCTTCCACGGCGAGCCTGACGCGCCCCTGGCCCGTGGCGGTATGCTGCGGCGGTGTGTCATCCGCTACCAGCCAGCGGCGCGTGTTATCGGTACTCCTCAAGCGCTGCTCATCGATAGAGAGCGCAAGCCTTGGGGCTGCTAATGTGAGTTCGCTGCCCGGCTGTAGTTGGCCCTCGGCAAGCGCAAGCTCACCTTCCAATACGCCGCTGCCTGCCAGGCTCAACCAGGGTAGCGCTTCTAGGTAGGGCATGAACACGTCCCAAGCATCCGCTTGAGCCGTGATGGCAAGCTGGGCGGTGAGGGCGTCGAGCAGCGCCTCCGTCAACGCATCGCTACTTTGCCGGGTGGAAAGTGAGTCCAGCGACGCCGTACTGCGTAGCTGAATGTCCTGCACCAGCGTGGTTTGATCGCTCAAGCGGACGAGGCGGCCTTGGGTGATGTCCAAACCTACATAAGGCACGCTAAGGGTCTCTTGGCTGAACTGGGTATCCTCGACCTTCAGCTGGCCCTCTGCCTCCAGGGCAATGTCCCCGACGGTAAAGCGGCGAATGCCGTTCGCTTCCAGTGCTTGGATATGTAGCTCTCCGCGCAGCAGGGCAAGCAGCGATAGCGACAGGGTGGCTTGGCTGGCCTCGACGGTAATCGGTAGCGCTTCGTCTTCCCGGGCTAGGTAGAGGTTGTCGACCTCCCAACGCCCTGGGTGAAGGCTCTGGGCGTTAGACCAGCGCACCTCGACCCCTTCGATGGTGGAGATTCGATGCGGTAGCCACTGGCTGTTGAGAAGCCAGTGGCTGCCGATCAGCCAGATCAGCACGAGCGCTAGCGCGCCAAACAGCAGGGCGATGAGAAGGCGAAAACGGCGTGGAGTAGCGGGCGTGTCACTCGTCATACGGGCTTCCTAGCAGATGACTCCTGTTGGCGCGTGTTTTATGGCATTATGCGCGACGTGGGGCAGTTATGGGTTTTCGATTTCAACGCTAGGCAGGCAGCAAAGCCATGTTCAAGGATTTTTACGCGCAGCGCGGAGAGTATGTGGTGATCTCCGCTGAGCAGGCCAGCCGCTTCGCTAAAGGCGTGGCCGGCGACTACAACCCGATTCACAACCCGGATGCGCGGCGTTTCTGCGTCCCCGGCGACCTGCTGTTTACGCTGGTACTGGTGAAGTTCGGGCTGTCGCGACAAATGGAATTTCGCTTCACCAATATGGTGGGGGCCGATACACCCATCAAGTTCAGTGAAACCGAGAACGGGGATATCCACGTCTGTGACGACAGTGGCAAGTGCTACTTACAGGTTGTTCGTAGTGGCGAGATGACCCGCGATGAAGCGGTGGTAGAAGGGTTTGCCCGCTGCTACGTAGCGTTTTCGGGTAAGAACTTCCCCCACTATCTCAAGCCGCTCATGGAGCAGCATGGGGTGATGTTCAATCCCAAACGTCCGTTAGTGATTTACGACAGCATGGGGTTCTGCCTGGAGCGTTTGGATGGCTTCTCGCCCAACTTGGCGCTCACGCAATCCTCGTTAGACGTACAAGGCAAGCGTGCCGATGCCTTGTTGGAGTTTTCCATCGAGTCTGCCGGTGAATCGGTCGGCGTGGGCTCGAAGAAGCTCGTGGTGAGCGGGCTGTGTGACTACGATGCCACCGAAATGGCGGCCATCGTCGACGAGTTTTATCGCTTGAAAGCCGCCTACGAAGCTGCCTAAGTAGCCGACCGCGCTACGGTGCGTTAGCGCAATGGCGGGTGCCATAAACGCCATCGCTAAGGTATTCTCAAAGCCGCTAATTAAAAAACACCCAAAGCGCCGTATGGCGCTTTGGCTGGACAACGAGGCTTTGCATGAACCGAATGAAAACGCTGACGCTTGCCTGCGCCGCAGCCGCTCTGGCCGTTTCTTCCGTTAGCGCCCAGGCGCGTGATTTCCGTTTGGGGCTGATTACCCCCGCCCAGCATCTGTGGTCTACCGAAGCCGAAGCGTTTGCCCAAACGCTGAGCGAGCGCTCAGGCGGTGAGCATAGCGTAAGCGTGTTTCCTGCTCAGCAGTTAGGTAACGAAGCGCAGATGGTGCAGCAGCTGCAAACCGGCGCGTTAGACATGGCCTTTCTGACCATTGCCGAAATCTCCAACCGCATTCCTGATTTTGGCGCGCTCTACGCCCCGTATCTGGTGGACGACGTGAATCACGCGGCGCGCCTGCTGCGCTCCGATGCCGCCGGAGAGCTGCTGGACCTGATGCCGGAAGGTGTCGGCTTGGTCGGTGTGGGTTACGGCATGGTAGGCATGCGTCAAGTATTGAGCCGCAGCCCCATCGAGAGCGCTGACGATCTGCAAGGTCAGCGGCTGCGTATTACGCCCTTCGAGCCGATCCGCGACTTCTACACCGCGACTGGCGCTGCCCCTGCGCCCATGCCGCTGTTGGAAGTCTACGATGCCCTCGCCAATGGGCAGGTCGACGCCATCGACATGGACTTCGATTCCATTCTGATTCTGAAATTCTACGAGCAGGCGAACAACCTGCTGATCTCCAACCATATGATGTTCCCGATGGTGGGGGTGGTGTCTGGGCGCGTCTGGCGCGAACTCTCTGAAGAAGATCGTGAGTTGATCGATACCGCCATGGCCGAACACCTGGAGAACGTGCTGACGGGGTTCGAAGAGATGGACGCCGCTCAGGAAGAGGAGATTCGCGGGTTGGACATCAATATCGTCGAAGCCGATGCCGAGTTCTTCTCCGAGGCGATTGCCGAGTGGGAACGTATTTGGGCACCCAAAGCGCCCATGCTGGAAACTCTGCGCGCCGAGGCGGACCGCCTGCGCGACGAGTAATCCTTAACGTCAAACAAGCCGTTGATAAAGGCCTTTAATCATCATGTTGCAACGCCTGTCCAACGGGCTGGCCCGCTGTGAAGAGATCACCGCCGCTGTCTTGGCAGCGGCGGTGACGTGTTTGATCCTTACGAACATCGCCTTTCGCGCGCTGGGCAGCCCGCTTTACTGGGTCAGTGAACTGGCGATCTACGCCATGATCTGGATGACGTTTTTGATTGCCGGGGCGGTGCTGAAACGCCGCCAGGGCATCGCGGTGACGCTGTTGAGCGACCTGCTGCCGCCAACGGGTAGAAAGCTGGTTGGCGTGGCGGTGGATGCCATGGTGCTGCTGTTCGCCCTGCTGCTGGTATGGCTCTGCTGGCGCTGGTACCAGCCGCTGACGCTGGCCCAAACCGGCTTCGATACGCGAGCCTTCCAGGGGCAAACGTTCAATTTTATCTATGCGGAAAACACCTCCACCCTCGGCATCAAGAAGTTCTGGGCGTGGCTGATCGTGCCCTGGTTTGCGCTCTCGCTGAGCCTACACGGCGTGTCGAATCTGGTGCAATCGCTAACGGCCAAGAGGGGGCGCGTATGACGGTCGTGGTGTTTCTGTTGCTGTTACTGGGGGCGGTCCCCATTGCTTTGGTGCTAGCGCTCACGGCGATGTGGTACATCCAAGCTTCCGGCAATACGGTGCTATTCGACTCCTATCCGCAGCAGCTGTTTAGTGCCATTGAAAGCTACGGCCTGCTGGCGATCCCGCTGTTCATGCTGGCCGGGGAGTTGATGAACGAGGGCGGACTCACCAAGCGCTTGATTGCCCTCGCGCGGATTCTGGTGGGCGGGTTTCGCGGTGGCTTGGCCTATATCAACCTAGTCGCCAATATGATGATGGCGGCGATTATTGGCTCGGCGGCGTCACAAATCGCCATCATGTCACGTGCCATGGTGCCTGCGATGGAGGAGGAGGGGTACGACACGCCCTACAGCGCGGCGATTACGGCGGCGGGGGGGCTGCTGTCGCCGATCATTCCGCCCTCCATGCTGTTCGTGCTGTTTGGTGTGATGGCCCAAGTACCCATTGCGGAGATGTTTATCGCCGGGCTACTGCCGGGGCTGTTATTGGGCGCGAGCTTTTTTGTAGTCATCGCTCTGGTGGGGCTGGTGCAGCAATACCCGAAAGGGCAGTGGCCCAGTCGGCAAGAGGCGCTGCACGATGCGCTATGGGGGATGCCTGCGCTGCTGATTCCAGTAATTATCATCGGCGGCATTCTGATGGGCATTGCCACGCCCACGGAGTCGGCGGCGCTGGCCTCGCTCGCGGCGCTATTGATGGGGCGCTTCGTGTATGGCGATCTGCGTTTGAGTCAGCTTCCTCAGGTGCTCACGCGCACGGCGATCAATGCCGGACTGGTGATCATGTTGATTGCCGCAGCGGGCGTGTTTGGCTGGGTGGTGATTTACGAGCAGCTGCCGCAAATGGCCGCTGAATGGATTGCCGCGCTGACCAGCAGCCCGTTTCTCTTTCTGCTGTTGGTGATTGGGGCGCTACTGCTGGTGGGAATGGTGATCGATGGCATTGCCGCGCTGATTTTGGTGGTGCCCATTTTGATGCCCATCGCCCAGAGCCAGTTTGCCATCAGCCCCTATCAGTTTGGCGTGGTGGTCTGCTTGACGCTGGTGATGGGCTTGCTGACGCCCCCGGTGGGGGCTGGGCTATTCATTGCGTCCTCCATGACCGGCGCGCCGCCGCTGAAAATTTTCCGAGCGCTGCTGCCTTTTTTATTGGCGACGCTGGTCACGCTGGTGCTGCTGGCGTGGTTGCCGTGGTTAACCAACGGGTTGATTCAACGGTGAACGTTCCACGGGCGCGGCTCAGGCCGCGCTGTTGTCGGTGAGGGGCATGACGTCCACCTCCACCTCTAGACGGTGGTCGCCGCCGCCGTTCATCACGCCTTTGAGCGGTGCTACGTCCGCGTAATCGCGACCCCACGCCAGTACCGGATGCTGTTCTCCGGCCACCGTGCCGTTGGTCGGGTCCAGCGCCAGCCAGCCCCAGTCGGGAATCCATGCGGCCAGCCACGCGTGGGAGGCATCGGCACCTATCAGCCGTGGCTGCCCAGGCGGCGGCTGAGTTTCCAAATAGCCGCTCACGTAGCGTGCCGCTAAGCCGACCGAGCGCAGTGCACCTATGGCCAGATGGGCGAAGTCTTGGCAAACCCCCCGTCGGTTGGCCAGCACCTCGCTGAGTGGTGTCGCCAGGGTGGTGAAGCTGGGGTCGTAGTCGAAGGTGTCGTAAATCAATTGGTTGAGCGCCAGCGCGGCATCGACGAGCGGGCGGCCGGGCGTGAAACAGCTGCGGGCAAACGCCGCCAGCTCGTCGTTACGACGAATGAACGGCGAGTCGAGCCGGTAGAGCTGCCGATCGAAGCGGCTGTCTTTGCTCAGCTGGTCGGCTACACGCTCCCACGCTGGCGAGCTGCCTGGCAGTGGCCCGAGTGGTTGGGTGTTGAGCGGCGTCACGACGGTCACGTCCAGCGTTTGGTGCACGTCCTCTAGTGCGAAGTAGAGCACGCGGTTGCCAAACACATCGCGCCGCTCGGCCTGCACCTGGGGCTCGGGGCTGATGGTGAGCGTGGATGCACCGCACTGCTGGTGCTGGGTTTTGCGCGGCAGCACGCGTGCCTCGCTATGGCAGAGCGTCACCGGCGCGCTGTAGTGGTAGCGTGTGGTGTGCCGCAGCGTGTAATTCATTCGTCGGGCTCCATGCTGACAAGTTGGCGCGGCCGCTCCACGTGGCTAAAGTGGCTGTGGCTAATGGCATCGGAGAGCGCGTTGAGCGGAGCAATCAGCTCGTCCAGCAGTTGCTCCAGCGCGGCCTGCGCATCCGGGGTATCGGCCAAGTGGCTGATCCGGTCGATATCGGCGAGATGCAGCGCGGCGTTGGCTTGAATGAGCAAGCGCCGTTCGGCATTCCGGTAGGGCGATGAGCTGCCGGGCAGTCGGTCCATCTGCCGCTCCAAGCGCTTGAGCATATAGCCCACCGAGCGCGGGTTGGTCTCATCGAACAGCAGCAGATCCAAAATCGCTTCTGGGTGCAGCTCGCTGCGGTAGCGCCGCCGGTAGGCGGTAAAGTTATCGGTGGTGGCAAGCACCACTTCCCATAGCGCCAGCCCCGGCGAGTGGGGTGCGTTGAGGGTGAGTTTGAGCAGCGACAGCAGCCCCAGCACGCGATCCAGGAAGCGGCCGATATCCATGAAGCGCCAGCCGTAGTGGTGGGGCATGGTTTCGTTACACAAGCCAAAGAACGCAGCGATCTGCGCAGAAAGCCCTTCGCAGGCGCGGCGTGCGGCGCTGGCGCCGAGGCTTGGATTGAACGTATCCACCCGCTGGCGCAGTTGGTGAACGACGCGCCAGGAGTCATCTCCCAGGTGGTCGCGAACGCTGCGGGCATTGCGCAGCATGTTCGCAAAGAGCGGCTGCAGGGCTTGAGGGTCGCGTTCATCGAACTGGGCCAACAGCGCCGTGCGTTTTTGTGCAAAGCCGACGAGCGGCGGTTTGGCATCCTCACCATCACGATGGAGCGTGGTGATGTCGAGGGCTAGCAGCAGCTCATCCAGCAGTTGGTCTGCGATTTCGTCCTGATCGTACTCCATCAGCCGCATCAGCGCTTCACGCAGCAAGCGGGCGCGCGCATCCAAGCGCTCGCCGTAGCGACCCAGCCAAAACAGGCTTTCCGCCACTCGGCTGGGCAGGTCGGTGCCATCGCGGGTCGCGACCACCGGGCCACGCGCTTGGCGCAGCTGGCTGACATGAGGTTGAGGCGTATTTGCGGTCACCCACACATCTTTGACGATCGGACTGCTCAGTGACGGAGACCCCGGCGTACCCACCCATGCAAGCCCGCCTGGCATGACGTGGTAGTCGCTGGGCTGCTGGCGCTGTGTCGCGACGCTGCCCGGCATCCGCGAGACGAAGCAGCGTAGGTTGAGCGTCGCTGGGGATAACCGCTGCATATGGGCATCGAACACCGGTGCCGTGGCCGGTCGAGTGCTCGTGTCGGCATTGGGCAGCAGCAGCTCTTCGCCCAGCACATGCTGGCAAAGGGCAGGCAGGTAGTCTGCTAGCTCGGCCATCTCCAGCACTCCCACGCCTAGCGCATTCGACATGGCCACACCGCTGGCGCGGGTCGCTTGTAGCAGCCCCGGCACGCCCAGTTGCGAGTCACCGCGCAGCTCCAGCGGGTCGCAGTAAGCGTCGTCGCAGTGGCGCAGCACCACATCCACGGGCTGCAATCCCCCTAAGGTGCGCAGCCATAGCTGACTATCGCGCACGACCATGTCTTGCCCTTCGGCGAGGTCGATGTTCAGGTAGTTCGCCAGATACGCGTGCTCGAAGTAGCGTGGGCTGCCAGGACCGGGGGTGAGCAGCACGATCGTTGGGTTATCGCGGTGCTGGTAGGCCAGCGCGGTCAGGGTGCGGTGGTACTTGTCCAAGAAGCCGGCCAACCGCTTGAGCGGCGCGTTGCGGTACATCTCCGGCAGCGCGCGGGCCATCAAGATCCGGTTTTCCAGCGCGAAACCGGTGCCCGAAGGGGCCTGCAGGCGATCCCCGATTACCCGCCACTGGCCGTCGGTATCTTGGATAACGTCAATGCCATGAAAGCTGATCGCGGGGCGGTCGCTGGGTTGCGAACCGTGGCAAGGCAGCAAAAAGTGGGGAGAAGCGAGAATGGCCTGGGTCGGTAGTAGCCCCGCGTCGACCAGTTTGCGCGGGCCATACAGGTCATCGTAGAGCGCATTGAACAGGCGCGTGCGCTGCATCAATCCGACTTCTAGCGCTTGCCACTGCACTTGATCGATCACCCAGGGGAGCGGGTCGAGCCGCCAGGAGCGGCCCTGGGTATCTTCGTGCATATTGAAAATCACGCCGTTTTCCGCCAGCAGGCGCTGAATCTCTTCGTGCTGCTGGTAGCGGCCATCCGCGCCGAGTGTTTCCAGGGCGTTGAGCAAGCTCTGCCAGCCGGGGCGCAGTTGCCCCTGACGATCGAGCATCGCATCAAACGTGCCGGGCTGTCCCTTGCCTAGCTGATTCGAGTAATCCTCAACGAGCCCGGCAGCGCCGAGCTCGAGCAGTGAGGGAGAGACAGGGGCGGTCATGATCCTGTTTGTCCTAAGCGGGTAGGGGGCGGATTATCCTGTAGCTAGCGCGGATAAGAAAGCATTAGCCGTTTCATGAGCGTGGGTTCCAGCGTAGATCTAGCGTGCAGGGCAGCTCCTGGCTCGGCATTTCGGGCGTAGGAACCCGATAGCCATGGGTATGGCCACTGTCGCTGAAACGCCCTAAACGGCGGGCTTCGGCTTCAAACGCATTCACAGGGAAGGTTTCAAAGCTGCGCCCTGTGGGGTGTACCACATAGTAGGTGCAGCCTGCTACTGAACGTTGGTTCCAGGTGTCGATGACATCGAACACCAGCGGCGCGTGAATCGGAATCTGCGGATGCAGCGCAGAAGGAGGCTGCCAAGCGCGGTAGCGTACCCCAGCCACGGCTTCACCGTTACGTCCGGTGGCGGCCAACGGCACCGGACGGCCGTTGCAGGTAACGACGTAGCGGTCGCCGCTCATGCCGCTCACTTTGACTTCCAAACGCTCCACCGATGAGTCGACGTAGCGTGCGGTGCCGCCTGCGGTCGCCTCTTCGCCCAGTACGTGCCAGGGCTCGATGGCTTGGCGAAGCTCGATCGAGAGCATCGGCGTATGCAGACGACCGTGCACCGGGAAGCGGAACTCCAAGAACGGCGCAAACCAAGCCAGCTCGAAATCGAGGCCATGATGGCGCAGGTCGTTGAGCACGTCGTTCAAGTCTTCCCATAAATAGTGGGGCAGCATCCAGCGGTCTTGTAGCGCACTTCCCCAGCGAACCGGTTTGGCACGGTACGGCGTTTTCCAGCAGCGGGCGACCAGCGCACGAATCAGTAACATTTGCATCAGTCCCATCCGCGCGTGGGGAGGCATTTCGAAGCCACGCAGCTCCAGTAGCCCCAGGCGGCCGCTGTCGCTATCCGGCGAATAGAGTTTATCGATACAGAACTCGGCGCGGTGAGTGTTGCCGGTCAGGTCGGTGAGAAGGTGCCGCAGTAGGCGGTCGACCAGCCATGGCTGTACTACCTCGCCCTTAGGCATTTGCTGTAGGGCAATTTCCAGTTCGTAGAGCGCTTCGTGGCGCGCTTCATCGACGCGCGGCGCTTGGCTGGTGGGGCCAATGAACAGCCCAGAAAACAAGTACGACAGGCTCGGATGATGCTGCCAGAAAGTCACTAGGCTGGCCAGCAAGTCGGGACGACGTAAGAACGGCGAATCGTCCGGGGTGACGCCGCCCAAGGTCACGTGATTGCCGCCTCCGGTGCCGGTATGGCGGCCATCCAGCATGAACTTTTCGGTACCCAGGCGTGCTTGACGCGCTTCGTCATAGAGCCGTTCGGTCTGTGCGACCAGCGTCTTCCAGCTGGCGGCGGGCATGATGTTGACTTCGATGACGCCCGGGTCGGGAGTGATCTGGAAACTTTCCAGGCGCGGGTCACGGGGCGGGGCGTAGCCTTCGATCATGACCGGGCAGGCAAGCTCGCGGGCGCACTCTTCGATGCTGCTGAGCAGGTCGAGGTAGTGCTCGAGCTGAGTCAGGGGCGGCAAGAAAATATGCAATCGTCCCTCACGGGGTTCGACACACAGGCTCGTATGGATGATCGTGTGCTCTCGATCCTCCTCTGCGCTGGGTTGCTGCTGCACCGATTCGCCTTCCGGGTGACGATGGCTTGGATGGGTGGTCTGCCCCAAGCGCTCGGCATTCGTGAAGCGGTGCTGTTCGGCGTTACGGCGGGCCACTTCGCCATGGATGTCGCCCAGCGCCGGGCGTGGGGCAAACAGCGACTGCGGCTGGGGCTGGTCTTCTGGGTCGGCCCAGGGCAGGGCAGAGAGCGGCAGGCGCAGCCCCATAGGCGAGTCGCCGGGCACCAGGAAAAGGTGGTCGCGCTTCAACGGCCAGCGACCGCTTTCCCAGCGATGCGACTGGGCGATAGAGTGGCGTAGCGGCAGCGCATAGCCAACGACCGCGCTGAGATCCTGCTCCAACAGGCGAGCGAGGCGTCGGCGCTCGGCGTCGTCTTTCAAATCAGCTTTACGTGGGTCCACGTTGATCGGCAGCGTTTGCTCTTTCCACAGGTAGTAGTAGGCATCTTCAAAGGCAGGAATCCAGTGGCGCTCGGCAATACCCAACTGTTTGCTAAGCGCACGGGTAAAGCGCTGCGCCATAGCATCATCGACGGCCACAGAGGGCGCACCCTCCATACAGGCAAGCCAGGTCGGGTCGCGCCACAGCGGTACGCCATCTTTGCGCCAGTAACAGGCCAATGCCCAGCGGGGAAGCGGCTCGCCGGGGTACCACTTGCCTTGCTGTTGTTGGATGACGCTGCCCGGAGCGTAGGCAGCTTGAAGCCGTGTTAGCAGCGCTTCGGCACGTTCGCGCTTATGTTCACCCAATGCTTCAGTGTTCCACTGGGGGCTTTCCATATCATCAATGGAAACAAACGTTGGCTCACCGCCCATGGTGAGGCGAACATCCTGCTCGTTGAGCTCGCGATCCACTTGGTCGCCTAGCTTAAGAATTTTTTCCCACTGTTGGTCGCTGTACGGTTTGGTGACACGCGGGTCTTCATGAATGCGCTCAACGCGCATTTCCACATCAAACTCCACCTCGCACTTATCAGAAAAGCCAGTGATGGCCGCAGCGCTGCCGGTGGTGGGGGTGGCGGCTAGCGGGATATGCCCTTCACCGGCAAAGAGGCCAGAGGTGGGATCGAGGCCGACCCAGCCTGCACCAGGTAGGAAGACTTCGGTCCAGGCGTGGAGGTCGGTAAAGTCCACGTCGGTGCCGCTGGGGCCATCAAGCGCTTTGACATCCGGCGTGAGCTGAATCAGATAGCCCGACACAAACCGCGACGCCAGGCCCAAATGGCGCAGTATCTGCACCAACAGCCAAGCGCTGTCGCGACAGGAGCCGCTCGCCAGGGTCAGCGTCTCTTCGCAGCTTTGTACGCCAGGCTCCATGCGCACCAAGTAGCTGATGTCTTTCTGCAGGCGTTGGTTGAGGGCGACGAGGAAGTCGACGCTGGTGGTCGGCTCGAGAGAGACGTCTTTTAGCCACTCCAGCAGCCGTGGTCCCGCTTCGGTCACCTCCAGGTAAGGGCCAAGCTCTTTGGTGAGCTCGTCGGGGTAGGTGAACGGAATCTTCTGGGCAACGTCATCCAAAAAGAAGTCGAACGGATTGATCACCGTCATCGGCGCAACGAGCTCGACGGCAATGGTCAGCTCTTTGCGCGGTTCAGGAAATACCACACGAGCATTGAAGTTACCGAACGGATCTTGCTGCCAATTCAGAAAATGATCATCCCCAGAGATAGTCAGCGAATAGGCATCGATATGAGTACGGCAGTGAGGGGCCGGGCGTAACCGGATCACATGAGGTGACAGCTTGACGGGGCGGTCGAAGCGGTAGGTCGTGCGGTGATGCAAGGCAACGCGAATGGTCATGAGCCACCCTCAAAGAAAGCCAAAAGTCACCGCGCGACGCCAGCGTAACGCGACGGTGAAGAAAATAAGTACCCAGAAGTATCGTTGGAGTTGAACTATTTTGCAGCTGCAATATGAACTAAGACGTTTAAAGAGTGTGGAAAATTGTCATCGCCTCATGAGTATTAACTTTCATGCACTATTTTGGTGCCTTTAGTTTAATGGGGGACTAAAAAGGAGCAGTGTCAGTACATTTATGCATAACAAGGGGACCAATAACGTTAGATAGAGAGAATCGCGAGTATCAAACTCGGATTAAGCGTTGAAATAGCGGGGAATATGGTACGAGTTTTGCGTGTTTATATGGTCAAGTTGCTACGTACATTGCACGCGGCAGGCCTACACTACTGAATTAAGGAAGTTGCCGCTTCCACCCTAGCGCCAGGAGAGCGCCCATGAGCCAAGTCGATTGGAATAACTATGCGTGCCGTGATTTTTACGATGAGTTGCTGGCGGCACCGGGCAAACCACGTGCTTCTGCGGATGAGTTGTGTAACATGTTGGCGCGCTTCAGCGCTGAAGAGTTAGCCGAACGCAAAACGGCGGCAGAAATTGCCATTCGCACGATGGGTATTACGTTTACCGTTTATTCAGAAGGGGCGATGATCGACCGTGCTTGGCCTTTCGATATCGTTCCCCGCATCATACCCGCCAATGAGTGGCGTAAAACGGAAGCGGGCTTGAAGCAGCGGGTGCAAGCGCTGAACTTGTTTATCGACGATCTGTATCACGAACAGAGCGTCGTGAAAGATAAAGTACTCCCCGCGGAAGTATTGGCTCAGTCGGCCAATTTCCGACCTCAATGTGTAGGCATCAATCCTCCCCATGGCGTTTGGGCACATATTTGCGGGTCTGACTTGGTGCGTGGCGGTGATGGCACGCTCTATGTGTTGGAAGATAACCTGCGCATTCCGTCGGGCGTTTCGTACATGCTGGAAAACCGCAACGTCACCAAACGCGTACTACCGGAGTTGTTCGCGTCGGGCAAGATCTTGCCGGTGGATGACTATGTCGCGCAGCTTTACGACATGCTGGCAGCCATGTCGCCGCGCCCGGGTGATGACCCACAGGTGGTCGTGTTGACACCGGGGATCTATAACTCTGCCTATTTCGAACACGCTTACCTTGCCCAACAAATGGGCGTCGAGCTGGTGCAAGGCAGCGATCTGCTGGTCGATGACGACGACGTGGTTTACATGCGCACGGTAGAGGGCCTGCGCCGTGTCGACGTGATCTATCGCCGGGTGGACGATGAGTTCCTCGATCCAGAGGCGTTCAACCCGCACTCCATGCTGGGCGTGCCGGGGCTGATGCGCGCCTGGCGCGCAGGAAAGGTCGCGCTGGCCAACGCACCTGGGGCAGGGGTTGCCGACGACAAAGTCGTCTACGCCTTCGTCCCTGAGCTGATCCGCTACTACCTGGATCAAGAGCCGTTGCTGCCGAACGTGCCGAGTTATCTATGCATGTTCGAAGAGGATCGCAAGTACGTGCTGGACCATTTGGATGAGCTGGTGGTGAAACCCGCCAACGAGTCCGGCGGCTACGGCATGCTGATCGGCCCACGCTCCACCAAAGAGACGCGCGACGAGTTCGCGCGCTTGATCAACGAAAATCCGCGTAACTACATGGCCCAGCCGACGCTGGCCCTCTCGACCACGCCAACGCTGGCCAACGGCTTGCCTCAGCCTCGCCACGTCGATCTGCGTCCCTTCATTCTCTCCGGCCCGGAAACCCACGTCACCACCGGGGGACTCACTCGCGTGGCGCTGGTCGAGGGTTCGTTGGTGGTCAATTCGTCCCAAGGGGGCGGTAGTAAAGACACCTGGATCGTCGAGACCGACGAGAACGCGGCGGGTGCCGCTGAGCAGAAAGGAGCCTAGCGCCATGCTGTCACGCGTTGCTGAAAACCTCTACTGGATGGCGCGCTACATCGAGCGTGCCGAAGATACCGCGCGGTTACTGAGCGTCAACAGCCATTTGATGCTGGACTTGCCTCGGCATTTGCCACTGGGCTGGGCGCCGCTCATCGAAATGACCGGGACGCTGGAGGCCTTCAATGCCCGCCATTCCAGTTTCGACGAGCGTAGCGTGGTGCACTTTTTGTGTGCCGATGCCCAAAACGGCAGCTCGATTCTCTCGGCGCTGGCGAGCGCCCGGGAGAACTTACGCACCACCCGGGACGTAGTGCCCCGCGAGATTTGGGAAGAGGTCAATCAGCTCTATCTTAACGTCGCGGACCACGCGGAAAACGGCGTGAGCCCTCGACGGCGAGACGCATTTTTGAAAAACGTCATTCGTGGCTGCCAAACGTTGACCGGGTTGATCGAAGGCACCTTGAGCCACGGCCCGGCGCGCACGTTCATCAAACTGGGCCGCCAGCTTGAGCGGGCAGATATGACCACGCGGATCGTCGATGTGCGTTCGGCCAGCCTGCTGCCGCAAAACCCTGAAGAGCTGCTGCCGTTCGAGAACCTGCAGTGGATGAGCGTCTTGAAGTCACTCACCGCGTATCAAATGTATCGTCAACAGGTCAGGCTAAGGGTGCGCGGCCCGGACGTGCTGCGTTTTCTGCTGCAAGATCCGCATTTGCCTCGCTCCATTGCCTGTAGTTTGGAAACCTTGGGGCACGAGCTACAGCTACTGCCCCGCCAAGACCGCGTCGCGGCGACGGTGTCGTTGGTACGAGCCGACGTGGTCGATGCGGATATTCAGGCGCTGGCGCACTCGCCGAGCAAGCTGCACGCTTTCGTGGACGAACTGCAAATTGGCTTTGCCGCCATCCACGATACGCTTAGCGCTACCTACTTCGTGAACGGCGACGGCGTTCCTCGGGTCACCCAGCGTCAAACCCAAAGCCACACAGGCGACCATGACAACGATTAACTAGGCCGCTTGAGAGCTGGCGTTCGCCTGTTGAATGAGTTCATGCAGGTACGCCAGCTTCTCACGCACCGCCGGGGCGATGACGCCGGGTGCCAAGTCCAGCAGGCCCATGTCACGATTGAGTTCGTTCACTGCCATGCCCACCTGATGAAACGCCTGAAGCATGCTCTCCAAAGAGCCGTCGTACTCGGCACGTGAGAGGCCCATGTGCAGTGCCGTATCCAGCACGGCCACCATGTCCAGATAGAAGGCAAACGTCTCGGCGAAATCCTCCCACGGATGCATGGCGGCGTAGGCGGAAATGAACCGCGAGGGCCAGTCTGCCGGCGCGCCTTGCTGATAGTACTGCTCCAGGGCTTCGCCATAGGTAGGGTGGTTGTGGTCGCCGAATACGCGAATGCTGGCGGCTTCGTCTTGGTCTTTGACCAGCAGATCCCAGTAGTAGTGGCCGATTTCATGACGAAAATGGCCGATCAGCGTGCGGTGGGATTCGTTCATGTCGACACGCAGCCGCTCACGCTCTACGTCATCGGCTTCTTTGACGTTGATGGTGATATGGCCGTTGGCGTGGCCGGTGTAGACCTTCTCTTGGTTCGCCGTGGAACGCCATAGACCGTGGTCGGGCAGCGCATCAGCCATGAACGAAAAGCTCAGCGGAACGCGGATGTCCTCGCCCTCGACGCCATGGGGAAGCTTGAGCAAATCCAGCGTATAGAAAAGCCGCCGTTTGGCACTCTCCAGCGCTGCCCAACGCTCCCGGTTGCCGTCGACCTCTAAATCGGGAATCACCTCGTTATAGCGGCAGCAGTCGCACAGCGTATCCGCGTGCCCTTCGGCCATCACGACCATCCGATTACAAACGTTTTCGACGGCGTAGTTGTGGCACTTCATCAGCGCCGTACCGCAGCCTTCATGGGTGCAGCGGTAGCCGCCGCTATCCAGCGGTGCCAGTGCCACGATATGACGACAAGCGGGGCACCAGCCTACCTCCGACTCACAGGCCAAGCAGTGAGTGTTCTCGAAAAACAGCGGATTGCCACAGCGGCAGCTAAACGTCTGCATGGATGCCTCCTTGTGATCACCACAGCGCATCTCACGAAGGTGAGTGCTGATACGCAACTGTCTCAGCATAGCGAGGCCCTGACTGAGAGGGAAAGCCAAATCGTCGCTCGATGCGGAAATTATCTTTGCCCAGAGGCTAATTGACGTTTACGTCAACTTGCTGATATACCCTAGTAGCGCCTTATTCGATCCCATAACAAACACAACCCGAGGAAACGCATCATGTCTGTTCGTGAAATACCGATGTATATCGATGGCCAGCCGGTCATGTCCCAAAGCCAAGAGTGGCGCGACGTGGTGAACCCAGCGACTCAAGAAGTGGTCGCCCGGGTGCCCTTCTGTACGTCCGACGAGGTCGAGCGCGCCATCGCCAGCGCCAAGACGGCGTTCAAAGAGTGGCGTAAAGTGCCGCTGGGCAAACGCATGCGCATCATGCTCAAACTGCAGGCGCTCATCCGAGATAACACGGCGGAGCTGGCGGCACTGATTACCGAAGAGCATGGCAAAACCCTGCCGGATGCGGAAGGTGAAGTGGGGCGCGGCTTGGAAGTGGTCGAGCATGCGTGCTCCATTACCTCGCTTCAGCTAGGCGAGCTGGCCGAAAATGCCGCCAATGACGTCGATGTATACACCATGCACCAGCCGCTGGGCGTGGGAGCGGGCATTACGGCCTTCAACTTCCCGATCATGCTGCCCTGTTTCATGTTTCCGCTGGCCATTGCCACGGGCAACACCTTCGTGTTGAAGCCCTCCGAGCAGGACCCCAGCTCGACCATGCGGCTCGTAGAGCTGGCGCACGAAGCAGGTATTCCTGCCGGGGTTTTGAACGTGGTCCACGGTGGGCCGGATGTCGCTAACCAAATTGCCGACCATCAGGATATCAAGGCACTGTCGTTCATCGGTTCGACCCATGTGGGGTCACTGCTGTACAACCGCGCTGCCGCCGCAGGTAAGCGCATGCAGGCCATGATGGGCGCAAAAAACCACTGTGTCGTCATGCCGGATGCCAACCGTAGTCAAGCCATCGATAGCCTGCTGGGCTCTGCTTTTGGTGCCGCCGGTCAGCGCTGCATGGCGAACTCGGTGGTCGTGCTGGTGGGAGAGGCGCGCGAGTGGATCAAAGATATCGAAGCCGGTGCGCGCAGTATGACCGTGGGGCCGGGTACTCAGCGTGAAGCGGACCTAGGGCCGCTGGTATCGCCACAGGCCAAGGCCCGCGTCGAGCGCTTGATTAGCGCAGGCGAAGCAGAGGGCGCCACGCTGCTGGTGGATGGTCGCGGCTACACGGTCGACGGCTACCCGGATGGTAACTTCGTCGGACCGACTCTGTTTTCCGATGTGACGGCAGACATGACGATCTATCGCGAGGAAATTTTTGGCCCGGTGCTGTGCGTTGTCAACGTCGAGACGCTGGACGACGCCATCGCGTTCATTAATGCCAACCCAAATGGCAACGGCACCTCGATCTTCACCAACTCGGGCTGGGTAGCACGGCGCTTCGAGACCGACATCGACGTGGGCCAAATCGGTATCAACGTGCCGATTCCAGTGCCGGTGGCTTATTTCAGCTTTACCGGCTCTCGGGCCTCGAAACTGGGTGACTTGGGGCCCAACGGTAAGCAGGCGATTGCCTTCTGGACCCAAACCAAAACGGTCACTGCCCGCTGGTTCGAGCCGGAAAACGTCTCAAGCGGTATCAACAGCACGATTTCGCTATAGCGCGCCCTGGGCGCAGTAAAGCGCCTCCTCGGCCGAGGAGGCGCGCAGCTCAATAACGTTCGAACAGCGGCAGGCTTTCCGAGAGCAGTTGGGCGATGGGACCCAGCTGACTTTCGTGAAGGACTAGCAAATAAGGCGCGTCCTGCTCCTCGCTGATGGGCACCAGCAGCGCAAACTCGCCCTCCTCCAAATGAAACTCATGGATCTCGCGAGGGCCGTGGGGGGTGTCGCACTGGGAGCAGCGGTAGGTGTCATCTTCGCCGTAAACCAAGCGGTGGTACATCTTGAACAGCGTGTAGAGGGCGAGCCCACCTTCGAACGCGGGCCAACGGGCCGGCGTTTCGCGGATGTCGTCGGTCAGTGCGTTGCCATCTGCTTCGGCATCGGCAATGGCGTCGGCTAGCGGCTCGGCCAGGATGGCGGTTTGATCTGCGGGCAACGGTGCGTTTTTCTCGGCAGCCGTAGCGAAGCGCGTCACGGCGGCATCGAAATCTGTCAGGCTGTGCAGGGTAAAGTCGGCGTGCTGCAGGTCGGCGGGTTCGAAGCCACCGTTCTCCCAGCCGTGAATCACACGAAGCGTTACCTGACCTCGCTTCATGGGGCGGGCCAGCAGGGTGTGAAGCATGACGCGGATATGCAACTGACGCTCATCCGTATCGTTTTCGAACGCACGGTAAGGGTCGGCGAACAGTTCATGCAAACGCCCTGGCGTGTGCTCTTTTGCTTCGGAGTATGACATGGTGGTTTCCCTGTTAGTACACCGCTTGGCTAATAGCGTACGGCTCTTATGACATTAAATCATTAAGAGTATGGCGAGCGTTAAGGCGTATTGAAAGACTCTTTAGTTAGCAATTTGTTACGAGTAAACGCCATTCAGCAGTTAGGCGCCACGTTACAAAAAACAGGAGTGCGTATGTCTGTCTCGATAAGTCGATTTACACTTCCTGAGACGCTAGAAGAAGTTCCCGAGGATATCCGGGAAGCCATGTTAGCGGTGCAGGAAAAAGCGGGCTTCGTACCCAACGTATTTCTCATGCTCGCGCATCGTCCCCAGGAGTTCCGTGCTTTTTTTGCCTATCACGATGCGTTGATGGACCGGGCGTCCGATACGCTGACGAAAGCGGAAAAAGAGATGATCGTCGTGGCCACCAGTGCCCGTAATCGCTGTTTGTACTGCGTTGTCGCCCATGGCGCGCTGGTGCGTATTTATAGTAAAGACCCTTTGCTGGCGGACAATATCGCCATTAATCATCGCGTGGCGGGACTCAGCGAGCGTCATCGGTTGATGCTCGATTTTGCGCTGCATAGCGCCATCGAGCTGGGGGAGTTTTCAACCGAGTGGCAAATGCGCCTGGAAACCGTTGGGTTTACCTTGGACGACTGTTGGGACATTGGTGCCATTGCGGCCTTTTTCGGCATGTCCAACCGCTTGGTGACGCTGGCGGGAACGCCGCCCAACGCCGAGTTCTATACGATGGGGCGCGTCCCCAAACAGCCGGAGGAGAGTGCTCGGCAGACCACCTGAGACTTTACTAATGCGCTAGTTTGATTGAGGATGTCGCCTCCATTCACTGTCGCCAGGGGAGCCCCATCGGGGCTGAGAATGCGCGTAACGCAGACCCTGGAACCTGATCCGGTTCGTACCGGCGGAGGAAGCGCGACATGCCTTACCTAACGTCTCTCGTATTAGGCGCAGCGTTGTGCTGCTTTGCTTTTTTGGGCCTTCGGGCCCGCTTTGGTGGCGGTTCGTTGGATGACTATGTCACCGCCCGCAATTCTCAAACCGCGTCTACCTTGGGGCTCTCCTTTTTGGCCTCGGGTATGGGGGCGTGGATTCTGTTTGCGCCCCCGGAAATTGGCGCGTTCGTGGGCCCCGTAGCGCTGCTGGGCTATGCGCTTGGCTCGGCGCTGCCTTTCATCGTGCTGGGCCTTTATGGCCCCAAAATACGCCAAGCGCTGCCGGAAGGGCGCAGCATCGCCGAGTTTGCTGATACGTGCTACGGCACGGGCGTGCGCCGCTTCGTCGCGCTCGTTTCCGTGGCTTACATGGGCTGCTTCCTGGCTGCTGAACTCACCGCCATCGGGGCGATTACCGCGCTACTCTCCGACGTGCCTCCTGCCGTGGTCATCATCGGGGTGGCGCTCACCACGCTGGTCTACACCGTGATGGGTGGGCTTCGGGCAAGTCTCGCCACCGACCGCTGGCAAGCGTGGCTGCTTTTGGCACTGCTGCTCGCCGTCGCCAGCGTAACGCTCTGGCGACTACCCAATATGCCGAGTGACGCACAACTCCCGTCGCTCCCCATCGGTAGCTCGCTCAGCGTCGCGTTGACGCTGGTGATCGCCGTGACGGCAGCGAACTTGTTTCACCAAGGCTATTGGCAGCGGGTATGGGCGGCCCAAGACGACGCGAGCCTGGGGCGCGGTGCCTGGCTGGGCGGCGGCCTGACCGTTCTGGTCGTCATGGTGATCGGTGGTGTTGGCATCATGGCAGCGATGAGCGGGGTCAGCCTCGGCGAGCCGCCCATGCCGTTTTTTGCGCTGCTTAGCGATGCCCCGGTATGGATCACGCTGCCATCCCTGGTCCTGGCCGTCACGCTGGTCACCTCGAGCGTCGACACTTTACAAAACGGTATTGCGTCACTGTGGGCCAGCGGCCACCGGTCCGAGGCCCTCAACAAAGCGCGCTGGCTCACCGTGGCCATCATGCTGCCCGTGATCGTGATTGCTTTACAGGGGCTGTCGGTGCTGCGGTTGTTTTTGATTGCCGACCTGCTGTGTGCAGCGATCGTGGTGCCGGTGCTGCTGGGCTTGTGGCAACGAATGACACCGACGGCTGCGATCAGCGGTGGGCTAGCGGGGCTAGTAGGCGCCGTGCTGCCTGGCTGGCTGAGTCAAGGTAGCGTCAGCGCGGGAGTATTGGCCGCGACGTTCCCCGGCAGTGTACCGACACTGGGGCCGTTCGTGGGGGCGCTGCTGCTCTCCACGGTGGTGAGCGTGGTGTGGGCCGGGTTGACCCCGCGGCGTATCGCCGTGCGTTAAGTGGGGCGTTGAGCAGAAAATTCCGTTTCACGGTATGCTGTTAGGGGACTGATGACCACTTAGGTGTGATCGCCATGAGCCACCTGTTACCCCCTAACGAAACCGCCCGTTTGGCTGCGCTTAACGAGCTGGACCTGCTGGATACGCCGAACGAGCCCGTTTTCGATCGCATCACGCGGTTGGTCACCGTGCTGCTCGGCGTTCCTAAGTCCACCATCAGCTTGATCGATACCGACCGTCAGTGGTTCAAGTCGCAAGTAGGCATGGAGTTCTCCGAGAGCCCCCGGGACATGGCATTTTGCGCCTATACCGTGCTGGAGGACGAACCGCTGGTGGTCGAAGACGCTCAGAGTGACGAGCGCTTCGCTACCAATCCCATCGTGACGAAACCCGGCGGCATCCGTTTTTATGCCGGGATACCGTTGCGCAACTCCCATGGTCTAGTGCTTGGATCGCTGTGTGCGATGGATACGCAGCCGCGCCAGTTGACTCCTCAGGAACAAGCTGCGATGCAGGATTTGGCCGATATCGTGATCGGCGAAATTCATCTGCGCGAGCGGCTCATCAACGAGCAGAAAATTCGCGCCGCCACTCAGCAGTCGCTCACGGCGCTTCATCAAAGTCTTGAACAGCGTATTGAGCAGCGCACGCGTGAGCTCAATTTGGTGATCGAGTCTGCCTACGACGCCTACCTGAGCATCGATGCGCAGGGGCGCGTGTTGGACTGGAACCGGGCCGCCGAAAGCATGTTCGGCTGGAGCCGCAAAGACGCGTTGACGCGCCCACTCACCTCGCTCATGTTCCCACAGGGGCTGACCTGTGACGACGCCGCGATGCCCTTGACCTGCGACGCCATACGACGAGACGGGGTTCGCTTGCCGGTCGAGGTGCGGCTAAAGAGCTTTGAAGTGAATGGCCGCCCGCGCCGCAGCGTCTTCATCCACGACATTACCGAACGCCAGCAGCTTGAGCGTCTGCGTGACCAGCAGGCCCGAGAGGACGTACTGACGCGCTTGCCCAATCGTCGCGCCCTGGATGAGCGGCTTCCCGAAGCGATGGCGCGGGTACGTCGTACCCTGGCGCCGCTTGTCGTGCTGTTTCTGGACCTCGACGGGTTCAAGCGCATCAACGACCAGCACGGCCACGGCATGGGCGATGAGCTGCTGCGTGAGGTCGCGCAGCGCCTTCAGAACGCCGTCCGCGAGACGGACTTCATTGCCCGTTGGGCGGGAGATGAGTTCGTCGTACTGCTCGAAGGGGTGACTACCGAGGCTCTTGAACCGTTGGCAAACAAGCTGATTCAGGTGATCGAAGAGCCGCTACACGTGGGGAGTGCCACGCTGCGAGTGAGCACCAGCATTGGCGTGGCGCTGTTCGTGCCCAACGCGGCTGAGACGCCACAGGAGCTGCTGAAACGTGCCGATGACGCCATGTATAACGCCAAACGCGCAGGTAAAGCGCGTGTCGCGTTGGCGCGTCCGGCGGATACCCCCAACCCTCTTTAACGAACCCAGGGACGCGTATGATTCGTTGTTTATTGACCACCCCAGAAGGCGATGTGCGTGAGGGCGATTTGAGCCTGATGGACGAGTGGAAACGCATGCCCACGGCACATCTGTGGGTCGATATGAAAGGCGAGAGCGAAACGCAGGAGCGTGACGTGCTAGAGCGTTTCGATTGCCACCCCATGGCGATCCAAGATGCTCATAAAGAGCGCCACCCCCCAAAGATCGAAGAGTTCGACAATCACACGCTGATCATCTATCGCGGTATTTCGTCGTTCGATGCCCAGCTCAATTTCGTGCCCCAGCAGGTCTGTTTCTTTGTTGGCGAGCGTTTTCTGGTCACGCTGCACCCCGGCGAGGCGCTCAGTATCGAGCGTTTATTCAATGAGCACGGCAAAGCCCTGCTGGCCCAATCGCCCGAGCAGGTCGCGTTAAGAGTGATGTATACCTCTGCGGGCTTTTACATCGACAGCTTGCTGGAGTTCGAGACGGAGTTGAGCGATCTCGAAGATGAGCTGCTGGAGAACGGCAACGATGTGTTGATGCGTAAAATCACCACTTACCGTTCTCGTCTGGTCAAAATGCGCCGCATCTTCAGCTACCACAAAGGCATCACACAAGAGCTGACGGCGTATGATTACGCGCATTTACCCCGAGGCGAAAGCGAAACGCTGCATGCCATTACCGATGTCGAAGAGCGTTTCGAGCGACTCTATACGCTGACGCAGATGTACTACGACATTTGTGGTGATTTGGTCGATGGCTATATCTCCATTTCGTCTCACCAGCTGAACATCACCATGCGCGTATTGACGGTGATTACCGCTATTTTCGTTCCGTTGACGTTTATCGCCGGTATTTACGGCATGAATTTCGAGTACATGCCTGAGCTGAGCTATCAGTACGGCTACTTTTTCGTTTGGGGCGCCATGCTCGGAATTGGTGGGATTCTCATTTGGCTGTTCAAACGGAAAGACTGGTTTTAAAGCCCTTGCCGAACCGTCAACTGCCGCAGACGGTACGCCAGCAGCATCAGCCCCAGTGCAATCAGTAGCCAGAGCGTGGCCAGTAGAATGGGAAACGCCTGGGCCCCCGCCATATCCAACAGTGGCCCGGTCAGTGACGGGATGACCAGCGCACCGCTGCCCGCAGCGGTGAAGATGGCGCCGGTGGTGCGTCCCCGCATGACGATCGACTGGTTGCACAGCGCAAACAGCGTGGGGAAGAAAGCCGAGGCGGATAGGCCAAACAGCAGCGCGCCGACGCTAAGCGGCAGCGCGTTGGCGTGCAGCCCTGCCGCCGCGCTCAACCCCAGCGCCAAGCAGCCGGCAAGCACCTGCCAAGGTGAGCAAACGCGCAGCAGCGGAATCGCCAGCAGACGCCCTGCCGATAGCGCCAGCCAAAACAGCGTTGCCAGCAGCGCCGCCTGCTCGGTGCTCAACCCAGAGAGCGTGCCATACGCGGTAACCCAACCGGCGAACGTAATCTCGATGCCCACATAAACGGAAAACAGCAGCATGAATAGCCCCAGCAGTAGCGGGTCGCGGTGCTTGAGGGCGGCCGCGGTGTCGGGATGAGGGTCGACGGCGGGCATGGACGGGCTGACGAAGCGGGACAGCGGCCACAACATGACCGCCACGCTAGCCGCAACGATCCAAAACGTGAGATGGAACTGCCCGGTGAGCGATAGCGCGGCAATCATGATCAACGGCGTCAGCATGTTGCCGAAACTAAAGCAGAAGTGCAGGGCGCTCACGTTGGGGCCTGCCGCATCTCGATGCAGCCATAGCAGCAGCGTGTTGCCTCCCGCGTTGAGCGATACCTCCGCAAACCCCAGCAGCATGAATAGAAGCGTCAACAGCAGCAAAAGCGGGCTAAGCGGAGCCACGGCTAGCCCAGCCACCGCCAGCACGCCCATCATCACCAGCACGCGGTGGCCGTTGAAGCGGTCCATGAGCAGCCCGGTGACCATCGCGCCGCTCATGTTGCCCACGGCGCGTGCGGTAAACAGCACGGCGATCTGGCTCATGGAGGCACCGCTGACCTCGGCCAGGTGCGGCAGGGCCGGGCCAAGCAGGCCGCCGGTCATGCCAATGGCAATGAACAGCCCAAAATAGGTCCAGGTGAGACGGCGATGGTACGTCGAGGGGAAGTGAAGCATACCGATCCTTGGCGAGGGCAGAGGCACAGTCAGTCGTCTAGCTTGACGGGTTTTGCTCTCCATCACTATTGGCGAAAAGTTGACGCCGCGCCATGTGGTTTGCCAAGGAGTGTGGCATGCTCCCACTCGACCAACGACTTGCAACTCACCGGAGAGTGACCACCATGACCCTCATGATCTTAGGCCTGCTGATCTTTTTAGGCGGGCACTCGGTACGTATCTTTGCGGAATCCTGGCGACAGCAGCAGATCGCTAACCGTGGCCAGAGCACGTGGAAGCTGGCTTACTCCGTGGTGGCCCTCATTGGCCTTGCCATCGCCATATATGGCTACGGTCAAACGCGCCTCGACCCTATCCACCTATGGTTTCCGCCGATGGGCTTACGCCATGCAGTGGCGCTACTGATGCTGCCCGCCTTCATCATGCTGGTGGCGGCGTATGTGCCGGGCAATGCGATCAAAGCCAAACTGGGCCATCCGATGATGCTGGCCGTCAAAATTTGGGCGTTTTCGCACCTGCTTGTGAATGGCCGACTGGGCGATGTGCTCTTCTTTGCTGCGTTTCTCGTCTGGGCAATCTTGGCGTTTAAAGCCGCGAAACAGCGTAGCCGTCAACAGCCCGCTGCACCGGCAACGACCTCGCTGGCGGCTACGCTGGCCACGGTGGCGATCGGCGTAGTGGCGTATGCCCTGTTTGCCTTCTACTTACACCCGGTGCTCATCGGTGTGCCGGTCTTCGGCTAGTCCCTTGAACCTCGCCCGGCGTTTGTTATTGTCGCGGCATATGCACTGAATAAGGAGCCCACCCATGGCCCATACGGATAACAGCGCGGCGATACCGGCCACGATGTCGGCGATGCTTTTGACCGGCCACGGTGATGTAGACGTTCTGCAGTACCGCCAAGACGTGCCCACGCCACAACCTGGCCCCGGCCAGGTGTTGGTGCAGGTCACGGCCACGGCGAAAAACAACACCGACCGCAAAGCACGCGAAGGGCTATACCCCACCAAAGGGAAAGAGGACGTCACTTCGTTTGCCATGGGCGGCTCCCCAACGCTGACGTTCCCTCGCATACAGGGGGCAGACGTGGCTGGGCGGATCGTCGCCGTGGGGGAGGGCGTTGACGCCCAGCGCATCGGCGAGCGCGGTCTGCTGGATTTCAACCTATACGCCGATGAGCGTCGCGACATCAACCTGACGCCGGACTACTATGGCCACGGTGCCGATGGCGGCTACGCCGAGTACGTGGCGGTGCCTGCCGATCAGTTCCACCACGTGGCCAACCCCGAATTGCACGATGCGGAGCTGGCGGCCATGGGCATGTGCTCCTATCAAACGGCCTATCACATGATGACCGCCGCTAACGTCCAGGCGGGCGAGCGCGTGCTGGTCAGCGGTGCCAGCGGAGGGGTCGGCACGGCATTGATTCAACTCTGCCGCATCGTCGGCGCGATTCCCTACGCCGTCAGTCAGCTTGATAAAGCCGACGCGCTGCGCTCGCTGGGCGCAGAAGCGGTGATCGATCGGGGTGACTTACCGACGTTTGTCGAGCGTGTGTTGGCGGAAACCAAGGGCCAAGCCATCGATGCCGTGATGGATCTCGTGGGTGGCGAGATGACCGACCTGTTCATCGATACCATGATTGGCGATATGCAGCGCCGCACCACGTATCCCCGGCTCTCCATTGCCGGTGCTAGCGGTGGCAATCTTAGCGAAATCATGTGGACCCGCATTTACCTGTATCAGGTGCAGATATTCGGGGTCTCCCACGGCACTCGCGAGGAGGCAGAGCAGCTAATCGCCTGGATTCGTAGCGGTGAGTTGAAGCCGGTGCTGCACGGCGCGTTCAAACTCTCGGCATTACATCAGGCCGAGCGCTATTTCGTGAACCGGGGCAGCAACTACCTGGGGAAAATCGTTATTGTCCCCGATGCTCAGTGGGACACCCACGGTGCACCGTTTGCCATTACCACTGCCTAGGAGCCGGGTGAGTGAAAAACCTTCATACGATTCAATTGTTGGACACACATGCCGGGGGCGATGTGAGCCGCATCGTCACTGGCGGTATCGATACGCTGCCCGGTGCCACGGTTCGCCAGCAGATGGAGTACCTGCGTGACGACGCCGATGGGTTGCGCCGTTTGCTACTGGAAGAACCCTACGGCATTCCCGAAATGTCGGTGGATCTATTGGTGCCCGCCACCGACCCAGAAGCAGTTGCCGGGTACATCATCATGGAAGTGATGGGTTACCCAATTTACTCGGGCTCGAACACGCTGTGTACGGCGACGGCCGTGCTCGAGACCGGTATCGTGCCCAAGCAGGAGGGGATTCAGCGCTTCAAGCTGGAAGCCCCGGCGGGCTTGGTGCAAATCGAAGCGCGGGTGCATAACGGCGTGGTGGAATCCGTGACTTGCGAAGGTTTGCCCAGCTATATCGATACCTACCGCGACACCATCCAAGTCCCGGGGATCGGTGAAGTGACTTACTCGGTCGCTTACAGCGGAGGCTTTTACGCTCTGGTCGATGCCGAGGCGCTGGGCTTCAAACTGGTGCGTGATGAAGAGCAGGCGCTGGCGGCGTGCGCTCACAAAATCGTCGAGGCGATTCAGGCGCAGCGCGGCTTCTCCCACTACACCCTCGGGGATGTGGGGCCGCTGCCGTTTTTGCACTTCATGGGGCCAGAAGAGCCGGTGGCGGAAGGCTATATCCGCTCTCGCTCCACGACGTATGTTCACCCTAGCGTGATTTGTCGCAGCACGACGGGCACCGGTACGTCGGCACGGCTGGCATTGATGAATTACGAAGGGCGGTTAAAGCTGGGCGACAAGTTAGAAACGATATCGCTGCGGGAGACAGGTTTCATCGGTACCTTTACCGGTACGCATCAAGAAGGCGCTTACCAAGTAGTAGAAAACACCATTACCGGACGCAGCTACGTGCTGGCGGAGTCTAATATTGTCATCAACTGCGATGATCCGATGGTGGCCTGTGGTGAACTTCACCATATCTTGAGCGACCGCCACGACGAAGAGCGTTGAGCGATCCCAAGCGTTCACTCTGGGGCGGCATCATCGGACTGCCGCTCGACATAGCCCGCTTGTTCGATACGTTTCCATACCGGGGCCTTCTCGGCCTCGGTCATGCTTCCCCAGCAGGCAATTTCATCCAGCGTACGTCCGCACCCTTTGCACACCTGGGTGCTTGGCACGATTTGGCAAACGTGGATACAGGGCGAAAGCGGACGGGGTGTCGTTGGCATCAAGGTCACTGTGTCAGGTAGAGAGAAAAGCGGCGCGTGCAGCGCTAGCTTACCGGCACTTTACCACGCAGCGACTTGATTTTGCCTTTGCGGGTTTTGTGATCGACCCGGCGGCGCTGGGAGCCCTTCGTGGGTTTGGTGGGACGGCGCGTTTTGGGCTGTTTGGCCACGCTCTTGATCAGCGCCTGAAGACGCTTCAAGGCATCCTCTTTGTTCAGCTCCAGCGTGCGGTAACTCTGGGCTTTGATGATCACCACGCCCTCTTTGCTAATGCGCTGATCCGAGAGGGCCATCAGCCGCTCTTTATAGACCGGCGGTAGCGTCGAGCGCTGAATGTCGAAACGCAGGTGCACGGCAGAGGCGACTTTGTTGACGTTTTGACCGCCAGCCCCCTGCGCGCGAATTTGGCTCAAGTCGATTTCCCAATCGGCCAAGCTAACGCTGTTGGAAATAGTGAGCATTCAGATCCTTCGTCTTTCAATGTGCGTACAAGGCTAACACACTTGACAGGGGGCGGGCGTCGGCGGCCTATTAAGGGCATCGTTATCACCCAGTGATCAGGAGCGCCCATGGATACCCTACTTGAACAGTCCCCGCTCAGTGCAGGCACGCTCTATCGCTTGCTGTCGGGCAGCGTGTGCCCAAGGCCCATTGCGTGGGTGGCCACCCAAGACAAGCACGGTAACGCCAATTTGGCGCCGTTCTCGTTTTTCAACGTCGCCAGCATCGATCCACCCATCCTGGCGTTTTCGCCTTTGCTGGATGGTAGCGCGCAACCCAAAGATACGCTGCGCAACTTGGCAGAGGTCGATGAGTGCGTGGTGCATATAGGCACGGAAGGGCTGGTCGACGCGCTCAACACCACCAGCGCGAGCCTGCCCAGGGGGGAGGACGAGTTCACCCTGGCAGGGCTCGAGAAGGCCGCCATGCCGGGCGTTCGCGTGCCTCGCATCGCAGCAGCCCCGGTGGCGTTTGGCTGCAAGCTGGTGGACGTGGTTCGCTTTGGCGACCGGCCGCTGGCAGGCAGCCTGGTGCTGGCGCAAGTCGTCGCGATACATATCGACGATGCGCTCTGGGATGGACGGCATGTGGATATGGAGGCGCTCCAGCCCATCGGCCGTTTGGCTGGGAGCGACTACGTGCGTATCACCGACCGTTTCGCCATCGAACGTCCCTCTTAGTCCAAGACACGTTTTATTACATTCTGTTTAAAGCTAGCTAGGCTTAAGTCGTATATTCTTCCGCCGATAAGAGAAAAAAGCACTACGATGTGGGGGAGAATCGATGCGACGAATCACGACATGGCTCATGACGGCGGGACTATTGGCCGCACCACTGGCGCACGCAGCGCTTGAGGTTGGCATGGTGGCCCCAGCGAGCGGCAGCGCGGCGCCGTTGGGCATCGGCATGCAGCAAGGGGTGCAGGCCTATTTCGCCCAACTCAACAGCGAAGGCGGCATCGGTGGAGAAACGCTCAGCCTAACGACCTTCGATGACCAATACTCGCCGCTGCTGGCGGCCAAACACACCCGCGACCTGGTGGGAAATGACAACCTGTTGGCGGCCATCGGCAACGTAGGAACACCCACCGCCGCCGTCACTATACCCATCTACAACCAGGAAAAGACGCTGCTATTTGGGGCCTTTACCGGCGCCGGTATTTTGCGTCGTTCCCCGCCAGACCGCTACGTGATCAACTATCGGGCCAGCTACGTGCAAGAGACGGCGACGATGATCGAGGGTCTGTTGGCCGCCGGTATCGAGCCTGAGGAAATCGCATTTTTTACCCAGAACGATAGCTTCGGCGATGCGGGCTACAACGGCGCGATTCGCGCGCTCAATGCGCAGGGCTTCTCGAACACGTCTCAGCTCGTGCATGGCCGCTTCACTCGCGGTACGCGTAACATTCACCAAGGCCTTGCCAGCATTCTGCAAGCGCCGGTCACTCCTCGGGCGGTGATCATTGTCGGCACGTTTGGCCCCGCTGCGGATTTCATTCGCGAAGCACGACAAGACCTGCCCGATGCGCTGTTCCTGAACGTCTCGTTCGTGGGTAGCCAAGCGCTGCTGGACACGCTCGGCCCGCTGGCCGAAGGCGTCATCGTGACGCAAGTCGTGCCCCCGTTGGACGCCGACCTGCCTGCGGTCGAAGAGTACCGTCAGGCACTGGCGGAATTCGCGCCCAATGCCAACCCGGACTTTATCTCCTTGGAAGGCTATTTGGCCGCCAAACTGTTTGCCGAAGGCGTCAAAGCCGCAGGTGATCAACCAGATCGTGAAGCCATCGTGGATGGCCTGTTGAGCCTGGGCAGCATCGATATCGGCGTTGGCGAGCCGCTGACGCTAGGGCCGAACGACCATCAAGCCAGCGATGCCGTATGGCCCACCATCATCCGAAACGGCCAGTTCGAGCCGGTGGATTGGAACAACTTAGTGCAGTAATCGTGGTTCCATATTCCGTATGCATTATCTCTGACACAGCGAATACCCCTGATGAAAAAAACCATAAGTATCCGCGCGATGCTCATTAGCCTCTTTGCTGCCGCCGTGCTGGGTAGCATGGTGCTGGCAGGTACGGGTTGGATGACCAACCAGCGGCTGATCAACGTCCAGCACTTTGTGACCGATGAGGTGCTGCCGCTGCAAGACGCCAGCCGTAGCATGGTGTTGACCATGGGGGCCTTTGGGCAGCGCCATGCCGACCTGCTGGCGGTCGACAGCAACCAAGCGCTAGATGACGTGACGCCTCGTAGTGAGTTGGACGCGCGCTATCGCCAAGCGCGTACGGGGCTGGCGCGTATCGAGCAAACCGATGCCGCCGAACAGCTTGCCGCGCTGGACAACGAGTATGACGCATTGCTGGCCGGTGACGAGGCGCTGGAAAACGTGCGCCGTGATGCGCTGACTCTGCAAGCGCAGATGGACGAGCAGATCGTTCAGATGCAAGCGGCCATCACCAACGTCATGCGCAGTGCCGAAGACATTGCCGGGCGTACTGCCTTGGCTCAAGTGCGTGAAGAGCGCCGCCAGCGGGAACTGATGGAAGCCTGGCGGGAGGAGGGCACCACGACGCTGCCTACCCAGCTGCTGGATAACATGTTTACCGCCCGGGTCGATATTGGTCGCCTGAGTGGCAATGCGCGCATGGCCGTCGCCACGCTGTCCGATTTAGGGCGGCAAATGATGCAGGTGGATAGCATCGATGCCCTGGTCAACCTGCGTAGCAACGAGATTTCCCAACAGGTGTCGCTGGCGCGCCAGTCCCTGGCGGCGATCGCCGAGGCGCCCAGCACCACCGTCGAGCAGCGCGCCCTGATCAGCGAACTCGATGAGGTCATCGTCGAGCTGAACGGCGTGATGGTGGAAGACGCCGATTCGGTCTATGCGCTGCGCCAGCAGCAGTTGGACCTGGGGGCCCAAGTACAGGCCGCACTGACCAATGTGGCTGCCGCGACGACCGAAATGCGCGCAGCGCTTAGTGACATCGAAGCCTATACCGTTGCCCAGGCAGCCAGCGCCAGCGAAGAAGCCGAAACGCTGGCCAATGCAGGGCGTACGCTACTGATTTTGGTGACGGCGGGGGTCATCGGGGTACTGGCCATCTTTGGCTGGCGCACGCTGGTACGTGTGCTTGGCCCGCTGGTGGCCATGCGTCGTCAAATGGAGAGCATTAGCGGTGCCGCCGGTGAAAACGCCGACCTCTCCATGCGGTTAGCGCTTCAGCGTAACGATGAGGTCGGCCAAGCCGCCCAGGCGTTCAACCGGATGATGGACACTTTCGAAGGCATGGTGTCGCAGATTCGTGAAAGCGCCGAGGCGATTGCCGCCAGCAGCCGCCAAATCGCTTCCGGCAATGAAAACCTGTCGCAGCGCACGGACCAACAGGCGGCATCGCTGGCGGAGACGGCCTCCAGCCTCGAGCAGATTACCGCCACGGTCAAGCAGACCGCTGACTACGCCGATCAGGCCAAAGGAGCCAGCAGCAGTGTGGATGATCGGGCACGCTCTGCAGGCGACGTGGCTAAACGCACCACGGCCGCCATGAGCGATATTCGTCAGGCGAGCGAGAAGATCACGTCCATCATCAAGGCCATCGACGACATCGCCTTCCAGACTAACCTGCTGGCGCTGAACGCCTCGGTAGAAGCGGCCCGTGCCGGTGAGCAGGGGCGCGGTTTTGCCGTGGTGGCACAGGAAGTGCGCAAGCTGGCGGGGCGCAGCGCAGAAGAAGCAGCGCAGATTCGCCATCTAGTGGACGACAGCGTGCAAAAAGTGAGCGAAGGCGAGCAGTTGGTCAACGCGTCGAGCCATCACTTGCAGGACATCATCGACAGCCTCTCGGAGGTAACCCGCTACGTCACCGAAATTGCCGATGCCACGAAAGAGCAGTCGGCGGGTATCGATCAGATCAACCAGGCCATCTCCCAGTTGGATCAGGTGACACATCAAAACGCGCGCTTGGTTCAAGATGCCTCCAGCGCTAGCCAAACGCTGGATGAGCGCGCGGGCGACATGCATACCCTGGTCAGCCGCTTTCACGTCAGTCCCAGCGCCGGACAACAGGCTGCGCTGCCTGCTCGTGAGGAGCACGCGCGCCTGACGTAAGCCGATGAGCGGGACCGACGTTCTTACCGCGGGCACCGAAAGGTGCCCGCGGTTTTTGCCTCTAGGGTTGAACTTTAGGCGTGCCGCCTACACTGATAAAGCAGACACGATAGACAAGGAGGCAAAATGACGACCCTAGTGATTGGTGCCAATGGTCAGATCGGTAAACAGTTCTGCGCGTTAGCCCAAGAGGCTGGTACGCCCATCAAAGCCATGATTCGCCATGAAGAGCAGGCCGCCTGGTTCCAAGAGCGGGGCATTCAAACCGTCGTGGGCGACTTGGAAGGCGACATGGAACACGCCTTCGAAGGGTGCGATCAAGTCGTCTTTACCGCCGGTTCTGGCCCGCACACCGGGCCGGACAAAACGCTACTCATCGATCTGTTTGGCGCGATCCGTGCGGCGGATATCGCCAGCCAGCAGGGCCTGTCGCGTTACATCATGGTCAGCGCCATTCGGGCGGAAAAACCCTTGGAAGCCCCCGAAAAAATGCGCCCCTACATGGCCGCCAAATTCGCAGCCGATGCGCATCTGCGGCACAGCGACGTTTCCCATGTGATTTTGAAGCCCGGCCGTCTCACCGATGAGGCGCCGACGCACAAATTCGCCAACAGCGTCGAGGAAGCGGGAGACAACCAGATCTCCCGGGCCAACGTGGCTTATGCACTGCTTCGCGTGGTGCAGACCCCGAGTCTCATCAACCAGGAGATAACACTGCTGGATGGGCAGCGGCCCATCGACGCGCTGCTGTAATCGATATCCATCCAGCTCAAGCCCGCTCGTTCGTAGCGGGCTTTTTTTTATGATAAGCGGGTGCCATTGGGCGTGTAGTAACGGCGTACTACCTATCCCGCCTGATGGCTTGCTAATCTGCCATGACACGCCCACCGCGTGCTCGACCGACGACAATCACAAGGAGAACGGAGATGAGCAGCAAACGCATTTTAATGATCACCGGCGACTTCACCGAAGATTACGAAACCATGGTGCCTTTCCAAGCGCTGATGGCGGTCGGGCATCGCGTCGATGCAGTCTGCCCGGGTAAGGCTTCGGGAGATACCGTGGCCACAGCCATTCACGACTTCGAAGGCGACCAAACGTATACCGAAAAGCCAGGCCACCGGTTTGCCCTCAATGCGGATTTCGCAAGCGTCGACCCGGCGGATTACGACGCCCTGGTCGTGCCCGGCGGTCGAGCGCCGGAGTACCTGCGGCTCAATCAAGACGTGCTCGCCATGGTGAAACACTTTTTCGATACCCAGAAACCGGTCGCGGCGATCTGCCACGGGGCTCAACTGCTGGCGGCAGCCAAGGTGCTGGAGGGCAAGCAGTGCTCGGCGTACCCCGCTTGCCAGCCCGAGGTCGAACTGGCCGGTGGTCGGTTCGCAGCGTTAGACGTCACCGAGGCGGTGACCGATGGCAACCTCGTCACGGCCCCCGCTTGGCCCGCCCACCCCGCTTGGCTGGCGCAGTTCATGGCGCTACTCGACAAATAGTGGCCTCGTCGTGAAGGTGCGTGCCTCTGCTGGGCGCGCACTCGCTCAGCCGCTATGCTAATCGGAGACGGTTGGTTTGGAGGAAGTGACCATGTGCAAACTGTTTATCGATGCGGACCCGGCACTGTGGCGCAGCGCCACGCACTCACTGCGTATCGATGGCATGGTGACCAGCGTGCGGATGGAGAACTATTTCTGGCAACTGCTGGAAGAGATTGCCCAGCGCGACGGAATGAACACCGCGCAGATGATCACCCGGCTGTACCATGAATCGATCGATGCCGGGCATGACCTGGGTAACTTCACCTCGTTCTTGCGGGTGTGTGCGCTGCGCTACCAGGCGCTACAGCTAAGTGGGGAGATTCCCGCCAGCGTGACCGTGCCCATTGGCGAGCTGGACGCCCAGCAGATTTTGGCCCGCGAACGTACGCGGCATGACCACCAAAAACGCGTTCACTAAGGTCGGCCCGAAGCTACTCCAACCGTTTGCGTAGTGCGTTCAAAAAGGTCTCGATGCGCAGCGCATTGGTGCCCACGTCGCTGGCACCCAGCCGCGATGCCGACCGCATGTCCACCTGAGTACGCTCGCCCTGTTCGGTCAGTCGAATCACCACGTCATCCTCAAAGCCAAACCAGCGCGTCACGGCAGTGGCTTCCAAACGGGTCGGGGTGATCTCGGCAATGTCCCAGCCGGCGGCATCTACTTCGGCTTGAACCGCGGCCAGCACGGTCGCGGCGGGAGCATTCACCACCAGGGGTTGTACGTTCGGGTAAGCGGTCCGCTGCTGCTCGGCGGTGTCATCGCCTGGATACGCCACCCCGTTAGGGGCCGCCTCGCGCTCATCGCGTAGGGCAACGAATGGGGGCGGCTGCTGGGTATCGGTGGTGATGTCATGGATCACCGGCGCTTCTTGGGCGCGCTGCCACTGTTGCCATGGCATGTAGAGTAGGGCGGCCGTGGCAAGCAGAACGCCAATGGCCGCGATAGCCGTTCCCCCGCGCCGCAGGATGGCACTGACCAGCAGCACGAGTACGCTCAGCGCGACGGCGGCCGTCGCCGCATAAACGCCGTTTCGCAGTAGGTTGAAGGCCTCCCCTAAGGAGATCCACTGCCAGCGATAGGCGGGACCAGCGCCTGCCATGAGTAGTGCCGCTGCCAGCAGCGCCAGCACGCTCAACCAAACGATGACATGGAGCCAGCGGCGTTTGGCGGGCTGATGTGGGCGTTGTCTAACCATAAGCTCCCTCTTTGTGATTGCCACTCAATCGTCACGCATTGGCAACAGCATAGCCAGCGATGTGGTAGCGTGGCTATCTTTCTCTACCGCCGCTTAGAACGAGTAACTCCCCCATGCACTCAGCCGATGTCGACGCTCTTGCCCGCCAAGTCCGTGCCCTTCTGATGCAAGCTCCCTCCAACGCGTTGCCGATGACCTATCAGCACGTTGCCAGCGCGCTAGGGCTGACGCCCCCGCGCACCATTGCACGGGTGGCCCAAGCGCTCGAGCAGTTGATGGACGAGGACGTCGCCGCCGGGCGACCCATGATCGCCGCGCTGGTCATCAGCCGTCGGGGTGACGACATACCGGCCACCGGCTTTTTCGAGAAAGCCGTCGCGCTAGGCCGGTTTCCGGACGACCCCGACCAGCATCGCCACCGTTACATGGAAGAGCGAGCGCAGGCGCTGCGCGCTCGTTAACGGTTGCGTAGCGGTGTGAGCAGATCGCTCAGGCCGTTATGGTCGATCTCATGCATCAGTTGCAAGAGCTGTCCAATCTCGCCGTTGGGAAACCCCTCCCGGGCAAACCAGTTCAAATAAGGGCCCGGTAGATCGGCGATGAGCCAGCCTTCGTATTTGCCAAACGGCATCGTTCGCGTCACCAATGTTTCCAGGTCTTCTGGCTTCATGCGTTAATTCCTTTCATTCTCATTTAAGGTTTCTTTTATGTTCCCGTGAACAGGGTTATTTGTTAGACTTTCGTCGCAATTTTTATCCCCTCGACGCTGGGCACCCGCTGTTCCGGCACGTCATTTCTGTATCGTCAGGGACATGACATGCAAAAACGTTTAAGTCTGTTACTTTGTTCACCACTGTTAGCCCTTGCCGCCATGCCCGTCGCCGCCGATGAACCGGTCGACGTAGTGCTGATTGGCGGCGGTATCATGAGCGCGACCCTGGGCACTTACTTGCAAGAGTTAGAGCCTAAGTGGGACATTCATCTCTATGAGCGCCTGGATCAAGTCGCTCAAGAGAGTTCCAATGCTTGGAACAACGCCGGTAGCGGCCACTCTGCGTTCATGGAAATGAACTACACGCCGGATGCCAGTGGCCGTGTCGAGATCCAGCGCGCGATCAACGTCACCGAGCAGTTCGAGATCTCTCGTCAGTTCTGGGCGCATCAGGTCGAGAACGGCATTCTTGGTGAGCCCTCCTCATTTATCAATAGCGTGCCGCACATTGCCGTGGTGTGGGGCGATGAGGACGTCAATTTCCTGCGCGAGCGTTACGACGCCATGACGCAGAATCCGCTATACGCGGGCATGGAGTACTCGGAAGATCGCGCTGAGCTGGCCGAGTGGATGCCGCTGGTCATGGACGGTCGTGAAAACGACGACCGCCCGGTGGCTGCCACGCGCATGCAGATGGGAACCGAGGTGAACTACGGGGCTCAGGCCCGTGAGATGGTTGAAGCGCTGACACGCAGCGAGCACTTCACGCTGGGGTTGAACAGCGAAGTGCGCGACCTGACCCGCAACGACGATGACACTTGGCACGTCACCATTGCCAACTTGGAAAGCGGTGAAGAGAGCACCGTCGATGCGCGCTATGTGTTTATCGGCGCAGGCGGGGCTGCGCTTCCGCTGCTGCAGGCATCGGGGATTCCCGAGGCCGAGGCTTACGCGGGCTTCCCCGTTGGCGGCCAGTTCCTCTACACCACCAACCCGGACGTGGTGTCGCAGCACGACGTGAAAGCGTACGGTAAAGCGGGGGAAGGGTCGCCGCCCATGTCCGTTCCGCACCTGGACCTGCGCTACTTGGATGGTGAACCGGCGCTGTTCTTCGGCCCCTTCGCCACGTTCTCCAGCAAGTTCTTGAAAGAGGGCTCTTGGACGGACTTGTTTGGCTCCATGACGCTGGACAACACCTGGCCCATGGTGGAAGTCGGTCTGGATAACTTCAATCTGGTGAGCTACCTCGTGGGCCAGGTACTGATGTCTGACGATGACCGCTTCGAAGCGCTGCAAGCGTACTACCCCAACGCTAACCGCGACGATTGGGAACTGTGGACGGCGGGCCAGCGCGTACAGATCATCAAGAACGACCCCGAGCGTGGCGGCGTACTGCAATTCGGTACGGAAGTCGTGACGTCGCAAGACGGCACCATGTCTGCGCTGCTGGGCGCTTCGCCGGGTGCTTCGACTGCGCCGTCGATCATGCTTGGCCTGCTGGACCGCGTATTCCCGACTCACGTGGCAAGCGACGAGTGGCAGTCCACGCTGACCGAGATCATTCCTTCCTACGGCCAAAAGCTGGCAGAGAATCCTGAGCTGTTGAGCGAGGTGCGCGCTTACACGGCACGGACGCTCGCGCTAGACGAGCCCATGAATCTGTCCAACGAGGCCGACGCCGCAGACGAATCCAACCAAGCCGCTGACGAGGCATCGCAAGAAGAGCCGAGCGCTACAGAAGACAGCGCTACGGAAGACGAGAACACCACCGAGGCCTAGGCCACGTGCAGGATGGGCTCATTTGCGCCAGCCTTCGGGCTGGCGTTTTAGTGTGCAGCAGCGGTTACTTGGTGGCTACTTGCGTCAGCAGGGCGGCCAGGGCCTGGGCCGGTTCGCTGAGCTGACCGCTAGCGCGGTGAACGATACCGATATCGCGATGGAAGGTGTGCTCGTTCAAGTCGATGGCCCGCACGCCAGTGGGCCAGCGCTGGAGAGCGCTTGGTTGCGGTGCCAGCGCGACGCCCACGCCGTTGGCCACTAGCTGTACGATGGCGTCGAGCTCGTCGACTTCACACACATCATGTACTTGGCAGTGATTGTCTCTCAGAAAGCGGTCGACCTGGCGCCCGCCAAACGAGGCGCGGTCATAGCGCACGAACGGCTGGCTGGAGAGTAACTCACGCCAATCGTTACCGGCCATTTGGCGGGGCACCAGTAACCGAAACGGCTCATGGGCAAGAGGCTGCCAGCGTAGGTCGCTGTGTAGCGAAAAAGGTGGACGAATGATCACCGCCATATCCAGCTCCCCCGCATCCACCTGATTCATCAGCGCCAGTGACAGTCCCGGCACCACGCGGGAGCGGCATTCGGGAAATTGGCGATGAAAGCGCGCCAATACGCTTGGTAGCAGCGAGCGCTGAATGGAGGCTATCGCCCCCAAGGTAACGCGGGTAGCGGCCTCTTGCCCAGCGGAGGAGGCGCCTAAGGTGCCGTACAGGGCCAGCAGTGCCTGGGCTTGTTGTAGCGTTTTGTGTCCGCGCTGGGTGAGAACCGCTGCCCGCCCGCTGCGTTCGAACAGCGCCACGCCAAGCTCGGCCTCCAAGCGCTTCATCTGCGCGCTGACGGCGGCTTGGGTCAAGCCGATACGTTGGCCCGCTGCCGCAAAGGTGCCGTGCTGGGCAACGGCGATGAGCGTCCTGAGTTCGCGGATCATGGTCTATGTATTCATCAATAAAAGTTGTGAATAGATCAAAAAAACAATTGATTTTATTTTTACATGCCGCCTTTTAGGATAGTGACACGGGCCTAGCGCAGCGCGCTAGCCATCTACCAACAAAAGCACCCTATCAGGAGACACCCATGAGCCTTTCCCCTTTTCACTTGGCGATTCCCGTCTACGACGTCGCCTTGGCGCGCACTTTCTACAACGATGTGTTTGGTTTGGAAGAGGGTCGCTCCAGCGATCACTGGGTCGACTTCAACTTCTTCGGTCATCAGCTCGTCATTCATGAGCACCCCAAAACGCCGGGTCAGGAGAGCGCCCATACCAACCCGGTAGATGGTCATAACGTGCCGGTGCCGCACTTTGGGGTGATTTTGGAGTGGGACGAGTGGGAAGCGCTGGCCGAGCGGTTGAAAGCGCGTGGCACTGACTTCGTCATCGAGCCTTACATTCGCTTCAAAGGCGAAGTGGGCGAGCAGGCCACCATGTTCCTGCTCGACCCCTGCGGTAACGCGCTGGAGTTCAAGGCCTTCAAAGACAAGCGCCAAATCTTCGCTAAATAAGCGTCGAACGCCCGTGCGCCTCACGCGCGCAGCGCCTGCTCCTGGCGGCGATGCTGGAGGGGCGACTCACCAAAATAGCGTTTATAGTCGCGGCTGAACTGCGGCACGCTGCGGTAACCCACCGCCAGTGCCGCTTGATTCACGTTGTGGCTATCCTGCAAGAGGAGCTGCTGCGCTTTGATCAAGCGCAGCCGTTTGAGGTACTGGGCAGGCGAGGCGCGGGTAATTTGCTTGAAGTGCTGGTGAAACGTCGACACGCTCATGTTCGCCTGCTGCGCGAGCTGCTCTACTGAAAAATCGTCAGCAAAGTGGCTGTGGAGCTGCGAGAGCACTTGCACGATACGTGAGTAGTTGCCGTGCCCCTGTACCAGCGCGCGTAAGGCAGGCCCTTGTTCGCCCTTGAGCGCCTCGAATACCACGTCGCGTATGCGGGCATCGCCCATGGTGCTGCACTCCACCGCATCATGCAGGGTGCGCGCCAAGCGTAAGACGGCCGCCTGCATCCCCTCGTTCATTGCCACCGAGGCCATCGGCAGGGGCGTGATGTCCGGCTGGTAACGGTCGCCCATGGCGGTGACCATTTCACTGAGCAGTGCCGGGTCGAGTTTGACCGAAATGCCCAGCAGCGGCGCCTCCGGAGAGCCGTGGGTCTCGCACTCGAATGGCAGAGGAAGCGTTTGAACCAGGTAGTGCCCAGGGTTGTAGTGAATCTCCCGATCGCCCAGATAGCCTACTTTACGCCCTTGGGCGATGATGATGAGACTCGGTTCATACATCAGCGGCGTGCGTACCTGGTGTCGGCCTAGGCAGAGCAGGCTGACGCGGTTCAGGCGGGAGGGGCTGGGTCCATCGCTCTTTACGAGCGGAGTGATGAGGTCGGCAAGGGCATTGCCGACATGGGCGGTGCTGGCCATGGACTCTCCTTACGCTTTGCAATCGTTGGGTTGCGAGAATTATGACGTTTTTCTGACTTATTTTGTTATTTTATTGCACCTGGTTAGAGAAATAAGCAAAAAAAACGTAGCTTCGTTCATCGCTATCTCCCCTTAGGCAGCCAATAATGGAAGCACCTTTCCGCACCTGCGGGATGTATTTAAAAAGGAGTTTTCATGAGCCAAGCAAAATCTTACGCCGCGTTTTCCGCTGACAAGCCCCTCGCGCCGTTTACCTTTGATCGTCGTGAGCCGCGTCCCGACGATGTTGCCATTGAAATCCTTTACTGCGGCGTATGCCACAGCGACCTGCACTTTGCCCGTAACGACTGGGGCATGAGCCAGTACCCGGTCGTGCCGGGCCACGAAATCGTGGGCCGCGTCACGGCCGTGGGCAGCGACGTGACCCGTTTCAAAGCTGGTGACCTGGTCGGCGTGGGTTGCATGGTCGATTCCTGCCGCACCTGCTCTGCCTGTCAAGATGGCGTAGAGCAGTACTGCCTGGAAGGATTCACCATGACCTACGGCAGCTCGGACCGCCAGGACGGTACCCTGACTCAGGGCGGCTACTCCGACTCCATCGTGGTCAGCGAGCACTTCGTTCTGCAGATGCCTGACGGTATCGATCTGGCCTCCGCGGCGCCCATCCTGTGTGCCGGTATCACCACCTACTCGCCGCTGAAGCATCACGGCGTTGGCAAAGGCCACAAGGTCGGCGTGATCGGCATGGGCGGTCTGGGCCACATGGGCGTCAAACTGGCCAAGGCGCTGGGTGCCGAAGTGACCGTATTCACGCGCTCCGATGCCAAAGTCGAAGAAGCCAAGCGCAACGGTGCCGACCACGTGGTGGTTTCCAGCGACCAAGCACAGATGGATGCCGTGGCCGAAACCTTCGACTTCATGCTCGATACCGTGCCGGTTCAGCACGACTTGAACCCCTACCTGGCGTCGCTGAAGTATGACGGTACGCACATTCTGGTCGGCCTGCTAGAGCCCATCGAACCAGCCATCGAAGCGTTCAACCTCGTGTTCAAGCGTCGCGTCGTGGCAGGCTCTTTGATCGGCGGCATTGCGGAAACCGAAGAGCTGCTCAAGCTGTGCGCCGAGCAGAACATCACCTGCGATATCGAAATGCTCGATATCAACAAGATCAACGAAGGCTTCGAGCGCATGGAGAAAGGTGACGTGCGCTATCGCTTCGTGATCGACATGGCGACTCTAAAAGAGACCGCTGCCTAAGCCATCGAGCGTCGGCAAGCCCACCCCCTCAAGGCGGTGGGCTTTTTTGTTTTGTCGTTATGTAAAATTTATTGGTATACAAAGGTCGTAGTGGCGTCATATTTCTGCTCGTCTTGCTTTACCCTCCTGACAGGTGGGGTAACAACTAATAAAGCAGAAGGGAACGCAGCGATGAAACAACTCTCCATCAAGTGGAGCCTGACGGCTGCCTTGGCACTGCTCGTAGTGATGATCGGCTTGATCAGCGCGCTGGGGTTTTACACCAATACCACCAGCGATCGAGCACTCAGCGAGATCAATAACATCAACGTGCGACTCGCCAACTTGGCGAACCGCACCCAAGTGAATGCGCTTAGGGCGCAAACCTTCCTCGACCGCTCGGCCAGTTTCAGTACCCAGGGCAATCCGGATAAAGGGCAGGAGAGCCTGGCCATGGCGGCAGACGCCGTGACGGCAGCGCAAAGCCGCTTTGACGAGTTCTCGGCGATTCCCGTAACACCGGAAAGCGAGCTGGCCCAGAGGCGTGACAACGTGATCGCGGCCTATCACGCCTTCGTGACTGACGGCATCGTGCCGTTATTGGATGCCGCGCCGTTTCAAATTCAGCGCCAACAGGAAGCGTTGGGCGAGCTGGGGGCTAACCTGGATACCGCGATGGGCGAGTTCGTGGCCTACACCGAGGCACGCGGCCAGCAAGTCATGGGCCAGGTGGAGCGCTTGGCGACGATTGGCGGTGCGGTAGCGGTTGGTCTGCTGCTGTTTTCCCTGCTGGCGGCGATCGTCATTCGTATGGCGATGATGCGTGGCGTGGTGACCCCGCTCCAGCAGGCGCTGGGGCATTTCGACCGCATTGCCAACGGTGATTTGACCGGGCGTATCGAAGACCGTGGCCGTAACGAAATTGGTCAGCTCTTCATCGGTTTAGCGACCATGCAAGAGAAGCTGAAGACACTGGTGATGTCGCTGCGTAGCAGCAGTGAACACGTCTACAGCGGCGCCAGCGATATCTCGTCGGGCAGTCAAGACCTCTCTTCACGTACCGAGCAGCAGGCCTCGGCGCTGCAACAAACGGCCTCCAGCATGGAGCAAATGGCCACCACGGTGAGCAAAAATGCCGAGATAGCCCAGGAGGCCGACCAGCTCTCGGTCGCGGCCTCCCAATCTGCTGAGGCGAGCGGCGAAGAGGTCGAGCGTACCGTCCAGCTCATGCGCGAGATCGCCGCCAGCGCCGATCGGGTCAACGATATCATCGGTGTGATCGACTCGATTGCCTTCCAAACCAACATTCTGGCGCTCAACGCCTCGGTAGAGGCGGCGCGGGCAGGCGAGCAGGGGCGTGGCTTTGCGGTGGTGGCAAGCGAAGTGCGCTCGCTGGCGACCCGCAGTGCGGAGTCGGCCAAAGAGATTCGGGGGCTGATCGAACAAACCACCACCCAAATCAACAGCGGCGCCACGCAGGCCGAACGGAGCGGCGAGACGCTGAGCCAGACCGTCGACGCCATTCGTCAGGTCACCACGCTGATGGGGGAGATCTCCACGGCTACCCGAGAGCAAAACAGCGGCATCGAACAGATCAACGCCGCACTGACGGAAATGGACTCGGTGACCCAGCAAAACGCTGCGCTGGTGCAGCAAACCAGCTCGGCGGCAAGCGCGCTGGAAGGGCAAGCCAGCCAGCTTGCGACGCTCATGGCAACGTTCCGGCTAGCCGAAGGGAGCCAGCCGCCTGCGGCTAGCGCCCCGTTGGTGGAGCAGCGCCCGGCGGCCAAGCCTGCTGCGCAGTCGACGGTGTCGAGCAGCGACGACTGGGATGAGTTCTAACCAGGGGCCCTATCTGTCTATCTTTCTCATCCGTACATCCCTCTCAGGGCGGCTATCGAGCCGCCCTGTTTTTTGGAGCGATAAGAGGAAACGCGTTTAAACGTGGGCGACGACGCGGATGCGCACGTAGTCTGCCGTCCAGTTGCCGTGGCCGTCGCTCAGGCTGTGGGCCAGCAGGTTGAGGGTGTTATCGAAAATGGCATCTTTCAGGTCCTCTTCCAGGCCGTGGAAGAAAGGAGTGGCAAAGGTATCCAGCCAGCTCGCCATGCCCGTCGGCAGCGGCGTAGGGCGGGGAATGAGCTCGACGCTATCGACCCGAAAGCCGACCGTTTGCAACAGATTGGTGTACTCCTGGGTAGTGGGGAAGTACCACGGGTGACGGCCCTTCGAGCTGATACCGCGGAACTGGAGCGAGGCAATCAGCGCGGTGCAGATAGCCGCCACGTTGCCATGGCCACCAAACTCTGCCACGAAACGCCCACCGGGCTTCAAGGCGCGTTTTATGCCCGCCAGTACGGCTTGCGGGTCGAGCATCCAGTGCAGCGCCGCGTTGCTGAAGACCGCGTCGAATTCGTGGTCGAAGGGCAGCTGATGCCCGTCGATCACGCGCGCCGTTACGCCGCGCTGTTGGGCGGCGGCAACCATCTCTGCTGAGGCATCGATCCCTACGACGTCCGCGCCAAGCTGCATGATGCGTTCGGTGAGGGCACCGTCGCCGCAGCCCACGTCCAAAATGCGCTGACCTGGTTGGGGCGAAAGCAGGCGGAGGACCTCCGTACCTAGATCGGGAACAAAGCTGGCGTGCTCCGCATACCGACCGGCGTTCCATGCCTGGCCGGGCGGTGTGTGAGAGGCGTTAGACATATCGGCTTCCTAGCAACGTGATGAGGCCTGAGGGTTAGAAATAGTATAGCGAGCGTTGTCTTTCTCGCGTGCAACATCGCGTAAAAATTCTTTATCCACCGTACGTTAACCCCCTTGAGTGGCTACCCAATCTTAGACAATAGCGTTACGCTGAAAACTCACTAGGGAGAGAGCCAGCATGAACCAACAGCACCAAGCGGATGACAATTTTGAAGGGGGGATCAGCGTCGTGAGGAGCACGGCCAGCATGAGCCAGCTTCCCAGGCGTCGAGTAATCAGCAGGAAGCGCGAGAGGCGAACTTGCCCTCCAGAGCTGCCGTGGTGCATCAGCATTTACGCTTAGAGGGGCAAAAGGAGCTCTCGCGAGACTCCATGGCGCTGCTATGGTCGGCCATTGCGGCGGGTATCTCGATGAGTTTCTCCATGGTGGCGCGCGGCGTCATGCATGCCCATCTGCCGCAAACCGACATTGGCTTTTTAGTCGAGTGTCTAGGCTACACCGTGGGCTTCATTGCCGTCATTTTGGCCCGCCAACAGCTCTTTACCGAAAACACGGTCACGGCCGTGCTGCCCGTCATGAGCCGCCCAACGCTGCCGAACCTTGGAGCATTGGGCAGGTTATGGGGCGTGGTACTGGTAGGCAACCTGATGGGGGCCGCGCTCTCTTCCTTTACCTTCCTGCACATGCCGATGTTCGACGAGGCAACGCACCAAGCGTTCATCGCCCTTGGGGAGCACATGATGGCGAATACGCCCATGGAAATGTTCTCTAAAGGGATTCTCGCTGGTTGGATGATTGCGACCCTGGTGTGGCTGATTCCCGCCGCCGACCAGGCCAAGGTGTGGATCATCATCATCGTGACCTACGTCATGGCGATTGGAGAGTTCACTCACATCATCGTCGGCACCAGCGAAGCGCTGTATTTGGTGTTCGATGGCCATATTTCCTGGTACGACGCGGTGGTGGGTTTTGCACTGCCGACGCTGGCCGGTAACGTCATTGGCGGCACCTTCATTTTCGCGCTGATCAGCCATGCACAGATTCGTGGCGACGTCGAGGCGCAGCGGGAGTGTAAGCAGGGCCTGTTCAACCGCCGTAAACACTAACCCGCCCAATGGACAACCACCCAAGAGGTACGTGATATGAACGATGTGATCAAGCTACTCAATGCCCACCGGTCGATTCGTAAATTCACCGATCAAGCGATTCCCCAGGGGCTACTGCGTGAACTGATTCAAGCGGGCCAAGCGGCAGCGACGTCGAGCCATGTGCAGGCGTACACGGTGATTCATGTCAAAGATACCGCCAATCGCGAAGCGATTGCCGAGCTGGCCGGTGGCCAAGGTTACGTGGCTAGCAGCGCGGCGTTTTTGGTCTTCTGTGCCGACATGAAGCGTCCCACCGACGCCTCTGAGCGTACCGGCGCCAATGTCGAGCGCGGCATGACCTAACAGCTGCTGGTCGCCACCGTGGATACGGCGCTCATGGCGCAAAACGTGGCGGTCGCCGCCGAATCAGAAGGCCTGGGTATTTGCTACATCGGCGGTATTCGCAATGACCCGGACGCCGTCAGTGAGCTGCTGCGTCTGCCAGCCCATGTCTACCCGGTGTTCGGCATGTGTCTGGGCTACCCAGCGCATCAGCCGGAAGTGAAGCCGCGCCTGCCCGTTGAAGCGATTCTGAAAGAGGACTACTACACTGATGATAGCGATCATGTGGCCGCCTTTGACGACACCATGCAGGCGTACTATCAGTCTCGGAGTAGCGGCAATAAAAACAGTGATTGGTCGCACAACCTAACCCCTCTGTTCGATAGCAAGCTGCGCCCCCATATGCGTGACTTCTTGGTGAAACGCGGCTTTACCATGAAATAAGGAGTCCTCTATGTCTCTACAGCGTGCCTACGTGCTACTGGCCGGACTTTACAGCCTGCTACCCGTGATGGGAGTCGTGGCGATCTTTTCCGGTGGGGGAACACCGCTTGCCATGGCGCACCTGTTTTTCGGGGCGCTGGGCGTGGTAGGGCTGTGGGGATACATCTTGAATCGCGCCGTCATGAGTCAGCGCATGTGGCGACCATTGGCAGCGGTCTTGTCGTTGGGGAGCTTGCTGCAGCTCGTCATTATGCTGACCATGCCGGTGTCCGGCGTGCTGCTGACCTGGATGCTCACCAGCAGCATTTTCGCCGTGCTGCTGGCGGTGCTGCTCTACCACTACGGCAACCGCGACCAGCCGCTTTGGGCCACTGACGAAGAGCGTGACGCGGCCCAGCGGCTAGCGACGCTGCTGGCGCAGCAGCCAAACGTCACGCTGGTACACCGGGAGCCGGGCCATGAAAACAGCGTCAAGGTGGCGAAGGTGGGCAGCGACTACCTCGCCAACGTCACGCGTCGCTATCACACCGAAGACGAGGTTCGCCAGGAAACCTTCGAACGTCGCTTCCGACATCCCGAAACGCTGGTCTATTTCGTCGACAAGTTTGCCAGCATCACCCCCCAAAGCGTGTCGACGCCATCTACCGCTGCGCCTGCGGCTTAATGAGCATAGACGCAGGTGGTGGCCGGTAGTTGGGCGGCAAGCTGCGTCTTGATGGTGTGGTAAAGCGGAACGATGCGCTTAGGCAGGCTCTCTTCCGCGACCCGCTGGTCGATGTAGTAGGGCGCGCGACTGCCGCAGTAATTGATGACCCCACCTACCTGATGGAAATGCAGCCCCGAGGCTTTCAATAAACGGCTAAAGCGCGGCTCTAACATGGCAAAAACATGGTAGCGCCCGCTGAGCCCCACCATGGCCGTGGCCGCTAAAAAGAGGCTCAGGCTCAAGAGCGCTGGGCTCTCTTTGATGCTTTCGTAAGGCGTTTGAAGCGCTGGAAAAGGCGAGGGACGTCGTGCATCAGAGGTGGAAGCGGCTAGCCCAGCGCGGCCTTTCGGCTTTTTACGAACGGTGGGGTGAACGGCTAAGCGCGATACTTCGCAGGTTTTATGAAGTGGAAACGTATGCGGGTGGGCGTCGGGAATAAAGAGGTGGGCATGATAGTAATCTTCCAGCGGTAGGCCTCGGGCGGGTTGTCCTGGGGCGGGGTCGATCAATACCACCCTGACGCAGCCCACGTCGATCCCCGTGGCGTTATGGTGAAGCAAACAGAGCAGCGAGTGTTGATCGTGCTCGTCGCGCTCGATGTTCAGAGCGCTTTCCTTGCCAATGGCGTAGTTGAGTTCTTCGATGAATACCGCGTGGCGCAGTGCAAACGCCCGGTGCTGCTCGTCGGGGGTTTGGGCAATCAGCAGTCTGAAGTGGTCGTTGAAAAACGTAGGGCTAAAGGTCGTGTCTTCGAGGATCTCTGGCGTGGTCATGGCGGGGGTTATTGTCGTTATCACCAGCGTTCATCCTTTTAGTAGCTGCGCCAGGGGCAGGGGTTTGCCTACATAAAAGCCTTGTCCGTAAGCAATGCCGTACTCTTTTAAAATAGGCAGCAGTGCCGCCTGGTCGACAAACTCTGCAATGGTTTGTTTGCCAAACCCTTTGGCGATGTCGGCGATGGCTTTCACAATGGTATGGCTATCGGGATTGATCAATAAGCTGCGAATGAACGAGCCATCTATTTTGATGTAGTCCACCGGTAGCTGACCCAAGTAGTGAAAGCTGCTGAACCCAATGCCGAAGTCGTCCAGGGCCGTACGGCAGCCTAAATCGCGTACGGTTTGCAGCACGTTGCGCGCGGTCGAAAAGTCGGTGATCGCGGCGGTTTCGGTGACTTCCAGAATCAAATGGTGGGGGTCGGTGCCACTGTGCTGTAACTCGTCGGTCAAGTACTGTTTGAGCTCCAGGTCGTGCAGCGACTGCCCCGACAAATTCACAGCCAAGGAAATGCCCCGCGCTTGCAGCGTACCCAGGGCTTCCAGGCTATGTCGAAGGACCCATCGGTCAAGCGGCACGACCAAGCCGCTCTGTTCGGCAATGGCAATGAAGTGCTGAGGGGCAATCAGGCTGCCGTCCGGCGCGCGAAGACGCAGCAGCACTTCATAGTGCTTCATTGATTGGTCGGACAAGTGCACGATGGGTTGCACCATCAGTTCGAAGCTGTCGTTCTCCAGCGCGTGATGGAGCTGCTCGACCCAGTAAACGCGATCTTGTAGTTCGTCTTTGGCGTTCTCGGCCTGAGAGAGTAGATACCAGCGCTGGTGAGTGCTCTCTTTGGCCTTGTACATCGCCATATCGGCGCTTGCCAGCAGGTCGGCGGGGGTGCGGCCATGTAGAGGGAAAAGCGCAATGCCCATGCTGGCAGAAATATGGTGCTTTCGGCCTGCCGATTGAAAACCGATGCCGCTCAGTAGCTGGCTGATGTACCCCGCCATGCTAATGGCCTGCTCACTGCTGACGCCCTCCAGTAGCAGGGCGAATTCGTCGCCTCCCAGACGGGCGATGATGCTGCGCTGGCCAAGGTTCAAGAACAGCGTCTCGGCGACCTCACGCAGCAAGTGATCGCCGACATGGTGGCCGCTGAGTTCATTGATCTCTTTGAACTGATCCAAATCCAGCAGCACGATGGCCCCTTCGCTGTTCTTCAGCAGGGCGCTCTGCAGCGCATCCTGGAAATAGCGACGGTTGAACAGCTCGGTCAGCGGGTCGCGCTCAGCGAGCCAGGTCAGTCGCTCTTCGGCGGCTTTGCGTTCGGTAATGTCCAGCCCGACCGAAATGCGCAGCGCATCGTCTCGGGGGCTGACCGGCAGCACGGAGTGGTACCAGACCACGGTACAGCAGCGCTTGTCGGCGGTTTGCAGGATTTTTTCTTCCTGCTGGGGTGTGGTCAGGGCGGTATCGAGCGGCGCGTCTTTTGCAATGAAACGGCTTGGCAGCCCGGTGAGCGGGGCATGGTCAAAAATGTCCGCAAAATACCGGCCCATCAGTTCGCTATCTTTCAGCGCGAGCCGGGTGCGCGTGTACGCGTTGACTCGCTGAATGCGCCCCTCACGGTCGTGTACCACGATGAAGACCTGAGCGGTATCCAACAGGCTATTCACGAAGTCTCTTTCATGGGCCAGCTCGTCGATGCGCTCGGCAAGCTGGCTGCTGTGCTCGGTCACGCTGGACTCCAAGTGCTCGAGCTGGTTCGCCAGGGTGCGGGTCGCGTTCTCCAGGACATCGATCTCATTGGAAAGCCGAGGCGCGCGCTGGGGCAGCTTGCCTCGCACTCCCGTAAAGTCGCCTCTCGCTAGTGCTGGTAGCAGCGCGGCAACCCGGCGCAGCCGGGCCATGGGCCCGAGCAGAATCGCGAGCAGCAGCAGCTCGGCGGCCAGCCAGCCCACCACGCCGAGTAAGAGCAGCGTATTGGTGGCTTTCTGAATGGCCACGGTTTGCGCCGTGACATCGGAAATCAGTAGAAAATAGCCCGTGCTGCGCCAGTCGGCATCGTCCTCCATGTAAACGGCGCTGAGTTCCAGGTAGCGCTCCGCGTACGGCAAATTCAGCGGCCGCTCGGCCAGCTCCACGATGGGCGCCGTGAGGGCAGCGCGCTCCAATAAGGGGAGCGTGACCTCGCGGCTGGTGAGGGCAACCAAATGGCCGTTCCACTGTGCTATCCGGCGGCTGGCGTCCATGCCGGGCGTGCCGCTATAGCCCGTCACCATCAACGCGACTTCGCTGCCGGACACCTCTCTGGCTTCGCGGGTCACGTCGGCCAGCGAGCGGGATAGCACCACCATGCCAATGCTGCTGCCCTCCATCAAAATGGGCACGGCCGCATACTGCTGGCAGTTCAGCCCACAGCGTAGCGTGGTGATGGGGGCCTCGCGGGCGAGCACGTCCTCCACCCACCCCTCGACGGGGATATCCACCGCGCTTTGAATGCCGCCGGAGTGGCCGAGCAAGCGCCCTAGCGGATCGAAGACGAAGACCTCATCGATCCCCGCCTCCAACTGCAAAGAGGGCCACTGAGCGCGTAGGGCGTCGTCGATGGCGGTGGTGTCTCCCACGGCCAGCGCATCCACGAGGGGCGGTGCCGAGGCGGTCAATCCTGCTAGTTGACGCAGGTTGTTTGCTGTGCGTTGAAGGGCGAGCCGTATTTCGCGCTGCTGGCGCTCATGGTGGGCCAAGCGGCTACTTTCGAACTGCTGGGCAAGATGGTGATGCCCTAACCAAATGAACAGCGCGACCAATATCAGCAACAGCAGGCTGCTAAGCGCGGTGACCCGCCAGGCGAGACTAAACCGATGACGTGTTGGCAATGGTGAAAACCGATTCATCACGGCAGTTCCCGATCCGTTCAATGGGCTAGAAGCGCAGCGATAGTTGAAACAGCAGCATGTTCCAGTGTTGGCGTGTGGCGCTGGCCTCTGGGTTGTCTTGTTTCGGCAGCCACCCGGTGCCATCCACGGCGTGGTACTCACCCGCTAACATGAGCGTAGGCGTGGGCGACCACTGTACGCCCAGCGTAACGTCATCGGCGAACTGTGAGTGGGCTGGGCCGAGGCCTGCCTGTTCGTAACGCTGACCCGAACGGTCATCGGTATTGTTGATCAGGCGATCAAAACGAACTAGCCCGCTCCAGCTAGGCGTGAAGCGATACTGATACTGCACGTACCAACTCTCGCCGGTGATATCGAACGTGCGCGGCAGGTTTTCGCCAGCCAGCGACTGCTGGCGTAGCGCGTATTCCGCCGTCAGGCTCCAGAACTCTTCGTTGTATTGAAGCGACGCAATCCAGGGCTGGAAATCGAAGTCGGCCGCTTGCCCGCCGAACGAGGTGTCGAGGTTCACCGTGGCGGTGCTTAGCGCCGCGACCCACTGGCCGGAAGGGGCTTCGTATAGCAGCTGGGCAATCGCGGAAGGCTCTGCCGCCGAGACATCGTTGGCCGCACCGTTGAAGAGCTGTCGCGTTAGCTCCGAGCCCGTTTGCGGGCGGCCCAGCCCGCTACGAAAACGCAGTGTGCCCGCGTCCATGTGCTCTTCCCAATAAAAGCTAACGCCGTCGGCGGCCAAGCCAAGGGCGCGGGTGCGGTCAAAATAGATGGATTGCGGCAACAAGATGCTGGGCCGGGTAAACGCCACGTCGCGGGTTTGGTTGTACAGGCCAAAAGGGTTCTTGAAGCGACCTAGCTGGACACCCAGCGTGCGCGAGGTGGTCGAGCGCATTTGGTAGTCGATCACCCCGTAATCCAGCGTCGGCACGGCATCCTCGGTATCGCCGCCGGCACGGCGGCTGAGCAGTTGGGCGGCCACCAGCACTTGACGGTGAGGGCGGTACGAGGCGTTCAGCCCCAGCTCGGTGAACTCCAGACTACCCGCGTGATCGCTACTGGCACCAAAAACGTCGTTATCATCGGTAATGACCAACGCCTGACTGAGAAAACCGTGAACCTGAAGCGTATCCCAGCGGCCTCCATCGCCGTGGACGCTCAGGGGCAGCAGGGCCAACAGCCCTGTGGCTAGCCACGCCGTCGGCGCTCGGTATTCACTCCATTGAAATGACAAGGACGCTCTCATCCAAGTACTCCCTTTCAAGGTAACCCAGCGCACCCGGAGTGCCAGCGACCCGCTCACGCATCTCGGCTTGGTCGCGTACTCGGTTGGGGGCTTGCCCCATGCCGGAAAACACCATTCGATCCCACGCTAACTGTAGCTGATGGGGATAGACCCCCAGCTGCTCCTTGGTAAACCGGCCATGAACGGGATCTCGGTTAGGCAGCACGAAGACTTGGGCGGCTTGCCCATTGGGCCACGTGCGCTGGCGCATGGCGAACATGGCCCGCACCGTATCGCGGTGCACCTTTAGCGTGCCCACGGACGGGTGGGCAATCAACACGATCGTATCGGGTAATTCGTTGGGCTGGGCTGACGTCGTCACCAAGAACAGGCCGAGCGTCATTAACGCTGTCAGTGAAGCGCTAATGAGCGTGCGTCGCGGCCTCTTAAACGGCATGGCTCAGGGGGTACCTTGGCTTGCCGAACGTCAGGTTCATGCACCCTGTGGGGGTGGCCCACACGTTAGCTGTGAATGAGTGAATGACGTTTCTCCCTTACGGCGATCAACCAAAAAGATGAGTTAGAGAAAAGAGCTTATCGGCTTTTTTACGTAACGCAAGCAACAAAAAATGGCAAAAAGTGACAGGGCACTTAGGGTAATTTACATCACCCCAAGCGCCCTTGCGCTGTGGCGTATCAACGTTGCCACTCACTCTCCGGCTTATTCGTTCACCAGTTCCAGCAGGCGGTCAGGGTAATCGGTAAACAGGCCATTGACGCCCAGCGCCATCAAACGCTTCATGTCCTCTTGTTCATTGATGGTGTACACGTGAACCGGCAAGCCATTTGCCTGTGCCTGACGAACAAACGCAGCATCGATCACGGGTTGGCCCTGGTAGGCGGCATTGGTGCCAATCCCCACGGCGTATTCAGCAATGCGCTCGAAATCCTCGTCACGGATCGTGTCGGCCCCCGGCGTGGTGTCGTTCCACTCTGTGAAAGTGGCGTTATCTTGCTCGCTGGGGGAGTACCACAATAGTTGAATGAGCGGCACGTCTGGGTTCAGATCGCGCACTTTCAGCAAACTCTCCTGATCGAAGGACTGCACCAGGACGCGGCCTTGCTCGATCATGTCGTAGGCTTCCAGACGCGTCACCAGGGCTTCTTCCAACCCAGGGTTGAGATCGGGAGACTTGGTTTCGATGTAGTAACGGGTGGTATGGCCGAAATGATCGAAGAGCTCATCGAGCGTCAGGATCTGTGTGCCGCGATAGTCCTCGTCCAAGCGATCAGGGTAGGCCTCATGGAACCATGAACCGGTATCCAAGGCTTTCAGTTCGGCCAAGGTGTAATCGTGGATATGCCCTTCACCGTCACTGGTGCGCTCGATGGTGCCATCGTGAAACAGGACCACCTCGCCATCGGCGCTGAGCTGTGCATCCAATTCCAGGTAATCCGCCCCCCAGCGGTGGGCTAGCTCGTAAGCGGCCAGCGTGCTTTCTGGGGCATGCCCGCTGGCCCCTCGGTGAGCAATGACCTGAAAGCGATTCAGATCATCGAGCTGTTCAGCGAGCGGGGTAGCGTCGGCTGCCAGGGCCAACGAGGACGTGCTGGCCAGCAGCGTGAGGGGGGTGATCCATGAGGTGCGCAACATCATCACTCCTTGTCGTCGAGAGAGGTATGACCTTACCTGTCACACATGACAAACGCACGAAGTCGTGGGGCAGGCCACGATGATGATCTCGCCATACGACTAAACGACGTGAGGGAGCCAGCCACTGCGCGGTGTGAGGGGAGGCAGACAATATGCCTGCTGTTATCGGGTCATAACCTGCTAGTTTAAAAAGAGGGCCGATGAACCATCAGCGCCACGTCACTCATCCAACGGATAGGATAGCCATGACCCATCAAGAACATCACCGCTCTCATCGCTCAGGTTGGTTAAGAGCCGCCGTGCTTGGTGCTAACGATGGGATCGTGTCCACCAGTAGCCTGATTTTAGGAGTGGCGGCGGCGTCAACTGCGCAAAATGAGATCGTGTTGGCGGGGCTTGCGGGGTTGGTCGCGGGAGCTATGTCGATGGCGGCGGGGGAGTATGTCTCGGTCAGCTCGCAATCGGATACCGAGCGCGCCGATTTGGCCATGGAGCGAAAAGCGTTAGATCACCATTTCGACGACGAGAAAGAGGAACTGGCCGCAATTTATGTCGAGCGAGGATTAACGCCAGATCTAGCCCGTCAAGTGGCCGATCAACTAATGCAAAAAGATGCCTTGGGCGCTCATGCCCGCGATGAAATCGGCATCACTGCTGTCAGCCAAGCGCGGCCGTTGCAGGCCGCGCTCTCATCGGCGGCGATGTTTACCCTGGGGGCACTGCTGCCGTTGCTCGTCGCTTGGTGGGCACCCTCGGTGCTGCTGATCCCACTGGTGGCCATGGCCTCGTTAGCGTGCTTGGCGCTTCTGGGCGCGCTGGCTGCCAAAGTGGGCGGCGCTCCGGTGCGAACCGCCGCCCTGCGCGTGCTGTTTTGGGGAGCGCTGGCCATGGCGTTGACGTCGCTGATTGGCCGACTGTTTGGCGTTATGGCATAACCTAGGGGGACCAAGCGCGATAAGGAGAACCGTATGCTGGCTTATACAATGGTGGGAACCCAAGACCTAGCGCGTGCCCTGCAATTTTATACGCCGCTGTTCAATGCCATGGGGCTGGATATTTGCTGGCAGGAGGATAGCGGTGTCTCGTTTGGCGACCCGGACGATGTCAACGTACCCCAATACTTCGTGGGCTATCCCTTCGATGGCCACGACGCCACGGTGGGCAACGGGACCATGACCGCCTTTCAATTCACCGACATCAAAGAAGTCGACACGCTGCACCAGCTCGCCCTGGAAAGCGGCGGAAGCGACGAAGGCGCACCGGGCTTTCGCCCCCAATACGGCGAAGGCTTCTACGCCGCCTACGTCCGCGACCCGGATGGCAACAAGCTGGCATTCGTGGTGTACCCGCACCGAGTAGGGCTTTAACCTTCCAACGCCTTACGTAACCAGTCAGCCAGCGATTCGCTGCGGCGGGCGTTGGCGTGTTTGGGTAGCCACAGGCAGAGCTGTGCTGGGGTTTCGATACTGCCCCAAGGGGCGACAAGCCGTCCGCTTTTCAGATCATCTTCTACGAGTAGCTTCGGGGCGATGGCGACCCCTAGGCCCGCCACGGCAGCCTCTATGAGGTAGTAAAGATGCGCAAAGCCTTGGCCCTGTTGGAGGGCTGTTTTCAATGCGGCGGTTTCCAGCCCTTGGGCGTCTGCCCACTGGGGCCACGCTTGGGGGCGTGAGGCGGTGTAAAGGAGCTTGTTGGTAAACAGCGATGCGGGATGAGCGGCATCGCACCCATCCACCAAACGTGGGCTGGCCACGGCGCAAATTTCCTCAGACATCAGCTCAATCAGCTCGCCCTCGTCAGGCCACGGTGGCTCGAAAAAGGCCAGCGTTGCGCTGGTCTCCGGCTGGCCGGGCTGCTCAGAATCGCTCACTACCACCTGAAGTTTTAGCTCCGGTAGCGCCTGGTTTAAGCGGTCTAAACGGGGAATCAGCCAGCGGGCCAGCAGGCTGCCGGGGCAGGCCAGGGTAAACGGCGCTTCTTCCACTTCATGCTTGAGCCGGGTGCAACTATCCCTGAGTTTGGTGAAAGCTTCCCCCACGCCATTTTGCAATTGCTCTCCGTGGTGAGTGAGCACTAGCCCCCGCCCAGCTTTGGTGAACAGCGCCACGCCAAAATGCTCATCCAGGCTCTTTAGCTGGCGGCTTACCGCGCCGTGGGTCACGCTTAGCTCATCGGCGGCGGCGGTTACGCTGCCTAGCCGGGCGGTGGCTTCAAAGGCGCGCAGAGCACTTAAGGGCGGCAGGCTGTGGTGCATGGGGGCCTCTTCAAATAGTTGCGTAAAACTCACAGGTGATTGCCATCTTATCGATTTTTCTTCCCGCCTGCCTGCGCTAACGTCATCACAACCCTAAATCGCACCCAAAACGCAGAGGTCGTGATGAACAAACCTTTAAGCCTACCCGATGCCAACGGGCTGTTTGGCAGTTTCGGTGGCCGCTTTGTCGCTGAAACCCTGATGCCGCTGATTCTTGAGCTGCAGGATGAGTACACCACTGCCAAAAACGACCCGGAGTTTCAGCGCCAGCTCGCCTATTTTCAGGGTGATTACGTCGGCCGCCCCAGCCCGCTCTACTTTGCCGAGCGGCTCACCGAGCACTTCGGCGGCGCGAGCATTTATCTCAAGCGTGAAGAGCTTAACCACACCGGCGCGCACAAGATTAACAACTGCATTGGTCAAGTGTTGTTAGCCAAGCAGATGGGCAAAAAGCGCATCATCGCGGAAACCGGCGCAGGCATGCACGGCGTTGCCACCGCTACCGTGGCTGCGCGTTTTGGTTTGCCCTGCGTGATTTACATGGGTGCCACCGACATCGAGCGCCAGCAGCCCAACGTATTCCGCATGAAACTGTTAGGGGCGGAAGTAATCCCCGTCACTTCAGGCACCGGCACGCTGAAAGATGCCATGAACGAAGCGCTGCGCGATTGGGTCACGAACGTCGACGACACCTTCTATATCATTGGCACCGTGGCAGGCCCGCACCCTTACCCGGCGATGGTGCGCGATTTCCAAGCGGTGATTGGACATGAAACCCGCGCTCAGATGCTCGAAAAACAGGGCCGTTTGCCGGATTCGCTGATTGCCTGCGTGGGCGGCGGCTCTAATGCCATGGGCCTGTTCTACCCGTTCATTAATGATGACAGCGTTCACATGGTGGGCGTGGAAGCAGGCGGCAAAGGCGTCAACAGCGGCCTGCACGCCGCCAGCCTGAACGGCGGCACCCCTGGCGTGCTGCACGGCAACCGCACCTACCTGCTGCAAAACGAAGATGGTCAGATTATCAACGCTCACTCAATTTCCGCAGGGCTGGACTACCCCGGCATCGGCCCCGAACACGCCTGGCTGCACGAGCAAGGGCGGGTCGAGTACGTTTCCGCCACCGATGACGAAGCGCTGGAAGCATTCCAAATCTGCTGCCGCCAAGAGGGCATCATCCCCGCGCTAGAAACTGCCCACGCCCTGGCTGAAGTGGCTAAGCGCGCGCCGACACTTCCCCGCGAGCACCTGATGGTGGTCAACCTCAGTGGCCGTGGTGATAAAGACATGATGAGCGTGGCCCACCACCTGGGCGATAAATTCGGAGTGAAAAACGTATGAGCGCGCTACAGGAGAACGACATGACTAGCACCTCTCGTCTTGAATACTGCTTTACCGCGCTCAAACAGCAAAACCGCCCGGCGCTGGTCAGCTACCTCACCGCTGGCGACCCGGACGCCGAGACCTCCCGCCGCATGCTGCACGGGTTGCCGGAAGCAGGCGTGGATATCATCGAGCTCGGCATGCCGTTCAGCGACCCCATGGCCGATGGCCCCGCCATTCAAAAAGCCGCTCTGCGCGCGCTGGAAAACGGCCAGACCCAAGCCAAAACGCTGGAGATGGTGCGCCAGTTCCGTGAGCAGAACAGCACCACCCCCATCGTGCTGATGGGCTACTACAACCCGATTTACTGCTACGGCGTCGAGCGCTTCTTAACCGATGCCGCCAAGGCCGGGGTAGACGGGCTGATCGTGGTAGATTTACCGCCCGAACACGACGAAGAGCTGTGCCAGCCCGCCGCCCAGCACGGCATCGATTTTATTCGCCTCGCTACGCCCACCACCGATGCCAAACGCCTGCCCAAAGTGTTGGCCAATGCCTCTGGGTTTATCTACTACGTTTCCGTGGCGGGGGTGACGGGCGGCAGCGCCCCAACACCGGAGCGTCTAGAAAGCGCCGTTAACCAGCTGCGTGAACACACACCGCTGCCCATCGCCGTAGGCTTTGGTATTCGCACCGCCGAACAGGCCGCCACCATTGGCCGCTTCAGCGACGCCGTGGTTGTAGGTTCTGCGCTGGTAGACTGCATCGAACACGCCAGCAGCGGTGATGACGCCGTGATGCGGGTGCATGGGCTGGTGAAAGAACTGGCGGAGAGTGTGAGAGGGTGTAGACATTAGGCATCGCATCGTTGAGCAGTGAATGTAAACAGCGAACGCTTGGAGTAGTTGCAAAAAAAGAGCTAATATGAGGGCTAGAAAAGGAGCTTTTTTATGGCTTCAGGAGGTTTCCATGCACCAAGTATTAGCTAACTTTTCGGTCAGTATTTCTGAGCTAAAGAAAAACCCTTCGGCACTGCTGAGCCAGGCAAGCGGTGCCCCCATTGCTGTGTTGAATCACAACAAGCCCGCCGCTTACCTTGTCCCTGTAGAAACTTATGAGGCGATGATGGAGATGCTGGAAGACTACGAGCTGGCCAAGCTAGTGGAAGAGCGTCGCGCCGATAAAGACAAGGCCGTCACGGTATCACTGGATGACCTATAAGCTACGCTTTTTGCCCGCGGCCTTGAAAGAGTGGGAAAAGCTTAGCCCACCCGTCAAACAACAGTTCAAAAAGAAGCTGGCTGAAAGGCTAGAAACCCCACGTGTGCTTGCCGATAAACTCAGTGGTTTCGATGCCTGCTATAAAATAAAGCTTCGAAGCGTAGGCTATCGTCTGGTCTATGAAGTAGTGGATGATGAACTGTTTATCTACGTTATTGCTGTGGGTAAGCGTGACAAAGGCAAAGTCTACGCGTCGCTAAAGCGCCGGATGTAATCCATCACCTATCGTGCAAATGACCACAAACAGAGGCAAATAATGGGCAAGCTCTTTTCATTGCTGGTACTGCTGGGGCTGGGCTACGCAGGACTCTATTTTTACTACGGCGTGGTGATTGAGAAGGAAGTCGAGGAGCAGTTAGAAGCCCGTGGGCTTTCATCGGTGAGCGTAGATAACGTTGAGTACGATTGGCTGGCCCCGGTGAGCGACAGCACCCATATCGCCGTTACCGTGGGGTATCGTGGCTCCCAGGCAGCGGTCAACGTGCGCGTGCAAGGCCACCCGTTGGTGTCTGATGAAGTCACGGTACAGCTCGATAGCCTGCAAGCGCTGCGCTTGGGACTTAGCTTTGGGCAGTAATGCTGAATAGCCGCCTCGTGCAAACAACCATCTAAAAGGACACCCCATGTTTACCGGCCTGAGTGCGTTTCCGCTAACCCCCATGAATGAGCAGGGCATCAACGAGCAGGAATTGACCCAGCTCGTGGCCCGTTTGGCACGGGCGCAGGTGGATTCCATTGGCGTGCTGGGTTCTACCGGGAGTTATGCTTATTTAAGCGTGGAAGAGCGGGCGCGGGTGGCCAAGCTGAGTGTGGAGAGTGCGGCGGGGGTGCCGGTGGTGGTAGGCATTGGCGCGCTGCGCACCCGCGATGTGCTGGCCAATGCCGAGCACGCCCAGCAGGTCGGGGCAAGCGGCCTGCTATTAGCGCCTGTTTCGTACCAAACGCTGACCGATGACGACGTGTTCAACCTGTTCAGCACCGTCAGCCGCGCCATCAGCGTGCCGTTGTGCGTGTACGACAACCCCGGCACCACCCACTTCACGTTCAGCGACGAGCTGCACGGGCGCATTGCCGAGTTGCCCCAGGTGCGCTCGATCAAAATTCCGCCAGTGTCTACTGACTTGGAAGATGCCAAAGCCCGCGTGGCGCGGCTGCGGGCGCTGATTCCTGATGATGTAACCATCGGCATCAGCGGCGACCCCGCCGCCGCGACGGGTCTGCTGGCAGGCTGCGAGGCGTGGTATTCGGTGATGGGTGGGCTCTACCCAGAATTAGCGCTGGCGCTAACACGTGCCGCCCAAGCGGGCGACGCTGAACAGGCTCAAGCCCGCTCAGACGCCTTAGCACCGCTCTGGGCGCTGTATCATGAATACGGCGGGAGCCTGCGGGTGGCGGCAACCATTGCTGAACTCACCGATCGCGTTAGCGCCCCCTGCCTACCCCAACCGTTGAACACCCTGCAAGGGGAAGCTCGCCAACGGGTCGCAGCGGTGATTGAGGCGCTGGGCCTTCACTAACCCGCATCAAGCAAAGCGCACGTGGCTACAGCCCTTGCGCCCCGCGCCGCAGCCAGTCGTGAACGAACGCCAGCTTGCGCAGCGCCACTTCGGAAAGCACAAACGGGTAAAGATCCGACAGCCCCATCGAACGATTGACATGGTTCACGCCTGCTACCAATGACGCCGCAATATGAATTAGCCGCTCTGAATCCGGTTCAGCGTAGGCATCCCAGTTGTGGTCGTCCGGTAGCGCGGGCGACGTCATGCCCGAGGATACGAAGCTGTCGGTGATGTCCGTAAGGTGCAGCAGGTGCGAGGCGGTTTCCGCCCAATCCTCGTGGGGGTGGGAAGAGGCGTAGGTCGACAGAAACCGCGTTTGCCAATCCGCCGGCGGGCCGTTTTGGTAGTGGCGCTGCAAGGCCGCTGGGTAATCCTCCCGCTCATCGCCAAACATCTCGCGGAAGGCCGCCAGAAAATCCTCCCGCAGGCTAAGCCGCCACCACAGCATATGGGCAATTTCATGGCGCATATGGCCAATCATAGTGCGGTAAGGCTCATCCAACGCCTCTTTGCGGGTGGTGCGCACCAGGGCATCCGCTTCCGCCACGCTAATCGTTACCACGCCGCCCACGTGCCCCATAGGGACAGGCGTACCGCCTTCCGCCAGCATATGAAACACCGGCGGCGCGCCGGGGTCTTCCGGGCGAAACCAGTGCCAGCGGCCCAGGTTATCGATCACCCAGCGCTTGGCCGCCTCGGTGTGTGCCCAGTTGGGTATCGCATCGGAAATGGAAGGGTCTGGGGCCAGGGCGGTCATCGCGCAGGCGCGGCAGAACTCGCCCTGCTTCGGGGCAATCCAGTTACAGCCAATCACGTCGCGGTTGGCACAGAAGGGCGGCATGGGAATGAACGCCCGCGCCTGGGGGTCGTAGGCCACCGGCACACCATCCGCCGTGACCAAATTATCAAACCAGAGTGAACCGGCACCGACCGGATTAGAAAAAACGCGCATAGGTCGGGTATCTCAAGAGAAACGAAGCTTCAGTCTAGGAGCCGCCGCCCGCCAACGCCAATTGAGATACCCGCTGACTCAAGCGCTACGCCACCGGCACCGTGCCGCCATCAATCACAAACTCGGTGCCCGTGATTGAGCCTGCCAGCGGCGAGGCCACGAACGCAATCAGGTTCGCCACTTCCGCCGGGGTAGAGGGCCTGCCCAACGGGATGCCGCCCAGCGCGCCCATGATGATCTGCTTGCCGCCCTCGTAATCGGTGCCTGCCTGCTCGGCCAGCCGCTCCGCCAAGGCAACGGCGGCTTCCGTCTCGATCCAACCCGGCGAGACGCGCACCACCCGCACGCCTTGTGGCGACACCTCCTTTGAGAGGCTCTTACTATAGGTCGAGAGCGCCGCCTTGGCCGCCGCGTACGCGGTGGTGGATTCCGGCAAAGGCAGCTCCCGCTGAATCGAGGTCACGTGAACGATCACCCCTTCACCCTGGGCCAGCATGCCCGGCAGCAGGGCGCGGTCTAGCCGCACGGCGGGGAACAGGTTCAGGTTCAGCTCCTGCTGCCACTCGTCTTCACCCAGGGCCGCAAAGCCGCCCGCCGGGGCAGACGAGCCGCCCACCACATGCACGATGATATCCACACCGCCCATGCGCGCCTTCACGGCTTCTGCCACAGTGGCGCAGCCATCCACAGTGGTGAGATCGGCAGCGACGAACAGCTCTTCAGGTAGGGCAGCGGGGCGGTTACGGGCAGTCGTCAGCACCTGCGCGCCCTCTTCACGAAACAGCGCCACCACCGCCGCGCCCGCGCCTTTACCGCCACCCGTGATCAATACGCGACGCCCACTAAGCTGCAGGTTCATGGGGTAATCTCCAAGCTTTGAATGCGTTCATCGGCCAGTTCGATATGGTGAAACAGCTGCACCGGGCTGCCGGGAAAATCGCCGGTCACGGTGGTGGTAATCACCATCTTGTCGCCATCGCGAGAGACGTCGGTGGGCTCCACGTGGTACTCAAACTGGCGGCGGGTGTCGCGTAACCAGGCACGAATGGCGGCAATGCCCTGGTGGGTTTGCCCTTCATCCACCACGCGTTCATCGGCGGTAAAGCACTCCGCCAGTGAGGCATCATCCGCGCCGTTGCTAATGGCGATATAGGTGGCAATGGGAGTAGAGAGTGACACGCTCATGGTAAGCCTTCCTCATCGTGGTTGCTGTACGAGGATCTTCTGCTTAGGCTTACCGATTATCAAGAACGCACAAAAAGGTAAGTGGCTTACCCATGAGAAGGATTTACACGCCCACTAGCGCGGCCAGCGGAGTGGAAGATGTATTAAAAATGCTGGAAGGGCGCTGGAAGCTGATTATTCTCTTCCACCTCTTCGACGGTAACGTGCAGCGCTACTCCGATTTTGAAAAGCTGATCCCCGGCATCTCGCAAAAGATGCTCGCCCAGCAGCTACGGCAACTGGAAGCCGATGGCATCGTGGCGCGCAAGGTGTACCCGCAAGTGCCGCCCAAAGTGGAGTACCGCCTAACCGAGTGGGGCCAAGCGCTCTGCCCTGCGCTGGATGCGCTGCTGAAATGGGCTGAGCAGAAAGAAGCGTTTCACCCCAGCGAACACGCGGACGATGCCAGCGCCTGAGCCTCGCCAGCGCCCACGGCGGCGCTACCCAAGGCGCTCGCCAGTCGCCAAGGCCGCTCTGGCTCAGTATCATCACCCGCTCATTCACCACAGAAGCCACTGCTTATGTCTTGCCCGCCATGCCCCCGCTGCCAATCGGAATTCGTTTATCAGGATCAACGCCTGTTTATCTGCCCCGAATGCGCCCACGAATGGAACCCTGAAGAAGCCGCCGCCGAAGAGGCCGTGAACGTGGCGGATGCTAACGGCACGCCGCTTGCCGAAGGCGACAAGGTCACGCTGATCAAAGACCTCAAGGTGAAAGGCAGCTCCCAAGTGCTCAAGATCGGCACCAAAGCCGTCATCAAACGGCTAAAAGAGGGCAAAGACCACCAGCTAGACTGCAAAGTGGACGGCGCAGGCGACATGATGGTAACCGCGCAGTTTGTGAAAAAGGCCTGAAGCAGTCGTTCTGTCTTATTAGCTGTACAGGTTTGCGGGCAACGGCTAGACTTGTACCCTAAATAGTACATGTGAGGCGTGTATGAAAATCGTGTCTTTTACAGAAGCGAGGAATGGCTTGAAAGCTGTGCTGGATGGCGTCGTTAATGATGCGGATACCACCGTGATCACGCGCAGGGATGCGGAAGATGCCGTGGTGATGTCGCTGGATTATTACAATAGCCTAATGGAAACAGTGCACCTGCTTCGTTCGCCTAATAATGCTAAACACCTTAACCGCTCAATAGCGCAATATCGGGCTGGCCAAACAAGCGCACGCGAGTTAATGGATGAGTAGTCAGCGACTGTTGTGTTGGACAGATGAATCTTGGAACGACTACGTCTACTGGCAAGCGCAGGATAAGAAAACCCTTAAGCGCATTAATAAGCTGATAAACGATGTAAAGCGCTCCCCCTTTGAGGGAATCGGCAAGCCAGAGCCCTTAAAAGAAAACCTAGCGGGCTTTTGGTCTCGACGTATAGACGATACTCATCGGCTTGTTTATGCAGTCGATCACCACGCGATCACTGTCATTTCTTGCCGCTATCACTATTAGCCCGTAGCTGAATCGGCCCCGAGAGTGAGCCAGCAGTGGGAGGTGGCTTTAGCCCGCGACCATTCCAGCACCCAGCCAGCCAAGCGACAAAAGTGACCAACAGCCAAGCCATCACCATCGCGCTCGCCCAACTACCCGTCAGCAAAGCAGCGGTAGACGACAACCTACAAACGCACTTGGCCTACATAGAACGCGCCGCCGCGCTGGGGGCCAACGTGGTGGCCTTTCCCGAACTCTCGCTGACCGGTTACGAGCTGGCGCTACTCAGCCAACTGGCCATGCCCCGCGACGATGCAACCTTTGCCGCCCTCACCGCCGCTGCCGTAGGCAATAACACGGTAGTAATAGCAGGCTGCCCACTGCACGACCCCAACGGCAAACCTTACATTGCGGCGGTGATCTGCTTCCCCAACGGCGAACATACCTTCTACCTAAAACAGCACCTTCACGAAGGGGAAGAGGTTTACTGTGCCCCTGGCTCTGAAAGCGGCCTAATCAACGTTAACGGCACCCGCATTGCCCTAGCCGTTTGCGCCGACTTTACCCACCCAAACCATGCTGCCACCGCCGCCGCCCAACAAGCGGACGTATATCTCGCCGGCGCGCTGATCTCCCCAGGCGGCTATGTAAAAGATGCCGAGCTACTTTCCACCATCGCAAAGCGCCACCAACTGCCGGTACTGCTCGCCAACCACGTTTCCACCACGGGCGGCTGGCAAACCTGCGGCAATAGCGGCGGCTGGAATGCAGTAGGGGAGTTAGCGGTTAACGCCAACGGCACTCAGCCCAGCTTAGTGCTGTGCCGCATTCATCACGGTGGCATAAGTGGTAGCGTGGAAGTGATGACTAACTTACATGGCTAAGTATGAGTTACCGACTAAAAACTAATTCGGCAAGGTAGGCTTAACCTAGATTAACTGCTAGTCTCAAAGCATTAGAGCAAACAATGCCGCAGGGACAATATGATGCAGAATGCCCGCATAACGCTTCACCCTAGCCAGCAGCGCATGCAAGTGCGGGTGGATGGCATTCTGCTAGCCGACTCCACCAATGCGCTGGAACTCCGCGAACACGGCTACCCGCCACGCCATTACCTCCCACGTGACGACGTGCGGATGGACTTACTTACCACTTCGGAAACGACCACTTACTGCCCGTTTAAAGGGCATACGGTGTATTTTTCGCTGGGTGAAAGTCGAGATGTTGCTTGGAGTTATGAGGAGCCGGTTGAGGGTGTGGAGGCTATTGCGGGTAGGGTGGCGTTTTATGGAGATGTAAACAAATGACGCTTTTCGACCCTGAGCAGACATGCTAGCAAAGGCAACGTGTGCGTTTGCTCATATTCCACACGCACGAAAGGCTGTGAATAAAGCTGATTTTCAATTGATTGCCAGTGAATTACTTAAGTTAATGCATGCTAGATGTTCGAGCAGTATGAATTATAGGAGTAGCAATGGCCATTAATATACGCGACTTACGATCAGCATCTAGTCGCTCGGGAAGTGTTGTTGTAGCTAAATCGCTCACCGAAGCTTTAGCTAAAAAACAGCAAACGGCCTTTTTATGCCACAGCCACAAAGACCGCGAGCTAGCTAAAGGCCTTCAAGTTCTAATGAAAGAAAATGGATGGGACTTGTACATTGACTGGGAAGATAGCGAAATGCCGAGCACTCCCAACAAGGAAACTGCAAACAAAATTAAGGCAAAAATATTGTCTACAGGCTGGTTCTTGTTTTTAGCAACGGACAATTCAACTCAATCACGCTGGTGTCCTTGGGAAATTGGTTTTGCTGATTCAGCAAAAGGATACGATAAGATCTTAATAGTTCAAACAGAAGATGATTATGGAACTTGGTATGGAAACGAATATCTTCAGCTGTATAAGAAAATAGATAAAGGAAGTAATAACCAGACGGGTAAGACTGGTTATGCTGTGTTTGATGCGGGTACAAACTCTGGGACTTGGGTAGAAAATCTATAAAGGAAATAAAATGGCTAAAATTCCTGTTTTTTATAGCTTCCATTTTGACAATGACGTAATGAGAGTCCAACAAATACGTAATATTGGTAGCATTGAGGGTAATCCACCTACTACTCCAAATGAATGGGAAACACTAAAGCGAACAGGTAAGCAAGCTGTTGAAAATTGGATAAATCAAAATATGAAGTACAAACGATGTATTATTGTTTTGATTGGTAGCGAAACCGCTTCAAGACCGTGGGTAGAGCACGAAATCATCAAGGCATGGAATGATGGTAAAGCTTTACTAGGCATTTATATTCATAACCTCAGGTGTCCAAGAAATGGGACTAGCAGAAAGGGAAAAAATCCGTTTGATCTGATCAAGTTTAATGATGGTAGATTAATGTCAAGCGTTGTACCTTGTTATGATCCTAATTCTTTGAATGCGTATCAAGATATATCAAATAATATCTCAAGTTGGATTGATAATGCCATTAAAAATAAAGTAAATTGAGATGATTAGTGAGTGTGTTGAAGCAAATATAGAAACAGCATCAATTTGAACACATTCAGGCATCCTAATGGTTTTGTCGAAGATTTCTTTGGGTATCCTTGACGGCTTATAAACCCCTAAATTTTTGACAGGCTCGCATTACATGACGAGCACGGACAGCACATTCCAAGGTGAACTGCAGTCGCTACGGGGTGAAGAATGAGGATTGTCAACGAACTGGAGCAAGGGATGACACGAAAAACATTTTTCTCCTTCCATTATCAGGAAGATGTGTGGCGCGCCTGGAATGTCAGGAACTGCCTGGTCGTCAGCGAGAATCAAGAGGTAGATGGCTTCTTTGATGGCAGTGTGTTCGAAGCATCAAAGAAAGAAAGTGATGAAGCGCTCAAGACCTTTCTTCGTCATGGCCTAAAGAATACCTCTGTGACTTGCGTGCTTGCCGGTCAGGACACCGCTGCCAGGAGGTGGGTACGGTATGAGATCGTACATAGCGTCTTGAAGGGCAATGGGCTGCTCACTGTCGATATCCATGGCTTAAGAAACAACGCGAAGGAGTTGGGAGTGAAAGGCACAGATCCACTGGCTGAAGTGGGTGTCTATCTCGTCAACGACAAGATTTATTTCGCGGAGCTCGAGGGCGGTAAATGGGTGAAGTACTCGGACTACATCTCCGCCATCCCAGCCTCTGATTTGTGGTTTGACGCCCCTGCCAGCAACACGGTTGTTAAGCTATCCAAACACTGCATGAGATACGACTTCACGGCTCAAAACGGCCGGGAAAACATCGCTGGCTGGATCGAAACCGCAGCTGCCTTAGCCGGTCGTTAGAAATACGAAACGAGGCGTACTAGCTTGCAGAAATCGACATTTCATATCACTAGGTATTACACATGGCAGTCACTCAGCGTCTGGCCGGCGTTAGGATTCACCTGTCCGGGTCGAACCAAGAATTACAAGCAGACATCACTGATTTCGTACAGAAATTTGCAGCGAAAGTTTTCAATGAAGGAGGCTCCATTGTTCATGGGAGTCATCCTTCGTTCACTGAACCGCTACGCAGAGCTGCAGAGGATTTCATCCAGGCGGGTGGAAACAAGGGGGCGCTTACCTTAGTGCGGGCGAAGCGCTACTCAACTGATCAATACACTGCTGAAATTGAAAAGCAGAGAGTATTCGCTTCTGTGGAGATTGTGCCTGCAGATAGCAGCGATGGTCCGGCCGCAGAAGGCCTGACCCCAATGCGTGATTGGATGGCTGATCGTTCCGACGCCATTATCTGCGTCGGTGGTGCATGGTGGAACATTAATAAAGCAAAAGCAGGCGTTCCCAATGAACTGGATACGATGCTTGAACTCGGAAAGCCAGGATTTGTCGTCGCTGGTTTTGGCGGGGCTATCGCAGGTTATCTCAAGGAAGACCCGTCGTTATTATCTCGTCTGCGTAACGGGCTATCGCCCGAAGCGAATGCGACCATTGCCAACAGTACATCGGTTGACCAAGTCATAGGGCTGATCGTCGACCAACTGAAGAACCTCCCGCTTACTCGCCGTAACGTATCGCGCGGCCGCAACTTCCGTATTTTGGCGCTTGATGGAGGAGGGCTCAGAGGTACCTTCACCGCGGCAGTCTTGGCCAAGTGGGACGACATGCTGAAGGCTGGTGGTGGGAACGACCTTATTTCACACTTCGACCTGGTGGCAGGCACATCCACGGGCGCGATCTTGGCTATTGGCCTAGCCATGGGCTTGAAACCAAGTGAAATCCTTGAGTTTTATGAGGAAAAGGGTCCCCAGATTTTTCCGAAGGATCGGAAACTGCGGCACTGGCTCAAATCCAAGCATGATTCAGCCACACTTCGAGGACTGCTGACAGATGTGTACGGGGACAAAACGTTGGAAGCAGATTCCCGCTGCCGCTTGGTGATTCCCACTGTTAGGGCCAAGCAAGGTCAGGCAGAGGCGATCGTCACCCCGCACAGCCCAGATCGAACCGCTTACCGAGATATTTCAGCCGTCGATGCTGCACTGGCTTCCTCCGCTGCACCTACCTATTTTGATGAAGCTACCTTCGGTGGGCCTATCGCGTTGGAGACGTTTCTGGATGGAGGTGTCTGGGCCAATAACCCCATCCTCCCGGCGTTGGCGGAAGCGGTTCGATACTTGAAAATCCCTTTAGACAGGATTGATGTACTGAGCATTGGCACTCTCAGTAGCGAAAGCGACTTCACTGAGCAGCTAGGAAAGGGCAAGGCAGGTTGGGCACCTCACAGCGTCGATCTCTTTTTCGCTGCCCAAGAGCATGGTGCTTTGGCACTAGCAGAAAGTTTCCTAGGACCGACACGTCATGTGCGTGTTAATCAGCAAACCCCTGTCGAAATCAAAATGGATGATGCCGAGGCCATACAGGAAATGGTGCAACGTGGAAATGAGGCTGGCAAAGAGCACTTTGCTGAGGTGCGCTCCAGATTCTTTGATGGCCAACATGTTGATCGGTGGGAGCGGTTCTGAGAATGCACGGGCACTCGAGAGATAGTGTCTTGGCGCCCGTTTGGTTACTAACGTTTCATTGAAACTGATAGCGAGGCTTTCATGTCATTTATATATCATCTTGCTATCTTGGGTGCTCCTTCGGCTGAGCAAGTCTCTGAGCTTGAAATGGCTGTAACAGATGCGGTTTCTGGGTTTGGCTTGAGGTTGGGCCAAGAGATCGGGTGGGAGGTAGTTCCTGCTGACTTCACTCCTCATCAGCGAAGATCGGCTGCTGTTGTATTCTTCGGCGGTGTAGATGCAGATCACCCCAGTCTACCAAGCTTGCTGAGAGGCGGTGTTCCTGTTGTCCCAGTCGTGCCTGACCTAGGTCGAGTTGCAATGGAAGTCCCCGAAATCCTTCGGCCATTGAATTGTATGTCGTACGCAAATGGTGGGGCGAAACGGGTAGCCACTGCGCTCTTGGAATGTGCAGGTTTGCTTCCGAGGCAACGTCGGGTATTTGTCAGTTATCGACGGGACGAGGCTAGCCAGGCGGCGCTGCAGATGTTCGACGCGCTCTCTGCCAGGCATTTCGACGTTTTCCTAGATACTCGTAGCATCGCACCGGCAGAAGATTTTCAGACCATGCTGTGGCATCGGCTTTGCGATTCTGATGTGTTGCTGATGCTCGACACGCCTGACTATTTCAACAGTCGATGGACGGCTGCAGAGTTTGGAAGAGCGCTTGCCAAGGGTATCAGTGTTCTTCGAGTAGGGTGGCCTGAAGCCCAGTGCTCCGCTCGCTTGGCAACTGCAAGCCTCGCTGAGCTTGATACAAGCGAGCTAGATGCTGCATCAGGACGGATTAGTGATCACGCGATTGATCGTATTTGTCTCCAGCTTGAGGAAATCCGCAGCGAAAGTCATGCAGTGAGAACCGTTAACCTAGTGAGCAATCTACGAATAGGAATTGAGGCTATAGGTGGTGAGGTGATCGGTATGGGCACCGGTCGAGGGACTCGAGTACGCCTTCCCGATGACCGGATGGTTGTGGTCTACCCAACGGTAGGTGTGCCGACCTCCACGACAATGCACGAAGCTTCAATAAGCTCTCCTGACGAATCCGTAGCCATACTCTATGATCATGTAGGCCTACATCCTCAGTGGTTGAGTCACCTTGACTGGCTAGGCCAGCACATTCCGGCGACGCGCTGGGTCAAGGCTTGTGAAGCTGGCTGGCAATTTGCAGATTGGAGGGCATAGGAATGGGCGCGATTTTCCTTTCAGCAAGCATACCCGTGATTGGACGAGGGAAATACTATGAGACCGCTGCCCCGTTTCTTATCCAGTGTGCCGTTCGCGAGCTGGCGATCGCTACCGTTCGTCGACACAAGATTGTGTGGGGCGGCCATCCTGCAATTACCCCTATGATTTGGAGCATCTGCGAAGATCTAAGGGCAGACTACACAGACTCAGTGATCCTGTATCAAAGCCGCTTTTTCGTGGGTAACTATCCGGAAGAAAATCAACGGTTTGACAACGTAATTTACACCGATCCCGTACCTGGCGACATCAAGGGTAGCTTACAACTGATGCGAGAACAGATGCTCTCTAGGGAAGATTTGATCGGAGCCGTGTTCATTGGTGGGATGGATGGCGTTGAAGTTGAATACGACATTTTCAGGCGGCTCAATCCTGAGGCTTTCATTCTTCCAGTTGCCGCACCAGGTGGTGCAGCGCTTAATCTTGCTCGGGAGAAAGGCTATTTTACTGGGCGGGAGCTCGAAGACGTAGATTTCGCCACGCTATTTAGTCGTTACTTACCTGCCTAATAGTCGTAACGTCAGGCCCAGTGTTTTTTTGATCCAGGTTGAAGTCGTCTCTGGTCTCTTGTCATCGAAATTGAAGCAAATGTGCGACACATCGGTAAGTGCTACCAATACAGATAAATACGCTTGGATTGCTCTGCGTCTTCCAAATGCGATTGAAAAAGCAACCCGTATCCGTAAATCAAGCTCATACTAAAGCAATCACTGTAGGTCAATTATGGCAGGCGTTGTGAAAAGAAAATATCAATCCGAGACAATGAGGTTGCAAAAATCGTTTACTAGGCCTTTGAACTTAATTTCAGAAGCTTTACCTGCTGAGTATGATAAGTATTTACTATTAAAAATGTTTAAAGAGTTGTTTCCGATAATGTGGAGTGAATTGATTCAACGATATGAAAAATATGATAGCAAAGATAAATTCCTAGCTAAAATTGGCAAGAAGAAAAGGTACTATCATGATCAGCCTGAAGTGTTTTTCTTTAACTTGCCAAAAGTTAAACATATGATTTCAAATGGTCAGCGTAAGAAACATGAGATAAGTTTTAACGAGAAAAGTGCTCAGTTGGCTTATCGCGCATTGTTAGATAAAGCAAATAAAAATAAACGTGCTCATGAAAACAAAATGTCATCTACAAATAAAGACTTGCAACTCGTGGAACCACTATATATTGATGTTTTTATTTCTGCTTATCATAAGAAAGGCATAACAGTCCAAGGTAAAATAGAAATTTTTCATGAGCTGAAAAAATACAATAGCGGTAAAGTGATAGAGTTTTTCCAAAAGCTTAATGACAGTGAAAAAAAATAATCAAATTAGAAGAATGGCATTTGAATATCTTCAAAAATTAGGTTTTTTAGTTAGTTTAAGAAAGAAGTTCAAAGGAAAAGTCAAAGCTTATAACACAGAAAGAGACATATTTAATGTTTCTCCAGAGGATTTGTATCAGAGGCTAGAGTCGAACACTGTGCAGAATAAAAAGTCATTCCATGTTTTTATCTCGCATAGTTATCAGGACTCTAGCTTAGTGCGACAAGTTAAGTCGTGTCTTAATAATCATGGCCTGACTGTATATTGTGATTGGACAAGTGATAATGATTTTCTAAAGAGAGATTTAGTAAGTGACTACACTAAGATGGTGTTAAAGAAACGAATTGAACAATCAAAGTCTATAGTTTTTCTGCAAACTAATAATGCTGTAAATGCTAAAGGTTTACTTTCATCTCCGTGGGTTTTAATGGAGATAGAGTATGCGTTGTCAATTGGCAAGCCTGTATATAGTTTGAACTTTTCTAATATTGATGAGCTTTTTGAAAAAATTAATTTCGAAATTGATGGTGATATCGAAATTAGTAATGATGAAATTAGCAAGATGCGCACATGACAATGTAATCAAGCTTGGGCTAAAATATTTTCTTAGTAAGTTTTTTGTTAATTTTAACCAAGCATTTTATCTGCTTAATGAGGCGTTGATCAGAGGCATCTAAAAGTCTGCTTATGGCCGAAAACCGACACTACCAGCGCTGATGGTGTTGGTTTCAATTAACCCCCAACCCCACTAACCCTAACAACCTCCCTAACCACTGCCTCGTTCAACACCCCGCGCTTGGCTTCCACCACCGTAAGCCATTCGCGGGCGCGGGTAATGCCTGTGTATACCAGCTCGCGGGTCAGGATGGGGTTCAGCGTGGGCGGTAGCAGTAGGGCGGTGTGCAAAAACTCCGAGCCTTGGGATTTGTGGACCGTCATCGCAAACACGGTTTCTACTGCGTGCAGGCGGGAAGGCAGCACCCAGCGGATGGGTTTGTCGGTGTCGCTAGTGGGGAAGGCGATTCTTAATAACTTCTGCTGTGGGTTGCGCGGGTCGGGCACGGCCAGGGTGATGCCGATATCGCCGTTCATTAGTTTCAGGCCGTAGTCGTTTTGGGTAACCAATACCGGGCGGCCCTCAAACCAGCCTTTCTCTAGCGTGTAGTCGCTGCCGTACAGCAGCTTTTCGCGGCGCAATGTGCTGGCGATGCGCTGGTTTAAGCCTTCTACGCCCCAGGGGCCTTTGCGCAGTGCGCACAGCAGCTGGAAGTGGCTGTAGGCGCTGAGTACCTCGCTGGCCCAGGCGTCAAAAGCGGTTTGGTTCTCCTCGAAGGATTCTCCCCGTGGGCGCTGGGCGTGCAGCACGTTGAGGTAGTGGCGGTAGCCGGTGGGCGGGGCGATGGGCTGGCCTTCGCGGTCGGTGCGGCCTTCGCCGTTGCCTGCAAAACCGCTGGGGCTGCCGTGAATCACCAGCTTATCCAGCGCGGTGTCGTCATTCATCACCAAATGGTGAATATCCGAGTAGCCGTGGCGCAGCACGGCGCTTACCGCCTGCTGTTTTTCCCGTTCGCTTTGGGCATGGCCCGGCTGGTTGATGGCTTTGGCCAGTTGGCCGATGCCGCTGTGTTCATTGAAGCGGTGGCTAACCCGCAGCATGGTAATGGCTTGGTCGAGCGGTTGGCCTGCGGGGTCGATGAAATCCTCAGGCAGCGGCTGGCCGGTGGCCTGGGCTAGCCAGTCGGCGGTGGCCGGGGTGTAGTGGGCGGCATCGGCGCGGCGGCATAGGTCGCCGAGTACCGAGCCTGCCTCTACCGAGGCGAGCTGGTCTTTATCCCCCAGCAGAATGCACTGGGCGTGGGCAGGCAGGGCGCTGAGGGTCGCGGCCATCATTTCGATATCCACCATCGAGGCTTCGTCGATCACCAGTACGTCCAGCGCCAGCGGGTTGGCGGCGCTATGGCGGAAGTGGCGGGTGTCGGGGCGTGCGCCGAGTAGGCGGTGGAGGGTGGTGACTTCTGTGGGAATCGCGATCTCGCTGGCTGTTGCCGCAGGTGAGTGTTCACTGAGTAGCGTTGCCAACTCAGCGAGCGGTAACGCATCCACCTGCCCCGCAATAGATTCGTTCAAGCGGGCGGCGGCTTTGCCGGTGGGGGCGGCTAGGCGGATGCGCAGCGGCTGGCTGGGGTGCTGGGCCAGTTGCTGGGTTTGCAGCAGGGCGAGCAGGCGTACCACGGTGGTGGTTTTACCGGTGCCGGGGCCTCCGGTAATGATGCCGAAACGGCTGCCGGCGGCCAGGGCGCAGGCGGTTTTTTGCCAGTCTAGGCCGTTGCTTTGTTTGAACAGGATGTTCAGGGCTTGGGGGAGTAACCCAGGGTGACTGGCGTCACCCGTCGCCCAATGAATTGGCCTCCCACTTTGGCCTTCTGTGCCCTTGCTTTCTGTGTCGGTTGCTTCCAAGCGTGCGGCGATGTGTTGGTGCAGGCTTTGCTCGTACTGCCAGTAGCGGCGCAGGTAGAGCCGCGTGTTGGGGGTGCCGTTGGCTGAGTGAGTGGTCACTACGACCAGCGGTGTGTTGCCGGGGCCTTCGCTGGTGAGCAGCGGGTGGTGCAGGGCGGCTTGCCATTCGCTGAGCGTGAGCGTGGCCAGCACGTCGCTGGGTAGCGGCGGCGGGTCGGTGAGGTCGTCCCCTTCGGGGGGTAGCGAAAGGGCGAAATCCGGCGCGTTGAGCGTGGCGTTAATATCCAGGCATACGTGGCCGCGGCCTAGCTGGTGGCTGGCAAGTGCTGCCGCCAGTAGCAGCAGCGTGGGGGCGTTTGGGGCTTCACTGGCTAAAAAGCGCACCAGGGCGCGGTCTAAATCCCGAAGCCAGCCTCGCGCTACCCAACGTTCGCACAGGGCCAGCAGTTCCGGGGTGCTGCTGAGTGCCGGGTGGGCGCTGGCGGCTTCGCCGAACATATCGAAGGTGTGAGTATCGTGCTGGCGGCTCATGCCGTGGCCTCCTGCTGGGTGGCGTGTGGCTCGCCTGCAAACAGGCTATCCAGGGCTTCGATGAGTTCAACCGGGGCGGGTTCGCCCACCACGCCGCGCCCAGGGCTGCGGCTGCCGCGTAGAAATACCGTCATCGAACCGCCCAAATGCTGATGCGGGTCGTAATCCGGCAGGCGCGCTTTTAATAGCCGGTGCATGGCGAGTAAGTAGAGCGCGGCCTGCAGGTCGTAGCGTTTGGCCAGCAGCGCGTGGCGCAGTGCCTCGGGTTCGTAGGCGCTGTCGTTGGGGCCTAGGTAGTTCGATTTCCAGTCCAGCACGTAAAAGCGCCCCTGGTGCTCGAAGGCCAAGTCAATGAAGCCTTTCAGCATGCCGTTGAGTGTGTCGGCATCCAGCGCGGGGCGCTCTACTCCTGGCAGTAAGTGCTTGCTTACCAGGGCATCGATGGCTTGGGTGTTCACCCGCTTGGCGGCAAACCAGAACTCTAGCTCTACTTGGTAGCTTTCTAACTCATTCAGCGCCACGCTTTGCGGGGTGGGCGCGGCCAGCGGTAGCGGCGTGGTGAGCAGGGCGCTTAGCCAGCCCGCCAGCGGTTCTTGCCACGCTTGCCAACCGCGTAGCTGCACCCGTCGCCACAGCATGTCGTTGAGGGCGTCCATATCGTTGGCGGCGGTATCGAAGCCTTGCTTGCCCGCCCACTCCAGCAGCCCGTGCAGAAAGGTGCCGGGGCCGGGGCCACGGGGGAATTTGTGCAGGTGATATGCTTCCGGTTGAGATAGATCCCGAGGTTCATCCAGCACTTCAAAGGCGGTGGCTTCCTGGGCGGTGGTGGGTTCCAGCGGTGGCAGTACCGGGGCGGTGAGCGTGCCGGAAAGCCGCAGCGCAGAGTAGCTGGCAATCCACCAGTGCTCTTTGGCGGGGCGCATGGGCGTGCGGGCGTGGCCCAGCGCACTGCTTTGCTCCACTTGGGCCACGCGCTCTGCGGTGGGCGCGGGTGGTTGGTGAATCTGTATCTCGCTGCCTTCTACCAGTTCGTCGAGCGCGTTATTGAGCGCCTCCGGTGAAAGGGCATTGCCGCCTTTTAGCAGGTAGCCCAGCGCGCTGTTTTCCAGGCCTTTCAGCGGGGCCAGCCCCAGCCAAGTGGCGTGGCGGGCGCGGGTAAGCGCGACGTAGAGTTTGCGCAGGTCTTCCCCCAGCCGTTCGCGGTCGGCGGTGGCGAGTATCGCGTCATCCGCTTCTAGGCTGAGCTGTAGGTTGCCTTCGCCATCGTGCCAGCGCAGTGGTACGTCCTCGGCTTTGACCGGGCGGTGGTTGGCGATGAAGGGCAGGAATACCAGCGGGTACTCCAGCCCTTTGGATTTGTGGATGGTGACCACTTTGACCAAATCTGCGTCGCTCTCCAAGCGCAGCTTGTGGCTGTCGCCGTGGCTTTCTGGCTCGGCAATGGCGTCAAATAGAAAGCGAATCAGCGCGTGTTCGCCGTCCAGTTCGGCGCTGGCCTGCTGCAGCAGTTCGCCTAGGTGCAGCAGGTCGGTGAGCAAGCGCTCACCCTCTTCAAACTCCGCCAGCAGGCGGGCGGGAATATCAAAATCCACCATCATGCGGCGCACCAGCGGCAGCACGCCTTGGCGCTGCCATAGGCGGTGGTAGTGGCTGAACTGCTCTACTCGCTCTTCCCAGGCCAGCTCGTTTTGCTGCAGGTGGTCTAGCTCCGCCAAGCTTAGCCCCAGCACCGGCGTGGCCAGCGCGGCGCGCAGGTGCGCTTCGGCCTGGCGGGAGCTAGCCAGCGGCTCGGCGCAGGCGCGCAGCCAGCGCTCTACCTGGGCGGCCATGGGCGAGCTAAACACCTTATCGTGATCAGAAAGATACACGCTCTTCACTCCACGGCTGGCCAGCGCTAGGCGAATGGCGCGGGCTTCCTGCAGGCCGTTCACCAGCACCGCCATATCCGAGGGCTTGAGCGGGGTGAGCGCGTCGTCGGTTTGAAAGCCGCTCTCGCCTTGTTGGCCTGCGCTGAGCAGTTCCGCCATGTACGAAGCGCAGCGTTCGGCCATCTCGGTCTGGTAGGCGGTTTTGGATAGCGGCTCGTCGGCGGCCAGCGGCCAGAGCGTCATGGCGGGCAGCGGTTGGCCCTGGTGAACGAGCTGTTCGCTTCGGCCTTTTGCGTCTACCGGCAGAAACGGCAGCGGGTTGTCGCCGCCTTCTTCGCGGAACAGAAACGCTCCGGCCGGGTGCTCATCGGCGTAGCGGAAGCAGTGGTTCACCGCCTCTACCATGGCGCGGCTGGAGCGGTAGTTGGTGCCCAGCGTCACGTGGCGGCCTGCGGTGTCTTCGCGGGCTTTTAAGTAGGTGAAGATATCCGCGCCGCGAAAGGCGTAAATGGCCTGCTTGGGGTCACCGATCAGCAGCATGGCGGCGTCTCGGCGGGGCTTGGCGACCTCATACACCGCGTTGAAAATACGGTACTGGATGGGGTCGGTGTCCTGGAACTCGTCGATCAGCGCCACGGGGAACTGGCGCAGTATCTGCGCGGCCAGTGCCTCTTTATTGGGGCCTTGCAGGGCGCGGTCCAAATGGGTGAGCAGGTCGTTGGGGCCCATTTCGGCGCGTCGCTCTTGCTCCCGCTCCAGTCGTACTTTGCACCACTGCACGGCGTGAATCAGCAGGTCGTTGCGCGGCTCGGGCAGGGCGTTTAGCGCGGCGGGCAGCTCGGCCAGCGCTTCCCAGGCAGCGGGGCAAGGGGGCGCGCCCACTTTCCATATCTCGGCCATGCCGTCTGGGGTGAGGCGTTTCCAGGCGGCATCGGTGAGCGCAGGGCGGGTGGCGTCGCTGTCGCACCACTCCCGCAGCGCGCCTAGCCAGTTGGCGCGGCTTTTGGCGTTGAAGCTCTGGCCTTTGAAGGCTTTGCGCTTGGCGGCGTCTTCCAGCGCAGGTACTAGGTCATCCAGCCACGCAGGCCAGGGGGCTTTTAGCTCGGCTAGGCGTGCGCTGCGCTCGGCTTGGGCGGCGCTTAGGGTTTGCTCTGGCGCGGGGCGCGGGCTGCCTAGAGCTTCGCTTTCGGCCAGCAGTTTGCGCACCTGCCCGTGGAGCTGGTCCGGCGACTTCCAGTAGCCGGTAATGCTACCCAGCGCTTCGGCGTCCAGCGGGTAGTAGAAAGTGCGCCAGTAGTCGCGCACTACCTCCTGCTCCAACTCTTGCTGGTCGTTTTCCAAATTGAGCGAGAACAGGCTGCCGCTATCGAAGGCGTGCTCCCGCAACATGCGGTAGCACCAGCTATGGATGGTGGAAACGGCGGCTTCGTCCATCCACTCGGCGGCCAGCTCCAGGCGGCGGGCGCAGGCGGGCCACGTGGCCTCGGGGTATTGGCTGCGCAGCGCCAGCAGAAGTGAGTCTTCACCCTGATGACGAAACACCGCCGCCGCTTCCACCAGCCGGTGGCGGATACGTTCGCGCAATTCTTGGGTGGCGGCGTTGGTGAACGTGACCACTAGGATTTCCGGCGGGGTGAGCGGGCGTACGAAGGCGGTGTCGTCTTCACTGTGCTGCCCGCCCAGCACCAAGCGCACATACAGCAGCGCAATGGTGAAGGTTTTCCCCGTGCCCGCGCTGGCTTCAATCAAACGGCTGCCGTGAAGCGGCAGCGTCAGCGGGTTCAGCGGGGCGGGCTGGCTCATTCTCATTCTCCGAACATCACGGCAGGCGGAAAGCAAAGCGCCTTTGGCGGGAAGCCAAAGGCACCGGCACTATATCGCGTTGCCAAGAGCTGGGCAAAAGAGCAAAGCAGCGTTAGAGGCTGGTTTGAAAGACGGTGTCGAATTCGTTAGAGAAGTCTTGGGTGGCAGGAAAAATGCCCAATTGTTCAGCACTCCATGTCACTAGTCTTTTTGAGGTAACAAGGAGAACGTCGGCAAGTTCGTTCAGCAAGTTAAAGTGCTCTGCTATTTGTGCATAGTGCGTCGAGTAATCATGAGCGGCAATATTGCGAATAGCGCGGCAGCGCTGCCAGTCACTGGTAGCGTCCACGACGCCTTGCTTCTCGAACAGCGAAAGGACTTTGAGAAAGCTGTCAGTAGACTCCCCTGCCAACAGAGCGCTGTGCCGCATAGCAGAAGCAATAGAGTCCTGTAGCTTGGCAAACCGCTCATTGATAGCGGCCAGTGTTTCAAAAAGGTCGACATCTTTTTTATGGTCGGCTAACCAATCACCGTCCAAAGGCCATGTGACTTTTTTGCGTGATTGATGAAGAAACCAAGCGCAGCGCTGAATGGCTTCAAGCAGCTGCGCCAGATAGCGCTGCTGTTCGCTAAGTACATCCTGACTCATGCGGCTTCCTCAAGCGTCATTGGCCGTGATTGGGCGAGTGCAATGGCTTGAAACGGAGTAGGTTCAGCTGTTGTGACGTAGGTCACGATATCGAGCGGTAGCTGGAGGCGTTGTTCTAGCGCCATTTTGAGCTCAGCACAGGCGAGTAGCGGGATGGCGTTGGGGGATATAAGCAGCAGATCGACATCGCCGCCTCGCTTACTATCATCTAGCCGCGAGCCGAAAACATGCACTGCCACCGAAGGCCCTACAAACTCACGGACGCCTGACAGAATAAGCTCGCGCTGTGATTGCGAAAGACGCATGGAGTCCGCTCCTAGTGATAAACCGGTGTTTAAATGGTAGCACTCTACTCACGATAGCAGATAGCCGCTCGCCCACCTGCTAGCCACAGTAAACAGGGGGTAGGCTGTGAGGTATCGTCGCCAACTGGTAATCTAGCGGGCTAGCCGCTCTTGGCGATCTGTTGATGCTGGTGAAGGGATCTCATGCTGACCTCGCTTCTGGATAACGATTTTTACAAGATCACGATGCAGAATGCCGTGATTAAACGCTTCCCCTATGCCCATGCCCGCTACGCGTTTATCAATCGTGGCGAGCATGCGTTTCCTGAGGGCTTTGGTGAGGCGCTGCGCGGTGAAGTGGATCGCATGGCGACGCTGCGCTTGTCGGATGAAGAGAAGCGCTACCTGCAAACCACCTGCCCTTACCTAGACCCCACCTATCTCGATTTTCTGGCGGGCTTTCGTTACGACCCCAGCGAAGTGACGATCGAGCAGCAGGGCAGCGAGCTTTCGGTGGTGATGGAAGGCCCGTGGTACCGCACCATCTTGTGGGAAGTGCCGCTGATGGCGCTGATCAGCGAGCTCTGGTACCACCTGCGTGGCGTGAGCGTGTCGGAAGATGACGAAGCGCTCATCGAGCAGCGCACACGGGAGAAAATTGAGCTGTACCGCCAGCACGGGCTGAAGATAGCCGAGTTTGGCACCCGTCGGCGTTTCTCGTTTGCGGTGCACGACCGGGTCGTCAAAGCGCTGCGCCACTACGGCGGCGAGGCGTTTAGCGGCACCAGCAACGTGCTGCTGGCCATGCGCCACGGGGTGAAGCCCATCGGCACCCACGCTCACGAGTGGTTTATGTTCCACGGCGCTCGCTTTGGTTTCAAAATGGCCAACAGTTTGGCGCTGGAGCACTGGGTGGATGTCTACCGGGGAGATCTAGGCATCGCGCTGACCGATACGTTTACCACCCGCGCCTTTTTCGAGAGCTTCGATAAGAAGTTCGCCAAGCTGTTCGACGGCGTGCGCCACGATAGCGGCGACCCGATTGAATTTGCCGATGCCACCATTGCCCACTACCAGCGCCTGGGCATTAACCCGCTAAGCAAAACCATCATCTTCTCCGATGCCCTCACGCCTGAAAAAGTGGAGCGCATCCGTGCCTTCTGCCAAGGGCGAATTGGCATGGCCTTTGGGATTGGCACCAACTTCACCAACGATATTGGCGTGGCGCCCATGAACATGGTGATCAAAATGGTCGAGGCCCGCCCCGAAGGGCAAGGCTGGCTGCCAGTGGTGAAGCTGTCCGATGTGCCCACTAAGAACACCGGCGACCCGGAGATGATTGCGTTGGCGAAGCGCATTTTATCGCTGGGTGGAAAGGAGGATGAAAGCCCGCTGATCTGACTCTGCCCGAATCAGCCGCATGCTAAACTGCTTTTCATATCGCTGTTTTTTGTTCTGGAGGCCGCCGTGCAGGATGCCCATCGCCGTAAGCTACCCATCGGGATTCAGACGTTCTCGGATATCCGTGAGGGCGACTATTACTACGTCGATAAAACCCCGCATATCGAGCGCTTGGTTAACCAGAACAAATACTACTTTCTCTCGCGGCCGCGCCGCTTTGGTAAAAGCCTGTTGCTGGATACGCTGCGCTGCTTGTTCGAAGGCCGCCAGGCACTGTTTGAAGGGCTCCATATTCACGATAAGTGGGACTGGCAACAGCGTTACCCGGTCATTCGTATCAGCTTTGCCGATGGCGTCATGCAGAGCCGTGAAGAGCTCGATGAGCGTATTCGTGATCAGCTTCGGGTCCAGCGCGAGCGGCTGGGCATTACCCAACACCACAAGACGGATATTCCCGGCGAATTTTCTACCTTGATTCGCAGCGCCCACCAGCAATATGGTCAGCGGGTGGTGGTGCTGATCGATGAATACGACAAGCCGATTCTGGATAACATTCTGGAACCTGAGCGTGCTCGGGAGGTGCGCGAAGGGCTGAAGAACCTCTACAGCGTGCTGAAAGACGCCGATCCTCATTTGCACTTCGTGCTGCTCACCGGGGTTTCCAAGTTCAGTAAGGTGAGCTTGTTTTCGGGGTTGAACAATCTGCGCGATATTACCCTGTCTCCCGACTATACGACCATTTGTGGCTACACCGATGAGAACATCGATACGGTGTTCGCGCCGGAGCTACCCGGCCTGGATCGTGAGGAGATTCGCCAGTGGTATAACGGCTACCGCTGGGGAGGCCGTGAGGTGGAGTCCGTCTATAACCCCTTCGATGTGCTGCTGCTGTTCCAGGAGCAAGAATTTGGCCCTTACTGGTTCGAGTCTGCTACGCCGACATTTCTGGTCGATATTCTCAAACAGCGGGGGGTATTTACGCCCTCACTAGATCACTGGGAAACCGAGTATGAACTGCTCAGCCAGTTCGACGTCGACCACATAAGTACCGAGGGCTTGTTATTTCAAACCGGCTATCTGACCATTCAGCAGGTGGAAGAGCCCTTGCTGGGATACCGCCAGTACACGCTGGGCTTTCCTAACCGTGAAGTCGAAACCAGTCTCAACCACGCCTTGTTGCCATCGCTGGGGGTCGAAAATGCCCCGCGTGAACGCAGAACACTGTTTCGCCATTTAAGTCAGCATGATCTTGTCGGGCTAGAAGCGCACCAAAAGGCGCTTTATGCCGGACTCCCTCACGACTGGTATCGCAACAACCCGATTGCTCGCTACGAAGGCCATTACGCCAGCGTGTTCTACAGCCACTTTGCGGCCCTGGGCCTGGATGTGACGGTGGAAGATGCCAGCCACCACGGCAAGGTGGATATGAGCGTGGATTTTGGTGGGCATATCTACCTGTTCGAGTTCAAAGTGGTGGAGCAACTGCCGGAAGGTCAGGCGCTGGCGCAAATCAAACACAAAGGGTATGCGGACAAGTACTGCGCCTCTGGCAAGCCCATACACCTGATCGGCGTCGAGTTCTCCAGCATCAAACGCCAGATCGTGGCGTTCGATGTGGAAACGCTCGACGCTATGTAACACCCACGCTGGTTTACCCTTTGACCGCCTGGTGAAGCGGCGCGTAGAGCGCTTCTGTGAGCGTAGCAAAGGTGTGCCCGTTGGCTTGCTCTACGAATAGCCGCTCGAAGCGGGGCCACTGGTGGTTTAAATACGCGCTTTGGGCCACTTCACCGGTTTGGTAGCGGCCGCCTTCATAGGCGGTTTCGGCGGCGGCGTAGGCGTCGCTGTCTCGGCCTTTTTCTTGCGCCATGTCCGGCGTGCCTTGCTTACTTAGCCAAGCAAACGCGGCTTGCGGTGCGAGCGGCAGCGGGGTTTCTAGGCCCGCTTGCCACGCGGCTAGCTGGGTTTCTAAATGCTGGCGGGCGGTCTCGGCATCCACCGGCGCTAACGTGACATGCCCCGCTTTGGAGAGCAGTTGCGTCGTCATCGGGCCATCCAGGTTGCCCGCTAGGTGCGCAACCCAAGGGCGCAGCAGGTGGCTCCAGCGGTACTGGCCGCGCCCGCTGCCTTGGCTAATCAGGCTGCTACTGAGCAGCAGCAGGCGGCAGCGGTGGCCTGCTTCGTCCTGGCGCAGCTCACCCAAGGGCTCTTCCAGCGTGAGGCCATGGGCTTCGAAGTGAATCATGGTGTCGGGCAGGAGATGCGGCCATGCGTCTAGCGCTGCTTCGTAGGCGTTGAAAAGCGCCTCCATGGGTTCAGCGAGTGCCGCGCGCATGCGTTCGCCGAACGCGCCCATGGCTAGCACGCCTTGGCCTTGAAAGCGCTCCAACGCGTCATGCAATGCTTCCATGCGCGGCTGGCCGTTATCCACCGCGTGGCGCTGGGCGGCAATCAGCTGGTCTTGGAGCTGCCAGTTTTGCAGGCCATCCAGGGCGAATGGCTCGGCGTCCAGCTCGGCGATGGCTTCCTGCTCGAAATAGACCCCCAAGCGAGTATTGAAGAAGCTGCGCACCGGCTCGCGCAGAAAGCTGCCCAGCTGCCCAAGCGAGAGGCTGGTGGGGGCGTTTTCCGGCGCTGGCAGCGTGCGGCTAGCGGCGGGTGGCGTGCGCGGGGCGTGCACCTCGCGCCATTCGTGGGCGTAGGTGAACAGCCGGCTTGCTGGGCTGTTGAAGTAAGCGCGGCTAAAAGGCTGCAGCGGATGCTCGGTGGTGAGTGTTTCCAGCAGCGGCGCGCCGTTTTCCGTTTGCCAGCCGGCTTCCAAGTGGTCGCGCAGCTGGCCCACCAGCACCGAGGGTGGCAGCGGCGTATTGTCGATCTGGCTGCGGCCGACCCAGCTCACGTAGAGCTGGTCGCGGGCGGAGAGCAGCGCTTCAAGAAACAGGTAGCGGTCGTCTTCCCGGCGGGAGCGGTCGCCGGGGCGGTAGTCGCTGCCCATTAGGTCGAAATCCAGCGGCGGCTGGGAGCGGGGGTACTCGCCGTCGTTCATGCCCAGCAGGCACACCCGCTTGAAGGGAATGGCACGCATGGGCATCAGCGTGGCGAAGTTGACCGCCCCGGCCAAGAAGCGCTGGGAAAGGCTGTGTTCATCGATCTGCGCTAGCCAGTGCTCCCGCACCATAGAGAGCGGAAGCGGGTCGTTGAGTTCGGCTTCCCGGCTGCTTTCCAGCATCTGCTGCAAGCCGCTTTCTAGCTTGGTGAGCATGATGCTCTCTTGGGCATCGTCGGTAAGAAAGAAAGTTTCCAGCAGCTCCCGTAGCCGCGCAACCCAAGTAGCGGCATCGGTGGGTTGGCAGAAGCTCTCCCAGGTGGCTTCGAGCTTCTCCAGCAGCGTCGCCAGCGGCCCAGCCAAGCCCGCCTCCAGCCCGCCGATATCATCAAACGGTTCGATGCCTTGCCACGCGTGGCCGTCGCCCACGGTATAGCCCAGCAGCAGGCGGCGCAAGCCGAATGCCCAGGTGTTTTGGCTCAGCCCGCCGGGTAGTTCCAGCCGCTGGCGCTGCTTGGCGTTGAGCCCCCAGCGGATGCCCGCGCCTTCCATCCAGCGCTCTAGCACCGGCAGGTCACGCTCTTCTAGGCCGAAGCGCTGGCGCAGGGCGGGGACATCCAGCAGGTCGAGTAAATCGCTCACCGACAGGCGCAGCTCCGGCAGCCTTAGCAGCTTTTCCAGGGCAATCATCAGCGGCAGGCGGTGGCGGCTGGCCTGGTCGGAGAGCGTGTAGGGAATGTGCCTCGGGTCGTCGGTGGGCAGCTGGCCAAACACCGCTTCGATGTGCGGCGCGTAGCGGTCGATATCCGGCACCATGACGATGATGTCCCGTGGGCGCAAATACGGGTCGGCGCTGAAGGCGGCCAGCAGCTGGTCGTGGAGAATCTCCACTTCCCGCTGGGGGCCGTGGGCGATATGGAACACGATGGAGTCATCGGCAGCGGGCAGTGCGGGCCAGTGGCCTTGCGTTTCCGCCACCGGGCGCAGCTCGCGGATGTCGTCTTGCAGCTGGCTGAGCAGGCAGTGGCGATCCTCGCCGCTGAACGGCTCGAACATATCGATGCGCAGTGCTTGCTGCTCGAATAGAGTTTGGTAGTTGCCTGCGTCGTCGTGCTCATCGAGCAGGCGCAGGTAGTCGCGGCCCTGCTTGCCCCAGGCGGCTAGCAGCGGCTGGGCGTGCAGGTGCAGGGCGTCATCGGCATCGCCGGTGCCCAGTACATCCAGCGCTTCGGGCATGCCGGTTTTGCGCCGCTGGCGGTAGCGCTGGGCGCGCAGCAGGTCTTTGTGCTCGATGATATCCGCCCAGTAGAACTGGCAGGGGTTGTGAACGCACAGCACGATTTGGCAGCAGCGGGAGAGCGCCGCCAGCGCTTCCAGGGTTTGCTGGGGCAGCGATGAAATACCGAAGATGATCAGCCGACGAGGCAGCCCCGGCGGGCAGTCTTGGCCTTCCAGGTGCTCGGTGGCCTTCAAGAAACGCTGGTGAACCTGGGCGCGGCTGCTGTTCAATCCGGCATCGCCTTGGGTGGCGGCCACATCGTCCCGCAGGATGCGCCAGAGCGCGGGCTGCCAGCGCTGATGCTCTTCCAAAGGGCGGTGCTCGCCTCTGGCGGTAATTAGCACATCGTGGCCGTTAGCCCAGGCGTCCAGCCAGTCGGCGCGGTAGACCTGATACTGGTCAAACAGATCCGCCAGCCGCTCGGCCAGTTGGTAGTGCTTGCGCTGGTCGCGGTCAATTTCTAGAAACTGCGCCAGCGGCTCGAATACCGGCTGCCCAGCCAGGGTAGGCAGCAGGCGCAGCAGCCGCCATACCAAGCGCGATTTATCGAACGGCGAGGTTTCCGGCACGGCATCGGCGTTTTGCGACACGTGAGTGAGCACCGTGCGGTAGGCCTGCCATAGAAACCGCGCGGGCAGCATCACCTCTAGCGCCGCCGCAATGCCCGCGCCGCCGTTCTTAGGGTCTTCCGCCAACGCCAGTTTTAGCCACTGCCCAATACCGTTGCTCTGCACCAGAATGGTTTCGTTCTCCAACGGCCCCAACGGCTGGCGGCGCATCCACTCCACCGCCAAACCGCGTAAATCTTCCAAGCGGTTAGCATGTACCACCATAAAACCGGGTGGGAGCGAAGTGGGGGAGAACAAAGCATTGGCAGGCATACGGCGGCGTTCCTTCACGGCAATCAGCGTCACGGGTGGTGGTGAGGCTATGGTGCCATAAGTTGGGGGTACTCGCGTGTATCTGGAGTAGGAACTTTTATGTACGTTGAGTTATCATAAAAGATAACTTGAGCGGGGTTATGCTATGGAGTGGCAGGTTGAGTTTTATCCAGGTGTCGAGCAAGAAATTTTAAGTATGCCGCCCAAAATACAGGCCAGAATGCTCCGGTTACTGGAGATGGTAGAGACTCATGGCGCTAACCTTGGGCCACCACACACGGAATCGATGGGCGACGGTTTGTTTGAAATTAGGGCAAAGGCAAAAGAGGGAATTGGCCGTTCTCTGTTTTGTTATGTGCATGGGAAACATATTGTCGTTCTTCATGCGTTCGTCAAAAAAAGCCAAAAAACGCCGCGTCAGGCGTTAACGTTAGCGCGGACAAGACAGCGCGAGGTGCAGTCATGATGAACTTAAAAGCACTAAAAGAGCAGGCGCTTCAAAACCCTGAAGTAGAGGCGGAGTATGAACGTTTGGCACCGGAGTTTGCCTTGGCTTCCACACTGATTTCTATGCGCCAGCGTGCCGGGTTGACCCAAGAAGAGCTTGCCAAACGCTTGGATACACAAAAAAGTAACATTAGCCGCTTGGAGCGGGGAAGCAGTAACCCCGGCTGGAAAACATTACAGCGCTATGCACACGCCTGTGGTTTTGAGCTGACGGTACATGTTGAACAACAAAAACAGCCAGCCCATTAAGCAGTCAACGCGCTGCAATATTGGAACTCTCCTTGCGTCATCGGCTTACCGCCGCCAAGCTGTGGCCTTTGCCATGCAATTGAGAGGAGTCCGTGATGACCGAGCCGACCAACAATAATACCCGCCGCCACTCTGCCCCGGTGGTGGATGGCCCTGGTAAAGCGGCTAGCCGCGCCATGCTGCGCGCCGTGGGCTTCAACGATGACGATTTTCAAAAGCCTCAGGTAGGTATCGCGTCTACCTGGAGTATGGTGACGCCGTGTAATAGCCATATTGGTGAGCTGGCGGAGCTTGCCCGTGATGGGGCCGATGCCGCCGGAGGCAAAGGCGTGGTGTTCAATACCATTACCATTTCTGATGGCATTGCCAACGGCACCGAAGGCATGAAGTACTCGCTGGTCTCGCGGGAAGTGATTGCCGACTCCATCGAAACCGTGGCGGGCTGCGAAGGCTTTGATGGCTTGGTGGCGATTGGCGGCTGCGATAAGAACATGCCGGGCTGCGTGATGGGGCTGGCACGGCTCGATCGCCCCAGCGTGTTCGTTTACGGCGGCACCATCATGCCCGGAAAGGGCCACACTGATATTGTCTCGGTGTTTGAGGCGATGGGCGCCCACTCCCGTGGCGACATCGACCTAATTGAGCTGAAAAACATCGAGGAGACCGCCATTCCTGGCCCTGGCTCCTGTGGGGGCATGTACACCGCCAACACCATGGCCTCCGCCATTGAAGCACTGGGTATGAGCCTGCCGGGAAGCTCGGCGCAGAATGCCATCTCCCAAGAGAAACGCGACGACTGCAAAGCCGCTGGCGAAGCCGTGCTGGCGCTGCTGGCGCAAGACATCAAGCCCTCCGATATCATGACCCGCGAGGCGTTCGAGAACGCCGTGACTGTGGTGATTGCCCTGGGTGGCTCCACCAATGCGGTGCTGCACCTGATTGGCATGGCGCGCACCATCGGTGTCGAGCTGACCCTGGCAGACTTCACCGAGATCGGTAAGCGCGTGCCGGTGCTGGCCGACCTGCGCCCCAGCGGCCACTACATGATGAGCGAGCTGGTGGCGATTGGCGGTATCCAGCCGCTGATGAGAATCCTGCTGGATGCTGGGCTGCTCAACGGTAACTGCTTAACCGTGACTGGTAAAACGCTGGCGGAGAATCTCGCTAACGTCGAGCCGTACCCGATGGATCAGCAAATCATCGCGCCGCTGGGTAACCCGATTAAAGCCGAAAGCCACCTGCGTATTCTGTTTGGCAACTTAGCGCCGGAAGGGGCGGTGGCGAAAATCACCGGTAAAGAGGGCACGCGCTTTAGCGGCTCGGCACGGGTGTTTGGCTCGGAAGAGGAAGCCCAGGCACGCATCAATGACGGCACCGTGGTGGCGGGCGATGTGGTGGTGATTCGCTACGAAGGCCCGAAAGGCGGCCCCGGCATGCGCGAAATGCTCACGCCTACCTCGGCCATTATGGGCCGTGGCTTGGGCAACGACGTGGCGCTGATTACCGATGGCCGATTCTCCGGCGGTAGCCACGGTTTCGTGGTGGGGCATGTCTCTCCAGAAGCTTTCGACGGTGGCCCGCTGGCGCTGGTGGAAGATGGCGACCCGATCACCATTGATGCCGAAGCCGATACCATTGATGTGCATATCAGCGATGAAGAGATGATGCGCCGCCGTGCGGCCTGGCAACAGCCTGAGCCGCGCTATCGTAAAGGCGTGTTGGCGAAGTATGCCAAATTGGTCAGCTCGGCCAGTACCGGTGCGGTGACCGACCAAGAATAATCTGTGAAGAGTCACCGGCACGATTAGGCTGTCACTAAGTCGTCAAGCGCAAGGCGTACCCTGAACGCTTTGCGCTTTTTAATGGGTAAACGGTGGGCACGATGTCAGAAAAGAATCCGGTTCGAGGGCGGGCCAACGAGGTGTTCTGGGCATTTTTGGCGCTGGGGCTGACCTCGTTCGGTGGCCCCGTGGCGCACCTGGGCTACTTTCGCACGGCGTTTGTCGAACGCCGCCAGTGGCTCAGCGAGCAGGCCTACGCGGATTTGGTCGCGCTGTGCCAGTTCTTGCCGGGTCCCGCCAGTAGCCAGGTAGGCTTTGCCTTAGGGTTGATGCGCGCAGGCCCCTGGGGGGCGGCAATGGCGTGGCTGGCGTTTACGCTGCCCTCTGCCATCGTGCTGGTGCTGTTTGCATTGGGTACGGCAGTGCTGGATGGCCCGGTGGCCAGCGGCATCATTCACGGCTTGAAAGTGGTGGCGGTGGCTATTGTGGCCCACGCGGTGTGGGGCATGGCGCGCAACCTCTGCCCGGATAAAACCCGCACGGGCATTGCTCTGGCAGCGGTGTTCGCGGTGGTGCTGGTCAGCGGGCCGTTGGGGCAGGTGGCGGCGATTGTGCTAGGTGGCGTGGCGGGTCTGCTGCTGTGTCGCCAAAGCGCTGCAGCATCGTCTAGCGAATCGCTGCACTTCCCGGTGACACGCCGAGCGGGCACGCTAGCATTAGGTTTATTCGCCGCTTTGTTGGTGCTCTTACCGCTGTTAGCGGCGAGCACCGGTTGGTTGAACGTCGTCGATGCATTCTACCGTTCAGGCGCGCTGGTATTTGGCGGTGGCCATGTGGTGCTGCCGCTGCTGGAAGCGGAAGTGGTGCAATCGGGTTGGGTCACGGCAGATGAGTTCTTGGCGGGGTACGGCGCAGCTCAGGCGGTGCCGGGGCCGCTGTTTACGTTTGCTGCTTACTTGGGGGCGCTGCTGCCAGGGATACCCAGCGTGATTGGCGCGTTACTGGCGCTGCTGGCGATTTTTGTGCCGGGATTTTTGCTGCTGGTCGGCGTGTTGCCGTTTTGGAATCAGTTTCGCCAGTGGAGCAGTGCTCAAGCGCTGATGCGTGGTGCCAATGCGGCGGTGGTGGGTATTTTAGGCGCGGCGCTCTATCAGCCGGTGTGGACCAGCGCCATTCTTGGGCCTTACGAGTTCGTGCTGGCGTTGACGGGCTTTTTGCTGCTCACCGTGTGGAAACTGCCGGCTTGGCTGGTGGTCATCGTAGTGGCGTTGGGCGGCGTCATGATTCCGCCCCAGTAACCGGGGCGGGAAGATGCTCAAGCGGTGATAGTTAGCGTGGCGGTGGCGTGACTGCTATGGCGCCTCCAGCTCTAACGTGCGACGCAGGACATTCAGTTCATCGATGTCCAGATGCTCCAGCCTTCCGGCGAGCAGGTCGCTGATCTTTTGCACTGGTAGGCCAGCCCGGCGGGCGATTTCACGGCTTCCCAGGTCTGATACGGCGATCAGGCGGGTAATGATGCGCATGAGGCGCGTACGTTTTTCAAGTTCCCTGACATCGAGGTCAGGGCTGCTTCGCGGAGGATCCAGCGCTTCTGCGTGAGCAGTTGAGTATGCCGTACTCATGTGACTCCATCAGTCGGAAATGACAAGCACACAATGCCGCCAACTCACGCGGTTTTCAATGCTTAATTTGAGGAAAATTTCACGCCTCTCGTCACCCCCGCAAACGCCCGTAGCTCTGGTAAACTATGCGCCTTCCTATTTCTGAGTGAGCGGCGCGTTGCGCGGCTTATGGACTGCTTTCTAGCTTGAAGAGGCCGTTGGCCGAGGAGTTTTGCATGTCGAACAGCGCACCCAAGGTGGGCGTGATCATGGGGTCGAAGTCGGATTGGCCGGTCATGGAGCACGCGGTGGCGATGTTGGAGCGGCTGGGCGTTCCCTACGAAACCCGTGTGGTCTCGGCGCATCGCACCCCCGACCTGCTGTTCGAATATGCGAAAAGTGCCTCTGAGCGCGGCCTGCAGGTGATCGTGGCCGGCGCCGGTGGTGCCGCTCATTTGCCGGGTATGGTCGCATCACAAACGGCGCTGCCGGTACTGGGTGTGCCGGTAGAGTCCAAAGCGCTCAAGGGGTTGGATTCGCTGCTCTCGATTGCCCAAATGCCGGGTGGCATTGCGGTCGGCACCCTGGCCATCGGCAAAGCCGGTGCGACCAATGCGGGCCTTTTGGCGGCACAAATCGTGGGCCTGCAGGACAGCGCCGTACGTGACGCCGTCGAAGCCTTCCGTACCGAACAGACCCAACTTGTTCTGGATAACCCCGACCCGCGCCCCGACGCCGACCCTCAGGCCCAATAGGTAGCCATCATGAGCGCACAGAGTGCAAACCGTATGATTGCAAAAAATATTGGTGTCCTTGGGGCAGGCCAGTTGGGCCGTATGCTGGCACTGGCGGGCTATCCGCTAGGTAACACCTTCACGTTTTTGGATACCACCGGTAACCCCAGTGCGGGTATCGGCGAGGTGATCGTCGACCCGGATAACCAGCACCTGGCGGCGTTTCTCGAGAAGGTCGACGTGGTGACCTACGAGTTCGAACACCTGCCTGTGGCGCTGGTTCAGCAGATCGAGCAGCATAAGCCGGTGTACCCTGGCAGTCGCGCCATTGCGGTGTGCCAAAACCGGGTAGAAGAGAAGGCACTGTTCGACCGCTTGGGTATTCCAACACCCGCTTACCGCGTGGTGGAAAGCGCTGAGCAGCTCGCCGCCGCTGCCGCCGAGCTGGGCTGCCCGGTGGTAGCCAAGTCGGTCACTGAAGGCTACGACGGCAAGGGGCAAGCGGTGCTGAAAGCGCCGGAGCAGGCCCAAGAGGCGTGGGAGGCCATTGGCCATTCACAGCTCATCGTCGAGGCTTTCGTCGATTTCGTGCGCGAAGTCTCGATGATTGCCGTGCGCGGCCGCGATGGGGAGGTGGTGTTCTACCCCATGGCCGAAAACCAGCACGTGGGCGGCATTCTGCGCTACTCCGTGGCGCCGCTACCGGATTTGGACGCCAGCGTTCAGCAGACGGCCGACAGCTACATCCGAGCGCTGCTGGATGAGCTGGATTACGTAGGCGTACTGGCGCTGGAGCTGTTCCAAACCCGCGACGGCAGCCTGTTGGCCAATGAAATGGCCCCCCGGGTGCATAACTCCGGCCACTGGACGATGGATGGCGCGGCTACCAGCCAGTTCGAGAACCATTTGCGGGCGGTACAGGGCTTGCCGTTAGGTGCCACGAATGCCATTGCGCCCACCTGCATGGTGAACGTGATTGGCCTAGAAGGCGATAACGCCGCACTGCTAGCCATTGCCGACACTCACTTGCACCGCTACGACAAAGCCGAGCGTCCAGGGCGTAAATTAGCCCACGTTAACGTTGTGGCCGCCACCCACGCCGAGCTGTTGGAGAAAGTCCGCGCTTGCCAAGCGTTGATCCCCGATGCGCCTCCCGTGGAGTGGAGTTTCGAATCGACGCTATAAACGCCTAAGCCGCCTGAAAAGGCGGTTTTTTAATTGCCGACCGCTGCGACTTTTGTGCTTCAAACGTGCTAAAACAAGTGTATTAAAAACAGCCTAACCAATAAGATTGGCGCTAAGCCGACTGAAGAACAGGGAGTTTGTATGTCGCCCCCCACCCCCCTTACTGCCACGGCCTCCGGGCTACGCAGTGGTTATCAACGTGACCACCACATCACCATGCAGCGTTTGCGCGGTGAAAAAGTGCGCTTGCTCTACGACAACCTATGGCAACCGGTACTGAGCAGCGTGCTGGCGGGTGGATTGCTGGTGGCGGCCATGTGGCCGGTGGTGGAGGCTTGGCTGCTGCTGGGGTGGTTTGCGGCGCTAACCGTGATCTCCGTGCTCAGGCTACTGCTGGCGCAGCGGTTCAAGCGACTGCCCGCGCTCCAGCAGCAGCGTCAACGCTGGTTGCGCTGGTTTGCCATTGGAGCCATTGCGTCAGGCTGCGTCTGGGGGGCATCCGGCGTGCTGCTGTTCAGTCATGATCATCCCGGCCAAATTGCGGCGCTCTCGATCGTACTGGCTGGCATTGCGGCAGGGGGCGTGACCACGCTTTCCTCGGTGGGCTGGATTGCGGTTGGCTTCGTACTACCTATTTTATTGCCGCTGAAGATACAGTTCTGGCTCCAGGGCTCGCCACTCTCCATCTTGATTGGCCTCATGCTTGTGCTTTTTTTGGGGTTGATCATTGCCACCAGCCGCCGCTTTAGCCGCACCATCCATGACAACATTGCCCTGCGGGTAAGTATGGCGGCGCGGGAAGCGCAGCTTCGCGAAAGCGAAAATCGCTATCGCTCCATTTTTCAGCACTCGCCGCTGGGGGTGCTGCACTTCGATGAGCAAGGGCAGATTACCGACTGCAACGGCAAGCTGCTGGATATTCTGGGCGTGGAGCGCCCAAAGCTGCTCGGCTACCGCATGCTAGACCGCTCTGCTGACTCTGACGTGGCGCAAGCCGTGAGAGACGCGCTGGAAAAAGGCACCGGGTACTACGAAGGCACCTACCGGCTGCCCAACGCCAGTGTGGGGATCCCTTTGCGGGCGTTTTTCAACGGTGTCCACAGCGCCAGCAATCAAAGGGTGGGCGGTGTGGCGATTATCGAAGACTTCACCGAACGAAAGCGCAGCGAGGCGATCATTTACCGCCAAGCCTACTACGATGCGCTGACCGATTTACCCAACCGACGGCTGTTCATCGAGCGTTTAGAAGCGCTGTGCGGCGAGCAGGCCAGCGACCGGCGCGGTGGTTTGGTGATGTTCATGGACATGGATCGCTTCAAGCTGATCAACGATACCTTGGGCCACGCGGCGGGGGATGACCTACTGGTACAGGTGGCACGCCGCTTGGAGTCCTGTTTGCAGAACGATGATATGGCCGCCCGTCTGAGTGGCGACGAGTTCGTGCTGCTCGCCCTTTTTGAAGTGACGGAGGGGGAGGCGCTCATCGCCGCCGCTGCCCGCTATATGGAGACCGTGCAGCAGGCGCTGGCGGGCAAGTACCGCCTGGAGAGCCGCTGGGTCGAGGTCACCCCCAGCATGGGCTATACCTGCTTCAATGCGGCCGACTGCGACCATGCGGATGTGCTCAAACAGGCCGATACGGCGATGTATCAAGCGAAAACCGAGGGCCGGGCGCGGCTACGCCGCTATCAGCCCTGGATGAGTGACGAAATCAATAAGTGCGTGGCCGAACAGGCTCCTAACCTGCCAGTTGACCGCTAAGCAACAACCACAGGGCAATCAACGCAAAGTGCCCAGGGTACCACGCCAGCCATAAACGGCGGGGCATGGCTAAAGCTACGGGCGGCACTCGCTGAGCTGCGCCTGCGGCAAGCATCAAGACCAGTACGCAGGTGGCGACGGTGAACGATTTGGCCATGTCGGAGGCGTTCATCTGCCCGGCAATCCATAGTACGGGAAACGCCGCTAGCCCCGCCCAGAGGCGAGATTTCAGCACGTTACGAGTTTCGCTGAGCGTCTGCATGGCAAACATAAACAGCGGAATCAGCAGTAGGCCGTTGTGACCATACTCCACCCAGAACCCGAGCAGGTACCACGCGGTCACGCCGACGGCGGCTCCCAGCATCAGCCAGCCCAAACCTAAGGTTTGTTGCTGGTAGTGTTGCCACCCCTGGCGCACCAAAGCACCCAGTGCCAAGCCGCTGGCCAGGGTAAAACAGACGTTCAAGATGAACGCATCGGAGGCGCGGGGCATTAGCATATAGGGGAGCTGCGCGGCGATCCCGATGATCAATATTCGCCGTGAATAGCGCAGCGGGTTGCGGGTGTTGAACAAGCCGTGCCACGCCACCATGGCGGCAAACAGCGGAAACGCTATGCGCCCAATCGAAGAGCCCGCCCAGCTTAAATCCCAATCTCCAGGCAGTACGTAGCGGGTGAGGTGATCCACGGTCATGGTGAAGAGCGCCAACCACTGCCCCCAGGCCGTCCAGTGGGATGAGGGCCGTAGCGCGGCCGCCGCATCTGTGGCTGGGGCCGAGTGAGCCGCCGTTGTTTCAGCCATGCTACCTCCTTGTATGTGGTTCAGTGATAGTAAAGACCCGGTTTGGCTGAGCAAGTTCGCTGAGGGGATGGGGGATTAGCTGGCGCTGAAAATCGGTTTACCCAGCGCCCAAACATGATCAATGGCCCAGCCTTGTTCGCTTAGCACGATGAAATCCGCATCCGCGCCGGGCTGAAGGCGGCCTTTTTGGGGTAGCTTCAGGGCATCGGCCGCAGTGGTGGACGCACAGCGCAGCGCGTGCTCCATGCTGATCTGGTGGTCGTTGACGCACTCGCCCAGCACCTCGAATAGGCTGCTGAGTTTACCGGGTTTCAAGCCAATAAACCGGTGTTGATCATCAAATTCCGGCAGCGAGGCGTTGGCATCGGAAGAGAGGCTGAGTTGGCTCGGTTCGATCCGTGCTTTTAGCGCCCGCGCCACGGCTTCAGAAGCGGGTACTTCGCCACCGGCCAGCAGCTCCGGCGTGGTGCTGGTGGTGAAGTCGATGCGCCCGCCTTCACGGGCAAAGCGCAGGCCATCTTCGAACAGCGCGGCAGTACGGTTGATGTGAGTGGGGTAGAACTGCGCCAGCGGAATGGCGCTGTTTTTGGCGACCTGGCGCAGCGGCTCCAAGTGGGAGTCGGCGTCGCCGGTGTGAATGAACACGATGCCCGATTTGCCCGCGAGCAGCCCGGAGGTGCGGGCGTCAGACGCCAACCGTGTCAGCTCTTGGGTGGTGGGCTGGGAGCCGCGATGGTCGCTGATTGCCACTTCGCCCACGCCGATGAATTCCGGAATATACAGAATGTCGCTGGCCACCGAGCCGGTCAGCGTGACGGGCGGCAGCTGATAAGAGCCGGTGTAGGCGTAAGTGCTCAGACCGCCTGCCGCCAGCTCCCGCGCTTTGCCAATCAGGTTGGCGGGGGTGCGGGTGAGCGCATCGGTGCCCAGCGCGCCAATCAGCGTGGTCACACCCGAGGCGCAGGCGTCTTCCAGGCTGAGTTCGGCGGTGCGGTTGCCAAAGCCGCCTTCACCGCCGCCACCGATGTAGTGCACCAGTGGGTCGACCAGGCCGGGAATCACGCGTCGGCCCTCCAGGTCGATGGTCTGAATGAGCGTACCAAGCTGGTACGCCTCGCTGGTATCCAGTACCGCCGCAATGCGCTGGTCGGCGATCAGCAGGTGGCACAACCCGCGAGGTTCAGGGGCAAAGAGCTGGGCGTTTTTTACAAGTGTCAGCATGGGTTTCCCAGGAGAGTAATGGGCAAACGATAAGCGCCGACCTGAGGTCGGCGCTGGTGTTGGTATCGTTACGCTATTTAAACAGATCGCTTATAAGCGTACATCGTAGTTGAAGTAACGGTTCATGATCTCATCATAAGTGCCGTTCTCTTTGAGCGCACGCAGAGCCTCGTTAAAGCGTTCGGCGAGCGCTTCATCACGGGGACGAAATGCCATGCCCACGCCTTGACCAAAGATCTCTTCGGGCTGCTTGATGAAGTCGCTGATGCGCTGGAAATCGCTTTCCGGGGTGTCGATATCGATGGTGGCTTCGGCGATGGGGTAGTCCATAAAGGTGAGGTCCAGGCGGCCCCCCATCAGGTCAGTGACCACATCGTCCGCGCCGGTATAGCGACGGATCTCCAATACATCGCCATAGAGCTGAGTGACGTAGTTGTCCTGCAACGTCGCCCGCTGCACGCCAACGGTCAATCCTTCCAGGCTGGCACGGTCTTCGATATCGATTTCTTTATCGCGGGTGGTGATCCAGGCGCTGGGCGTGGTGTAGTACGCCTCGGAGAACAGCACCCGCTGGGCGCGCTCGTCGGTGATTGCCATGGAGGACATGATGGCGTCGTAGTTGCGTGCCAGCAGGCCGGGAATGATGCCGTCCCAGTCCTGCTCTACCCAGGTGCAGCTGACTTCTAAGTAGTCGCAGGCGGCGTTGCCTAGCTCGATTTCAAAACCGGTGAGCGTGCCGTCGGCCTCGCGGTACATAAACGGCTCGTAAGGAACATCGACACCCAGACGGATTTCGTCGTAGTCCCGCGCCAGTGCGGCAGTGGATACCAATGAAAGTGAAACACCTGCCGCAAGAATAGCGGCCACGGACAGCGTTGCATAACGCATAGTCAGTCTCCTGAAGCGATTATTAGTAGGTATGTGGGTGTTGCTTAATGCCAAGCGCCTGAAAGGGCGGCTACAGCATAGGGTGCGCTAAGCGCAGGAGTGCCGTGCGTTTCTCACGCATGGCAACGTTCACGCGCAGGGGCGTGAGTTGGCATGGGCATGCCAAAAGGAGGGTAGGGCTATTCGTCGAACCATTCGCTCAGGTAAAAACGGGCAATGGTGCCACGGGTACCTGGGCGAAGCGCATGCAGCGCGGGGGATAAGAGGCGGCGTGAGGGCATGATGGCGTCTCGCTTGCGCGCCTCCCCAAGCGGGGAGGCACACTTAAGCATCTAGCGCTTACTCTTCGCCGAAGTAACGGGCGTAGATTTCATCGTAAGTGCCGTCTTCCTGAAGCTCAGCCAGGGCTTCATTGAACTGTTCGGCCAGCGCTTCATCACGCTGACGGAAGGCAATACCGAAACCGTCGCCGAAGTACTCTTTCGGTTCGCTGATGCGCTCACCCACGACCACGTATTCGGCTTCTTCGCTCTCTAGCAGCGTGGACTGGCCGATCGGGAAGTCGAGAAAGACGATATCCAGACGCTGTGCTTCCATGTCCAGCACCATGTCGTCGGCGGTGGAGTAGCGGCTGATGTCAGCGACGCTGCTGAAGTTATCGGTGACGTAGTTATCCTGCAGGGTGCCACGCTGAACGCCGATGGTTTTGCCCGCCAGGGTCTCTTCGTTGGCTTCGCTGATGTCGAGGCTGCTGGGTGCAAACCAGGCAGACGGCATGGTGATGTAGGGGTCGGAGAACAGCACCTGCTGGCGGCGTTCGTCGTTGATGGTCATGGAGGACATGATGGCATCGTAGTTACGCGACATCAGGCCCGGAATGATGCCGTCCCACTCTTGCTCGACCCACTCGCAGGTAATGCCGATGCGCTCGCAAAGAGCGTTGCCCAGGTCGATATCGAAACCGGTCAGCTCGCCTTCAGCGGTGCGGTACTCCATGGGCTCGTAGGGAACGTCAACGCCAATACGCACGTTGTCGTAGTCGCGCGCTTGCGCAGAAGATGCCGCCGCAACGGCCAAGCCCAGCAGAGAAACAGTCAGTAGTTTTTTCATTTTTAAACTCCAAAAGAAGCAGGTTCACCCAAGGTGATCCCCTTTAACGTACCCCAGGTTGAGGTTGGCGAAAAGGGGGAGCCTGCATATAAACCAACGTTTGTTTTACGCTGGCGCGTGTTGGATTTGTTAGGGCTAGCCATTTAACGGCCGCAGATGGGCCAGCAGTCTTTTCTCCAAGAACCGGAAGAAGTACAAAATTGCGAAGGTCAAGCAGAGGTAGATCGCCGCGACGAACAGGAAGGCATCGAAGGGCGCATAAAAACGGGCATACACAAAGCGGGCCGCGCCGGTCAGGTCCATCAGCGTCACCACGCTAGCAATCGCGCTGGCGTGCAACATGAAGATGACTTCATTGCCGTAAGCGGGCAGCGCACGACGAAAGGCGCTGGGCAGAATGATCCGCCGCATCATTAGGCGTTGCGACATGCCGTAGGCGCGTGCAGCCTCGATTTCACCTTGCGAGGTGGCTTTGATTGCCCCGCGGAAGATCTCGGTGGTGTAGGCCGCCGTATTCAGCGTAAAGGCGATCAGGGCGGGGTAGAAGGCCTCTTTCAACACGGCCCACAGGAAGGTCTCCTGAATACCGTCGATGAACACCACGCCGTAGTAGATGATATAGAGCTGGATCAGCAGCGGCGTGCCGCGGAACACGTAGGTATAGAGATAGACCGGCAGGCTGATCCACTTGCGCTTGGAGCTGCGCATGATGGCCAGCGGCACCGCCAGAATCAAACCTGCCACCAGCGAGAGAAACACTAGCTGCGTGGTGGTCACCAAACCTTCCCAATAGTAGCCCAGCGTGGTGGGCGTAAAAATCAGGTTGTCTGCCAGCAGCTCATTGAACCATGCAGAGATATCTAGCATGTCACTGCCCCCCAAAGCCGATGTCGTAACGTTTTTGTAGCCGTGCAAAGATCCACTCGGATACGCTGGCGATCAGGAGATAAGCCAGCGCGACGGGAATTAGGAACACGAAAGGCTCGTGGGTCGCGCGGGAGGCTTCGGCGGCGACGCGGACCATATCGGTCAGGCCGATCACCGAGACCAGCGCGGTGGTTTTGAGCAGCACCATCCAGTTGTTGGAGAGGCCGGGTAGGGCGTGGCGCATCATTTGGGGAAAACGAATGCGCCGAAAGACCAAGCTACTGCTCATGCCGTAGGCTTTACCGGCTTCGATTTGGCCGTTGTCCACCGCCATGAACGCTCCCCGAAAGGTTTCGCCCATGTAGGCACCGAAAATGAAGCCAATGGTGAGCACGCCAGCGGCAAAGGCGTTGAAATTGATATAAATATCAATCTCATAGTTATAGTACAGCAGGTCGCTGATGGCGTTGACACCGATCTGGCCGCCGAAGAACAGCAGCATCATCAGGACCAAATCCGGTACGCCACGGATGACCGTGGTGTAGACGGTCGCCGTGCGGCGTAATAGCCAGTTACGCGACATCTTGGCGCTAGCGGTGAGAAGGCCCAGGACGATCGCCAGGATCAGCGATAGAACGGCCAATTGAACGGTGACGCCCGCCCCTTCGATCAGGCGGGGGCCGTAACCTTGCAAATCGAGCATGGTGTGCGTGCCTCGCGGATCAGTATTTGGGAGCCAGGAACTGCTTCAGGCGCGGTGACTGCGGGTTACCGAGCACATCGTCGGGCGCCCCTTGCTCTTCTACCAAGCCTTGGTGCAAGTAAATCACTTTACTGGAAACGTCACGGGCAAAGCTCATCTCGTGAGTGACCACGACCATGGTGCGTCCCTCATCGGCCAGGTCACGCATGACCTTGAGGACATCGCCCACCAGTTCGGGATCCAGCGCCGAGGTCGGCTCGTCGAACAGCATCACCTCTGGGTCCATGGCGAGCGCTCGAGCAATGGCACCGCGCTGCTGCTGGCCACCGGACATTTGTGCCGGGTAGGCGTTGGCGCGAGCGCTCAGTCCTACGCGGTCTAGCAGCGCATGGGCGTGCTCGATGGCCTCTTTTTTCGGCTTGCCGAGCACGTGAATCGGCGCTTCGATGATGTTCTCCAGCAGCGTCATGTGCGCCCATAGATTGAAACTCTGGAACACCATCGAGAGCTTGGCGCGCATCTGTACCACCTGTTTCCAGTCGGCGGGTTCGCGGCCATGCTTGGTGGTCTTGAAGCGGATTTGCTCGCCGTGAACGTACAGCTCGCCATCGTCGGGCTGTTCCAGCAGGTTCATGCAGCGCAAGAAGGTGCTTTTGCCTGACCCTGAGGCACCAATGAGGGTGATGACGTCACCTTTTTGGGCTTCCAGAGAGAGGCCTTTGAGGACTTCTGTATCGCCAAAGCGCTTTTTGATATTGCGCACTTCAAGGGGAGTAGGCGTAGCGGCCATAACTTAGGCTCCAGTACAGGGTTGCCGCAGCAGCAACGGATGAATCAATGTGCTTTCGGTGCGGCTGGCGCGAAAAAAGGGGCGATTCTATCAGGACTGTGCCAAATGCGCGTACTTTATCAGGGCGACATTGGTCTTGGTACGTTGCCGTGCGTCCTGACGGCCCCTTACGTTGTTGTTATGAAAGCGACTTTGTGACGCTAATCGGTTGTACGGGTGGTATGACGGTCACGTGATGGCATGACTTGGCACCACCAGCAGGGCAGCGCGTGCGCCGATGTCGACCTGGGCATTGGGAAACACGACGTGCAGCGGCGTCTCTTCTACCACGAAGTCGCCTGCCGTCGCATCTTTGGCTAAGCAGGTACCGGGTTCGAAGCGGCTGAAATTGGGCACGTCGTCGTCGAAGCAGAGGGTAAAGTCCTCCGCTTGGCGCATCAGCTCGTGCTGCACTTTGAAAAAGACCATGCTGTCGGCGGGCTGTTTCGGCGGTTCGTAACCCGCGCTGAGCGCGCTCAGCATACGCAACATTGGCGCCAGCGCCGCCATGTCGTTGGCACCGAACGGGGCGACGCGGCCAAGCTCGAAGGTAAACGCTTGAGCGTGGTGGTAATGCTTGCTGTAGTGGGAAAAGGTCCAACTGTGCTGATGCTGGTGAAGCACCGCCTGCATGTCAGCAGCGGCCAGCCACTGCCACTGCTCTGCATCGGTGGTCGAGAGCGCATAAGGCTCTACCACGAAACGGGTGTACAAGCTGCCACGAATGGCCGTGTGCAGGTCGTAGTGCAGCTTCGGCAGCGCATGATGGCGGGCAAAGAACGCATCCACGGCTTCCATCAACGCCCGCGCTCGATCGGGTTCGCTGCCCTTGTCGTCGAGGTCGCGTTTGAACAGCCGGTTGAGATTGGTGGTGATGAAGCGTTTTTGTGCTTTTAGCGCCGGAATATTGCCCAAGATCACCAGCACCGGCGCGCCTAGCTGCAGCGTGCTGGCTTCCAAGGCACTCAGCCAGTCGCCGATCAGTTCTACCGGGGCGGTTTCATTGCCATGAATGGCTGCAGAGAAAACGCAGGCACGGGCGCCGGGGCGAAGAATGTTAGGGGTGAGCTCCAGAATCCCTGGCCCGTGAAGATGATACGTGCCGCTTGGGAAGCGGCCGATGCGCGGGGTGGGGCGTTCCTCGTCGAGGGTCCAGTCGAGCCATTGGCCTAGCATGAAAGTGTCCTTGAGCATGGGCATTCGCTTTTTTATTGCTCCTACCTTTAACCACGCTCGCGGCTGTTCACAAGGGGAGGCGTCGTTCGCGTGAAAATGGCCGGTGGGATGATGAAAGTGGCCGGTACAAAAAAGCGCTCATGGCCCGTGGCCACAAGCGCTTTGTTCACCGGTGCGTATGAGCGTGTCACGCACGAGAGACGTTTAGCCTGCTCGCTGTCGCTGCATTTCCTCTTGGTACTCTTTGGCCAGCGAGGACTTTTGGTTCTCTTGCAGGCCACGACCTGCCAACTGAAAGACTTCTTGCTCCTCTTCATCGAGATGGTGCGTGACCAGATGCTGAAGCTGTTTGGCATGGGTGAGCCAGTGGCTAGCGCTGTAGTCGGTGTCGTCCAACAGTTCGATCAGTTCGTCGATCTCGTGGTGCTCGGCCACGCTGTGGCGCGCTTTCTCTTGGGTGAGGTCGATGTCCATCATAGGGATGTACAGCGCGCGCTCTTCGGCGTTAGCGTGATATTTCAGCTCGGCACGCACCTGTTGATAGAGCGTGTCGCGCTCTTCGCTATCGCCATGGGTCTCTACCAGGCGGGCCAGCAGGTCTCGCTGAATGTCGTGGTCTTTGCGCAGGGCTTCGAAAATCGTCATGCGGGACTCCTTGGCGTTATACGTGAATGAAACATACCGTAAAAACGATACAAGAAAAATTAGTGCCGAAGTGGCAAAAGCGCAAGGTCGGCGCATCGATGAAATCGAAGCGGGGCGTCGAAAACATTCGCTTTTCTCTACGCTTGATTAGGCTATGTTTGAATGAGTTTTCGCCGCCCGCTACGGGCAACCTGTCTGATGCTTGAATGCAGATGCAAAGGAGTGAGTAATGACGAAGGTACTGGTGCTGTATTATTCCATGTATGGTCACATCGACACGCTGGCCGCCGCTGTCGCTGAAGGCGCGAAAGGGGTTGAAGGTGTCGACGTCACGGTTAAACGCGTGCCTGAGACCATGCCGGAAGACGCGTTCAAAAACGCGGGCGGCAAGCAGGATTTCACGACGCCGGAAGCCACGCCCCAGGAGCTGGCGGACTACGATGCCATCATCTTCGGCACGCCGACTCGCTTTGGCAACATGGCCGGTCAGATGCGTACCTTCCTCGACCAAACCGGCGGCCTGTGGGCCAACGGCGCGCTGCGTGGCAAGGTGGCGAGCGTGTTCACCTCGACCGGTACCGGCGGTGGCGATGAGATGACCATTACGTCCACCTGGACCACGCTGGCCCACCACGGCATGGTTATCGTGCCGATTGGCTACGGCATCGAAGAGCAGTTCGATATTTCGAAAGTCAGCGGCGGTACGCCCTACGGTGCCGCGACGCTGGCCGGTGGCGATGGCTCCCGCCAGCCGGATGATCGCGAGCTGAAAATCGCCCGCTTCCAGGGTAAACACGTGGCTGAGATTGCCGCTAAGCTGGCGAATTAATCGTTAGCTAAAAATGCTAACCGAAAACGAGCAACGCCTCGCTGTTAATGCAGCGAGGTGTTGCTCGTTGTGAGGCGTTGTTTTTGTAGGGGAGATTAGCCGCCAATCCGCTCGGCAATGGCTTTGCCCAAGCTTTCCGTGGTGCCCTTGCCGCCTACATCGCGGGTGAGCACTTGGCTATCGCCTTCGCTCAGCACCGCTTCAATGGCATCGACCATGGCATCGCCCGCTTCTTTATAGCCCAGGTGTTCCAGCATCATCGCCCCAGACCAGATTTGGCCGATGGGGTTGGCGATGCCTTTCCCGGCGATATCCGGCGCGCTGCCGTGTACCGGCTCGAACAGGCTGGGGAACTTGCCTTCCGGGTTGATGTTGGCGGAGGGTGCAATACCGATGGTACCAGTGCAGGCTGGGCCTAAGTCGGAAAGAATATCGCCAAACAGGTTGCTGCCCACCACCACGTCGAACCAGTCGGGGTGCAGCACAAAGTTGGCGGTCAAAATATCAATGTGGAACTTATCTACCGCCACCTCGGGGTACTGCTTGGCCATTTCGGCTACGCGCTCATCCCAGTAGGGCATGGTGATGGAGATACCGTTGGACTTCGTGGCCGAGGTAAGCTTTTTACGCGGGCGGGTTTGCGCTAAATCGAAGGCGTATTTCAGCACGCGGTCTACGCCGGTACGGCTCATCACCGTTTCCTGAATGACGATTTCGCGCTCGGTGCCTTCATACATCTTGCCGCCGATGCTGGAGTACTCGCCCTCGGTGTTTTCACGCACTACGTAAAAGTCGATGTCGCCGGGCTTGCGGCCCGCCAGCGGACTTTTAATGCCGGGCATCAATCGGCAGGGGCGCAGATTGATGTACTGGTCGAATTGACGACGGAACTGCAGCAGCGAACCCCACAGTGAAATATGGTCCGGCACTTTTTCTGGCCAGCCCACGGCTCCGTAAAACAGTGCATCAAAGTCTTTGAGCTGCTCGAACCAGTCGTCGGGCAACATTTGGCCGTGTTCCAGGTAGTAGTCGCAGCTACCGAACTCGAACGTGGTGAATGCCAAGTCGATGTCGAAGCGTTTGGCGGCGGCTTCCAGCGCGCGGATGCCTTCGGGCATCACTTCGGTACCGATACCGTCGCCAGCGATGACTGCAATACGATGGGCCATGGGGGCTCCTTGTGTTGTTAGATGTCGCGAGAAAGGCAGGGCGTATTTGCTTGGTAGAAGTGTAGCGCCTGTTGGCGACGAGATAATCAGGCTACTATGCAAGCTATTGTTGCCTTAAAGTGAAGAATCCCATGATGCTGGATGACCTCGCCTTTTTTCAGCAGCTTGCTCGGGCAGGAAGCTTGACCGCCACGGCCCGTGAGTTGGGGCTGTCACTCTCGGCCGTCAGCAAGCGTTTGAAGCAGCTAGAAGCACGGCTTGGCGTGACGCTTGCGGCGCGTACCACTCGCCGCCTGACGCTGACTGCGGAAGGGGAGCGCTACCTTTCCCAAGGCGGTCTCATTTTGGAAGAGCTGCAGGCGTTGGAGAGTGCGCTGGGTGAGACGGCCAACCAAGCGCTGGCCGGTCGACTGCGGATCAACGCGACCTTTGGCTTTGGCAGGCGGCATATCGCGCCTCTGCTGTCGCGGTTTTGCATCGAGCACCCCGCCGTGGAAAGCTGGCTGGAGCTGACCAACTTTCCGCTCAACTTGAGCGATCACGGTTTTGACGTGGGCATTCGCATTGGTGAACCGCCGGATTCGCGTCTGGTCGCCAAGCGCATTCTGCCCAACCGTCGCGTGCTGTGCGCCTCGCCGGATTACATGGCCAGGATGCCGCCTTTGAACGCGCCGAGCGATCTTGCTCAGCACAGTTGTTTGGTGGTGCGCGAGAACGATAGCGACTTTCCGCTGTGGCGCTTCGAGCACCGGCATTCGTCGCAGCGTCAGGCGGTAAAGGTCAGCGGGCCGTTGGCCAGTAACGACGGCGAAGTCATGACCCGCCTAGCGCTGGATGGCCATGGCGTGATGCTGCGCTCCTGGTGGGATGTGAACGAGCATCTCGCCAGCGGCGCGCTGCGCACGCTACTGCCCGATTGGCAGGGCGTGCGCGCTGACTTTTACGCCGTCTTCGAACACCGCCGTCACGTACCGGCGCGCATCAGCGCGTTCATCGACTTCTTACAGCGTGAAATGGCGGGCCGGGTGCCCGCCTTGCCGAAGGGCTAACCGATCAGCGGCCAGGGCAGGTTTGATCCTGCACCACGTCGATCAGCTCGTCGGTGGGAAAGTCCAACTCGGCGGCGCGCTGGCGTAGTCGCTGCGCCACGTCGGGCTCTAAGGTTGGCGTACGGGCCAGAATCCATAGGTAGTCGCGGTTAGGGCCTGCCACCAGCGCCCACTGGTAGTCGTCATCCAGTTCGAGGACGTTGTAGCCACCGTAAAACGGGCCAAAGAAGCTGACCTTCAGCCGCCCCACGCTCTCGTCATCGATGAAGTAGGCGCGCCCCTCGGCTTCGTCCCAGGCTTGCTCCTCAAAGTTGTAGCCCCGGTTGATCACCTTCACTCCGCCATCGTCGCGCAGGCTGTAGGTGGCGGTGACGCAGTCCAGCCCCTCTTCAAAGGAGTGGTCCAGGCGGGCGATTTCATACCACTCGCCCAGATAGCGCTCTAGCTCGAATCCGGTCACCGGTTCGGTGCCCTCGGGAATGCCAGTGCAGCCCATCAAGAGAGTGCCGGTAGCGGCGATGGCTGCCAGCGTGGCCAGGTTCCTTGGCCGCGATGCGGGTGTCATCATCTTGCTCCTTACGGTGAACGATAAACGTTAAACCTATCAGGGTGGGCCACTGGACGCTATTTCTCTCACGGTGGCCCGATGCGGCAGGTAAATGAAATAGGCTATGGTATGTCTGTTACCGTATCCTCTGACAATGCATATAACAAAGGAGTGATTATGTGGCATCAACAGGAGATCCACTTACCGGAAATGCCCCGCGGCTTTCATCTGATAACCGACGAGATCGCCAGAGCGCTGCCCTGTTTGGCAGAGTGCCATCAGGGGTTGCTGCATTTGCAGCTCATGCACACCTCCGCCTCGCTGACCCTCAATGAGAACACCGACCCGGACGTTCGCCATGATCTAGATGCCTTCATTCGCCGGTTGGTACCAGAAGAGCTGAGCTATTTTCGCCACACCTTGGAAGGTCCCGATGACATGCCCGCCCACGTGGCTTCTAGCCTGCTGGGCACTCAGCTTAGCCTCGCGGTCCGCGATGGCCGCTTAGCGCTTGGCACGTGGCAAGGGGTGTGGTTAGGTGAGCACCGTGAACAGGGTGGTTCGCGCCGCTTACTGGCCACATTGAACGGCTGTACTGCGCCCTAGCGGCAGTCCATTGAATGACTTTTTTGAGATAAGCGCCCCGACATGCCTCGACGTCTTTTTCGCCTCTCCCGCCAGCGGTGGTTGAGGCTGTTTTTCGTATTGAACCTTGCGCTAGTGGCGGGGTTGATCATTCATCAGGTGTGGCTCTACGTCGCCGAACCCGAATTCGAGTCGCTGCACACGCGCGAAGTCGCCGAAATACGCGACCAGTTGGCGGGGCGGGATACCTACCGCTTTGCGGTGGTGGGCAACATCAATAACTCGGTGAACGTCTTTCAAGACGAAATCATCCCGCTGCTGAACCAGGGAGACATCGACTTCATGGTGTCGGCGGGCAATGCGGTGAGCGGGGGACAGCAGGAGAGCTATCAGGCGATCACCCACAGCCTCGAACTACTCAATATGCCTTACCTGCTGACCTACGGCGATAACGAAGACAGCGACTTCGGCAGCTACCTGTTTTATGACTACTTCGGCCCGCACTTCTACGCGTTCGTGGCGGGCAATAGCCACTTCATCTTTCTAGACGGCACCGGCAAATCGTCGACCTCCTGGCAGCTAGATTGGTTGGAGCGCGAGCTGGCCGCCTCTGACGCGGCCCATCGGTTCGTGTTCGTCGGCTTGCCGCTGCATAACGTCATTCAGGATGCCCCGCTGTTCGAAGAGGACAACTACCTCAACGACCCTCGGCTTGCCGAAGGCATCATGCGATTGGCCGAGCGCCATGGGGTCGATACGGTGTTCTCCGCCAATCTTTCGCTCTATGCCCAGCAAACCGTCAACGGGGTGAACTACGTCACCACGGGGGGCGCAGGTGGCCTGCTGCTGGATGCCGATGAGAGCTTCCATCACTACGTGGTGGTGGAAGTGGCGGGCGATAGCGTGGGCATCTCGCCCGTTCGTTTGAACGTCGACCGCCCCGGCTGGTGGCGTATGCTGAGCAGCGTGGGCTCGACGATTTATGCCTTCTTCTACGTCAGCTATCCACGGTTCTTGCTGATCGTTGGGCTGCTGACACTGCTGGCCATGCGCCTGTATCGGCTGATTTTCGAAGAGCGCGACTACTACCCCGATTTCGATATCGACCCCACGCCCTACCTGGAAAAAAGTCTGCGGGTGGCGATGGTCTCGAACAACTACTTTCCGTTTGTTTCTGGGGTGTCGGTTTCTGTGGAGCGGCTACGTCAGGGGCTGGGCGACCTTAACCACCGCGTTCAACTCCTGGTGCCGCGCTACCGGGAGTCGTGGCAGGATGATGACACCATTCTGCGAGTGCCAACGCTCATGGCGTTTGGTGAGAAGCGTGAGTTTCGCTTGACCAATCCGTTCAGCGCCCGTTTTCGCCGCTGCCTGCGTGCGTTCAAGCCCGATGTGATTCACGTGCATCATCCGTTCTGGCTGGGGTCGATGGGCCTGTGGATGGGGCGCAGGCTGAAAGTGCCGGTCATCTATACCTACCACACCCGCTTGGAGCACTACGCCCACTTCGTACCGCTGCCGGGGGCGCTATTTCGCAACCTGATCTCTCACTACCTGATCAAGCGCTTCTCCAACCGCTGCCAGGGCGTCATCGTGCCGACCTATTCGGCGGAGGAGTATCTGCGCATGATCGGGGTCAAGACGCCGACGCTGGTGCAGCCCACAGGTATCGATGCGGCGCGCTTTGCCGATGCCGATGAGGATGACGTGGCGTCGCTTCGTCAGCAGTTGGATATCGCGGCCAACGATACGGTGCTGGTGAGTGTCTCCCGCATCAGCAAAGAGAAGAACATCGGCTTTATGCTGGAAGCGCTGGCAGAGCTAAAGCGCCAGAGGAACACAGCGCTGCGCCTGCTGTTGGTCGGTGACGGGCCGGATCGTCAGGCGATTCAAACACAGATCGAAACGCTGGGTTTAGACGCGCAGGTGACCTTGGTCGGTGCCGTGCCGCCGGAAGAGATGGCGCTTTACTATCACGTGGGGGATGTGTTCGTGTTTGCCTCGACCTCGGAAACACAAGGTATGGTGATTCTAGAGGCCATGGCCGCTGGGCTTCCGGTGGTCGCCGTACGCTCAAGCGGTATTGATGACGTGGTGCGCGATGGCTACAACGGTTTTAAAACGCCGCAAAATCGCCAAAAGTGGGGGCAGCGTGTGGTGGAACTGGCCGAGGATGAGGCACTACGCGATACCCTAGGCAGCCAAGCAAAAACCTTCTCCGCTGACTACGATATTGCCAAGTTTGCCGGTGCCGTCGCGCATTTTTATGCCGAGGTGCTAGCGAAGCACGACTCTTCAGAGCATCCTTCACAAGAGGGCGAGGCCAAGCAACGTGGCTGACTGAGACGTTAGGCGTCGTGTCGTTTGTTGGCCGTACGGGCAGTCGCCACGCGTTTGAGTAGCCACAACAAGCCGATGCCCGCGACCAAACCGGCCACGGCCAGTGCCAACTCCTGCTTGGAGGCGGCGGTGAACAGCGCGCCTAACTGGCTGCCGAGCAGAATGACCGCCGCCAGCCCCGGCACGATGCCAAGCGTCGAGCCGATCATGTAGTCGCGGAAATTGAGATGAAACGCCCCGGCCAGCATGTTGGTGAGCGTGAAGGGAGCCAGCGGCAGCAGGTTAATGACCGTCATGGTGCGGATGCCGCGCTTGGAGAGGTAGCCGGAAAGCCCGCGCAAGTGGCGGCCGCCGTAGCGCATTAGGGCATCTCGCCCCAGCCAGTGTCCCACCCAGTAAGAGACCACCGAGGAACTCAGCGTACCCAAAGTGGCGTAGGCCAAGCCCCACACTGGGCCAAACAACAAGCCGGTCAACACGACCAGCAAGCTCAGCGGAAACATCACTAACAGCGAGCTGGTGTACACGGCCATAACGGCGGCAAACATCCAAGGGGCTCGTTGCCACTGGCTAATGGTGTTGGTGAGTTCTTCGAGATGCGTCTGAGTCAGCAGCCCTTGCTGCTGCAGGTAGCGCCACATCACGCCTAGTATCACCAGCGTGATCAGTAAGCCTAGCCCTTTTAGCAACGTCCGTGACATTCCATCCCCACCGCCTGTTTGGCAAAAGAGCGATAGCATACGCCACTGCGGCGGCGGGGTGAACGAACGCGTTACGGTAGGCGCGCTTCAATGACCGGCCAAGCAGCGTCACCCTCGGTGGTCGTCACATCGGCCAGCATGGCTTCCACGCGCTCGGGGTGGTCGTGGATCCACTGCTGGGCCACCTCGGCAAGGTCACGCTCCTCTTGGCCAAAGGCTTGGATCATCCAGCTCTGCTCGTCGGCGGTAAAGCTAAACTGCTCGAAGAACGTGACCAGCGCCGGGTGAGCATTGGCGTAGTCGCTGCGCAGTAGGGTGCGTACGTCGCTTTCGCCGTTGTTCTCACCGAACAGGTTTTCCGGGTCTTCCAGGTAGCGCATGGGCAGCTCGAGGTTCATCCAGTGGGGCGTCCAACCGACCCACACAATGGCCTCTTCTCTGGAAATCGCGTCTTGAGCGGCGGAGAGCATGCCCACTTCGCTGGTATCTACTAAGCTCCAGTCGCCCAGTCCCCAAGTGTCGTTATCCATCGCGTTATGGAGAATCTCGCTCGCCGCTGAGCCTGCGCCAAAGCCATGAATTTGGCCGTTGAACTCATCACGGTGTTCATCTAAATCCGCGAAGCTTTGAATGCCGCGCTCATGCAGGTACGCCGGTACGGCCAGCGTCATCTGAGCGCCATCGACGTTGTTGGCGACATCGGTGAGCACGCCAGAGGCTTTACGCGGTTCGAACATCTCTTTTTGTGCAGGTAGCCAAGCGCCTAAAAAGGCGTCGACGTCGCCACTCTCCATGCCTTGGTAGATCACCTGCAGGCCTATTTCGTGGGTTTGAGTGTCGTAGCCCAACGGGTTAAGGAGCTGCTCGGCAATTTCGGTTTTTACCGTAATACCGGGCCAAGCGGGTACGCCGAAATCGAGCGTGGCGTCATCGGCAAGGGCGGCTTGGGTGGTAACGCCTGCGAGGCTTAGGGCGATGGTAGAGACGATGGGACGGATCGAGCGCGTCATGGAAGGGGATCTCCTTGCTTGGGTTATTGTGATTACGCAGTGGTACGGGCGAGAACACGCAGGCGCGAAGCCAGCATGTCTCGGTCGAGATAGGTGCCCTGAAGGTGGCGAGCACCGCTATTGGGATCGAACTCCCGGCGGCCGTGAAGCACGCGCCGATTATCGAACGCCACCATCTGGCCCGGTTTTAAAGTGAACTCCAACTGATGGGCGTCGCTGTGGAAGAGTTGCCACAGCACTTTATAAGCGCGATACCAGGCCGCCATTTTTTCAGCGGGCAGGTGGAGGGTGTCGCGTATCCAGTTATTAAGGCGTATCTCCACTAGCTCGCCTTGGCTATCTAGGGTGATCACTGGGGCTTTGATGGCGATATCGTGGGTGTCGTCCTGAAAGCGAAAATCGATGGGCGTTTCGCTGAGAATAACGAGCGCTTCCGGGTCCTGTTCGCGCAGGGCATTGATCACTCGGGCACCATCAGCAAACAGCGACTCGCCACCGCTGGCGTCGTTTTGCAGGCAGTAGAGCAGTTGAATATCCGGCGGCTGCTGCCAGTTGGGCAAGTCGATATGCAGCGGTAGCCCGACGGCGGTATAGGCCGCGTTGTTGGGGTTAGGCTTGGAGCGAACATTAAAGCGCCCGCCAAAGTTGGTAGCGCGCTGCGGGCCAATGCGCTCGGCAAGGCGGCTGACTTCCTCTTCCACCAGCGGTGCGTCGGTGACTAGCGCCAAGCCGTCGCGTAGCATGGCGGTCAGCCAAGTTTTCTCGCCTTCTGGGGTCAGAAAGTCGGCGTGGCGAACGCCTTCGGGGAAGAAGTCGTCTCGCCACGGCTGCGGGGCGGGCAGTGCAGAAAAGCGCGTCGCCTCAGGGCGGCGCTGGTAAAGCCAGCCGCTATGAAAGGCGCTCACATGACCATCCTGCCACTGTAAATAGAGGTGGCCATCTGCCAGGGTAACGCTAGGTGCCTGTTCGATATCGTCTAACGGTAGGTAGAGGCGCTCGCGGGTTTGCGGATGGCGACACTCGGCGCAGGCGCAGTGGTCGCGAAACCATAGCAGAGGCAGCGTCGTTCGCGTACCGTCTTCCCAGGTCAGCGCAAGCCTGCTGTCGGTAAGCGTGGCATCGTTGAGTGCCGGGCCATGGTCATAAGGCGCGAGTTCGCTCATTAGAGGGGCTGAACGCTTTTCCGGGGCGGCTAGTACGCTGGTCATAGGAGCCTCGCTGTAGGTAGGTGACGTATTGCTCGATTTGCTTGTTAGGATGCGGAGTCCCTTGCGCAGTGACAAACGATGAATCTGGCCCCAAAGACCCTGTTTAGCTTATAGGTTGCTTTTTCATGAGTTCACTCCCCCCGCTGTTATGGCTACAAGCGTTTGAGTCGGCCGCCCGCACCCTGAGTTTTACGGCGGCGGGTAACGAGCTGGGCGTGACCCAGGCCGCCATCAGCCAGCGCATTCGGCTGCTGGAGGATCGCCTGGGGCAAAAGCTGTTCGTTCGCCACGCGCGCAGCCTTTCGTTGACCCCGGCAGGTCAAGCGTGGCTGCCCAGCATTCACGATGCGTTTTCACGCATCAGTGAAGGGACCTCGGAGGTGTTCGGTGTGACCAGCGAACGGCCGGTGACGCTACGGGCCACGCCGGTGATCCAACAATCTTGGCTCGCGCCAAGGCTCGTGGCCCTGCATCGACAGAAACCAACGATTTTGCTGCGCTTGGTCAGCGCGATTTGGCCCGACGACTTTGGGCCCGAAGGGGCCGACATCGAGATCCGCTACGGTCGGGGAGAGTGGAGCGGGCTGGAGATGCTGCCCTTGGGCGACGAGCATTTGTTGCCCGTGTGTTCCCCCGCGCTGGCCCGCTCGCTGAACGACCCCGCCGATTTAGCAGGACACACGCTATTGCATGCGGTGGGCTTTGGCGTTGGGTGGCCGGGTTGGCTGCAGGCGGCGGGAATGACCCACTTGGAGTCTGAGTGTCTATCGCTAACGTGCGATAATCAGGTGATGACGCTAGCGCTCGCCAGCCAGGGCGGCGGGGTGGCGCTCACGCACCGTCGACTGTTGGAGCAGCGTGATGATTTGGTGGCCCCCTTCGATATGGGCGTACCCAGCGATGAGCGTTTTTGGCTGGTGCGGCCCAGCAAGCGCCACGTCAGCGATGAGGCGGCAGACGTGTGGGAGTGGCTGGCAGCGTCTCGTTAAGTCTTCTTCGTGAGCTTGAGGCATCCAGCAGTGGTTACGACTGCTGGGCAGGAAATTTGCCAATTTTCTTGCCATTTTGGTGCAACCGTGAAGAATGATGCGCCTTCATTGTTTCAAAAAGGCGTGTTTCCTATGGACTTTACTCTTCCTCCCCTGTTGACCGCGATGGTGGATCGCGGCAACGGGCTGTTGTGGGGCAGCGTGCTGATTTATCTGCTCATTGGCGCTGGCCTCTATTTCACGGTCATGACCCGCGCCATCCAGATTCGCTACTTCGGTCATATGTTCAAGTTGCTGCGTGGCTCGCGGGCATCCAATGGCGGTATCTCGTCGTTTCAGGCGCTCTCGACCAGCCTGGCCGCTCGCGTCGGCACCGGCAACTTGGCCGGGGTAGCCGTCGCCATCTACTTCGGCGGCCCAGGCGCGATTTTCTGGATGTGGATGACGGCCATGGTGGGCATGGCCACCAGCTTCGTGGAGTCCACGCTGGCGCAGGCGTACAAAACCGACCATGGCGACAACACCTTCCGCGGTGGCCCGGCGCGCTACATCGAACGCGGCTTGGGGCTGCGCTGGCTCGCGGTGCTGTTTTCGGTCTGCCTGATCATTGCGTTTGGGCTGGCGTTCAACAGCGTACAGGCCAACTCCATCGCCCAGGCCATGGAGCAGGCGTTTGCCATTCCCACCTGGGCCATGGGGTTAGTCTTGATGGCCATCGTCGCGCCGATCATCTTCGGTGGCCTGAAGTCGATTGCGAAAGTGGCTGAGTTAGTGGTGCCGCTGATGGCGCTGCTGTATCTGATCTTGGCGCTGGTCGTCGTGGCGCTCAATATCAGCGACCTACCCGCTGCCATCATGACGATCGTGCAGAGCGCTTTTGGTATCGAGCAGGCGGCCGGCGGTGCGATGGGCTATGCCATCTCGCAAGCGATCATGAACGGTATTCAGCGCGGCCTGTTCTCCAATGAGGCGGGCATGGGCTCGGCGCCTAACGCCGCCGCAACTGCCAGCACCCGCCCGGACCACCCGGCTGCCCAGGGCTTCATTCAAATGCTGGGCGTTTTTCTGGATACCCTGGTGATTTGTACCGCGACGGCGGCCATCATCATCATGGCGGGCCCTGAGCTGCTAGCGGGTGAAGAGAATAACGGCATTCAGCTAACGCAGATGGCGCTGTCCAGCCACGTGGGCGATTGGGGCGGCATGTTTATCGCCATTGCCATCCTGCTGTTTGCCTTCACCTCGGTGATTGCTAACTACTCCTACGGCGAATCCAACATCGAGTACCTGGCGGGCCGCCGTGCGCCGCTGGCGGTGATGATTTACCGCTTTGCCGTGCTGGGCATGATCATGGTGGGGTCGGTGGCCAGCCTGGGGGCGATCTGGAATTTTGCGGATCTCTCCATGGGGATGATGGCAATCATCAACCTGGTGGCGATTCTGCTGCTATCGCCCATCGCCTTCGCGCTGTTCAAAGATTACGACACTCAGCTCAAGGCGGGTAAAGAGCCGGTCTTCGACCCCAGCCAGTTCCCGAAGCTGGCCAAAAAGGTCGATCCCAACGCGTGGCCTAAGCAGAAGTAACAGGCGCGAGTTAAGTGCTTAACGCCCCGCTTCACGTTGCCAAAGTGCAGCGTGGGCGGGGCGTTTTCATGAGGTCAGAAGATTCGATTTTGTCGAATGAAACTCGGAAAACGTTGCGCTGTTGCTTCGTCAAAAGCGCCGTAGAATAGCGCCTAACCTTACCACTGATTTTCAAGGAATTTTCATGACCACTCGTGCCCTGTTAGTGACCTCTTCTATCCTTGGTGACAACGGCCAGTCCAACGCGCTGGCGACTCATTTTCAACAGCAGGCCGCTGCACGCGATGGCGTCGCCGTTACCCACCGCGATGTGGTCGCCAACGCGCTTCCGCACCTCGCCATCGAAGAGCTGGGCGCGTGGCAGACCCCGGCTGACGAGCGTACCGTTGAACAGCAGGCGCTTGCCGCTCATTCTGATGAGCTGCTGGCAGAGCTGCGTGCTAACGACGTGCTAGTCCTGGCGGTGCCGATGTACAACCTGGGCATTCCGTCACAGCTGAAAGCGTGGTTTGACCGCGTGCTGCGCGCCGGTGAAACCTTCCGCTACACTGAAAACGGCCCGCAGGGGCTGATCGAAGGCAAACGGGCGATTATTCTGGCTGCTCGTGGCGGTCAATACGCGGGCACCGAGTTCGATAGCCAAACGCCACACCTGAAAACAATGCTGGGCCTGATGGGCATCAGTGATGTGGAAGTGGTGTTTGCTGAAGGTTTGAACATGGGCGACGCTCACCGCGATGCTGCCCTGAAAGAAGCCTTCCAAGCCATTGATCAGCTCGTCGAAGCGCTCTAAACCAACGCCATAAGCCAAACGAGGTTGTCATGCCACGCCCGGAACTGCTCGAACAGATTTACACAATTGTCGATCAAATTCCGTCGGGGCGGGTGACGACCTACGGGCGCATTGCCAACATGACCGAAGGCGCCACGGCGCGCATGGTGGGGTCGGCCATGCGCCACTTGCCCGAGGGGCACCAGTTGCCCTGGCATCGTGTGATTGCGGCGTCTCTCAAACTGGCTGACCACGGCGGCGCGGCACGCCAGCACGAAAAGCTGCGTGCCGAGGGCGTCGCGTTCGATGCCAAAGGCCGCGTGCCGCGCCACCTCGTTTGGCCGGATGAGTAGCTTTGTGGTGGGTGGTGATTTGTAAGTGGTGAATGGAGAGGTGTGAATAGAAAGTTGTGAATAGCGAGTTGTGAATGGCAAAACGCCGCCCGGTGGGCGGCGTTTTTTATGCGCAGTGATGTCGGTCGACTGTCTTTAATCTTCTTGCTTACTGCCAGACTTCCACGACCAGTCGCGCCAGCGCAGATCGAACAGATCTTTACGGCGGTCTTTCAGGTTGGTGACCGAGCCTTCGGCACGTACAACGGTGAGGCGGGTCAGGTCCAAGTCGGAGAAGAAGATCATCTCCGTGTTGGGCGTGGTTTCAGCCAGTACCGCGTCGTGGGGGAACGCGAAGTCGGACGGCGTGAACACCGCTGATTGAGCGTACTGGATATCCAGGTTCTCAATGGAGGGCAGGTTGCCGACGCTGCCACAAATGACCACGTAGCACTCGTTTTCGATGGCGCGGGCCTGTGCACAGTGGCGCACGCGCAGGTAGCCGTTTTTGGTGTCGACCCAGAACGGTACGAAGAGAATATCCATATCCTGGTCGGCCAGCAGACGGCCCAGCTCCGGGAATTCCACGTCGTAACAGATCAAGATGCCCACGCGCCCTGCGTCGGTGTCGAAGACCTGCAGATTGTCGCCCCCTTCGATCACCCAGTCGCGGCGCTCTTGCGGGGTGATGTGAAGCTTGAGCTGCTTCTCGACCTCGCCATCCCGGTGGAACAGGTAGGCCACGTTGTAAAGACGGTCATCGTCACCCACCTCGATCATCGAACCGCCGATGATGTTGATGTTGTAAGAGACCGCCATGCGTGACAGTTCGCTCTTGAAACGATCGGTAAAGCCCGCCAAAAAGCGAATCGCCGCCATTTGGTCTTTCTGGGCAGCACGATCTTGGAGGCCCATCAGCGGCGTGGTGAACAGCTCCGGGAAGACGGCGAAGTCACTCTGGTAATCCGACAGCGCGTCGACGAAGTACTCGATCTGCTGCAGCGCCGCTTCCACGGAAGCGAATTCACGCATCTGCCACTGCACCGCCCCCACGCGCACCTGCGTTGGGCGGGTGTCCAGCACGTTTTCAGCGGGCTCGAACAGGATGTTGTTCCATTCCAGCAGCGTGGCGTAGCCACGGGACTGCTCATCTTCCGGCAGGTACTTGCGCAGCAGGCGCTTGACCTGGAAATCGTTGGCGAGCTGGAACGACAGAATCGGGTCGTAGATCTCTTTGCGAGAGACTTTGTCGATGTACTGTGCAGGCGTCAGCTCGGCGGCGTGCTGGTGATACTCGGGAATACGCCCGCCTGCCAAAATGGCGCGCAGATTGAGCGAGCGGCACAGCTCTTTACGCGCTTCGTACAGGCGGCGGCCCAGGCGGTAGCCGCGGTAGTCCGGATGAATCAGAACATCCAGCCCGTACATGGCATCGCCATCCTGATCGTTCAGGATGATTTCACGATGGCCGATCAGATCGTCGTACTTATGCGGGTTGGAGAACTCGTCGTAATCCACTTGCACGGTGAGGGCCACACCGACCAGCACGCCGTCATCCTCGATGGCAATCTGACCTTCAGGAAACTCCTGAATCAGCTTGTCGATGGTGTGCTTCGGCCAAGCGCCACCAATGTCGTGATACACCGCGTCCATGAGCGATTTCAACTGGCCGTAGTCGTCGCTGGCAAGGTTACGCAGATTCAGGTGCAGTTCTTCTAGGGACATAGTTCAGGGGTTCCCAGTCGTCGAATGAAGTTGGCCTATTGTATCACTGCTGCGCGCTGCGCGTTTTATGAGGGGCGGCGGCACGTACCAACGGGCGTGTCAGCGTTTGTGCCATGATTACCCCGGCAAGAATTAACAGCCCACCCATGAAGTGGAATCCCGATACCTGTTCACCCAATAGCGCCATGGCAATCAGCGCACTAAACAGTGGCATGAGGTTGATGAAGATACTCGATTGGTTGGCGCCGATTTGACGTACCGCACGCATCCATAAAAACGTCGTGATGACCGAGGCGGGAATGCCTGCGTAAAGGATCAACCACACGTTTTGCCCATCCACCGGTGTCATGGGGCCCATCACGTAGGGCGGTAATAAAAACAGGACGGCAAAGCAGACCTGCGCATAGAGCATGACCCAAGGAGGCAGGTTCATCGCCCAGCGCTTGAGCATGACACCGTATAGCGCGTAGCAGGTGGCGGCGACCACCATCAGCGCGTCGCCTTGAGCCACCTCCAACTGCAGCAGTGAGAGCGGGTTGCCGCGGCCAAGCAGCACGGTGACGCCGATAAAGGCGAGCACGCCGCCTACGACACCGCCCAGCGTGGGGGGTTCCTTGAGAATCAAAGCGCTGAGCAGCACCGTTAGCAGTGGCACCATGGCGGCCAAAATGCCCATGTTGGTGGCGGTGGTGGTCTCTGCCGCCACGTAGGCGAGGCCTTGCCACAATCCCATGCCCAGCAAGCCCAGTAGTGCCAGCTTCGGCCAGTTACGCTGTATCTCCTGGCGATGGCGCAGAGCGGCGGGTAGCACGAAGGGGGTCATGACCAGCAGCGCCAGCAGCCAGCGCAAAAAGGCGATGCTGCTAGGGGCAATCGCACCCACGGTCAGCTGGTTGATGGTCATGTTACCCGACCAGATCAGCACCGTGGCCAGCGGCGGTAAAAAGTAAATCAATGGCATAGCACGTTCCCTTAAAACAGTCCCTTATCGTTAGCCGGTTAATGTGACGCGCTTTGCCGCGATGAGCAAGGGGAAGGCGTTGGGCAAACCGCTGAGCTATACCAAAGAGCAGCCCCACGGGGCGGCTAAAAGTCTGTACGTCGAACTCGCTATGTCATACGCTTGTTTGAATACGAATGGCTAGCCGTTTCAATAACATTAAAGGAGCGCCGTGATGCACCCAGCGCCAGCTTATCCGCATCTGTTTCGTCCGCTGACCGTCGGCCACTTGACGCTGCCCAACCGCGTCTTGATGGGGTCCATGCACACCAATCTGGAAGAAGCGCCGAACGGCTTCGAGCGCTTGGCGGCGTTCTATGCAGAGCGGGCGCGTGCAGGGGTAAGCTTGATCGTCACGGGCGGCATTGCGCCGAACCCCGAAGGGGCGGTCTTTCAGGGCGCCAACGCGCTGACGGATGCGTCGCAGGTCGCGGCGCATCGCCAAGTGGTCGAAGCGGTTCACGCCGAAGGTGGCCATTTGTGCATGCAGATTTTACATGCTGGGCGCTACGCCTACTCCCCCGAGCTGGTCGCGCCGTCGGCGTTGCAAGCGCCGATCAATCCCTTTACCCCTCGGGCGCTCTCCAGTGACGACGTCGAGCAGCAAATTACCGACTATGTTCGCTGCGCTACGCTCGCCCAGCAGGCGGGCTACGACGGCGTTGAGGTGATGGGCTCGGAAGGCTATTTGATCAACCAGTTTATTTGCCGCCGCACCAACCAGCGTGACGACGACTGGGGTGGCGATTTCGAGCGGCGTATGCGCTTCCCGGTTGAGATTGTCAAGCGTATTCGTCAGGCCGTTGGCGAACGTTTCCTACTGATCTTCCGCCTCTCGATGATCGATTTGGTGGAAGAGGGCAGCTCCTGGGACGAGGTCGTACAGCTGGGCCAGGCCATTGAAGCCGCTGGCGCGAACGTCATCAATACCGGCATTGGCTGGCACGAGGCGCGGGTGCCCACCATTGTCACCAGCGTGCCACGGGCGGCGTTTACCGAGGTTAGCCGACGCATGCGCACGGCGCTGTCGATTCCGCTGATCACCACCAACCGCATCAATATGCCGGAGGTGGCCGAGCGGGTACTGGCAGACGGCCATGCGGATATGGTGTCGATGGCGCGTCCGTTTTTGGCGGACCCGGAGTGGGTGCGTAAAGCCGAGGCCGGCTTGTCGGAGGAAATTAATACCTGCATCGCCTGCAACCAAGCCTGCCTAGATCACACCTTCATGGGCAAGCTGACCTCGTGCTTGGTCAACCCCCGCGCTTGCCACGAAACCGAGATTTCCCTGGCACCGGCGCAAACGCCCAAGCGGGTGGCGGTCGTTGGCGGCGGCCCGGCGGGGTTGGCCACGGCGGTGGCAGCGGCCAGCCGTGGGCACGCCGTGGTGCTTTTCGAGCGTCGCGCCGAGCTGGGTGGGCAGTTCAATTATGCCCGTAAAATTCCGGGCAAAGAGGAGTTCAATGAAACCCTGCGCTACTTCCGAGTGATGCTGAAGAAACATGCCGTCGATGTGCGGCTGAATACCGACGCCACCGCAGAGGCGTTGGCCGATTTCGATGAGATCGTGATGGCCACGGGGGTCGTGCCCCGTGAGTTGACGCTACCCGGCGCTAACCACCCCAGCGTGCTGAGCTACGCCGATGCCATCGAGCAGCCTGAGCGGGTGGGCAAGCGCGTGGCGGTGATCGGCGCGGGAGGCATTGGTTTCGATGTCTCTGAGTTGCTTTCCCATGAAGGGCACCCCGCCATGGAGGTGGCCGCATGGTGCGACGAGTGGGGCGTGGATTTGGCAGTGGGCGAGCGGGGCGGTTTGAAAGCACCGCAGCCGCCGCGTTCACCGCGCAGTATCGTGATGCTGCAGCGGAAAAGCTCTAAGCCGGGCAAAAACCTGGGCAAGACCACGGGCTGGGTACACCGCGCCTCGCTCAAGCAGCGCGGCGTAGAAACACTGACTGGCTGCGAGTACGTACGTATCGATGATGCCGGTTTGCACATTCGCCGCGACGGACAAGAGCAGGTGATCGAGGTGGACACCATCGTGGTATGCGCGGGACAAGAGTCCGTGCGTGACCTGATGACCCCGCTGCAACAGGTGGGCGGGCGCGTGCATGTGATTGGTGGCGCTGCGGAAGCGGCCGAACTGGATGCCAAGCGCGCCATCGATCAAGGCACACGGTTGGCGGCGTCGCTGTAACGCTCATTGGGGGCGTGACGTTGACGGCAAAATGGCGATAGACTGATGAATCACCCTAACCACTAAGCCACGTTAGGGATTTAAGGCGCGGGTGGCACCCAGCCTGCGCCGCACGACCGCCAGACAAAAGGATTATCGTCATGCCCTCGGAGTGTACCCCACGATTTTTAGCCAGTGATAACACCTCCGGTATCTGCCCGGAGGCAATGCAGTACTTACTCGAAGCCAATCAGGCGGACGATCTCGCCTATGGTAACGATCGCTGGACCGCCCGCGCCGCCGACCGTTTTCGGGAAATGTTCGACTACGACTGCGACGTGTTTTTCGTGTTCAACGGCACTGCAGCCAATTCACTGGCGCTCTCGGCGATGGGGCGCAGCTACCACAGCGTGATTTGTCATGAGCTGGCGCATATCGAAACCGACGAGTGCGGCGGCCCTGAGTTCTTCTCGAACGGCGCGAAGCTGCTGACCTCCCCGGGGGCGAATGGCAAGCTGACCCCCAAAGGGATCGAAGCGCTGGTCACCAAGCGCAGCGACATTCACTATCCGAAACCGAAAGTCGTCTCGCTCACCCAGGCCACCGAAGTCGGCACCGTTTACTCCCGTGAGGAGCTGTTGGCCATTCGCGCCATGGCGGACAAGCATGATTTGCGTCTGCACATGGACGGAGCGCGGTTTGCCAACGCCTGCGCCAGTTTGAACGCTTCGCCTGCCGAGTTGACTTGGCAGGTAGGGGTCGATGCCCTGTGCTTCTCGGGCACCAAAAACGGCTTGGCGTTTGGCGAGGCGATCCTATTCTTCAATCGCGAGCTGGCGGAAGACTTCTCCTACCGCTGCAAGCAGGCGGGGCAGTTGGCGTCGAAAATGCGCTATGTCTCTGCGCCGTGGCTGGGGTTGTTGGAGAGCGGTGCGTGGCTGACCAACGCCGAACATGCCAACGCCATGGCACGCTATCTATCAGAGGGGCTGCAGGCGCTGCCGGGTGTCTCGCTGATGTTCCCCACCCAGGCGAACAGCGTGTTCGTTGAATTGCCGCCTCACGCCATCGAAGCGTTGAAAACCAAAGGGTGGACGTTTTACACCTTCATCGGCGCTGGCGGAGCGCGTTTTGTGTGCGCGTGGAACACCACCGTTGAATTACTCGACCAGCTATTGGCCGACGTCAAAGAGGTGCTGGAGCAGCCCCCCGCTGCCTAGCTCGATGCGGCTCTTGGACCGCCTGCACGCCACCGCTGCGGTGGCGTGTTGCGTTGTAGTGCTCTGTAGAATTCAACGCAACTAAAGCTCTCCTCCGATGCTCATAGGTTTATCTCAGCGGTCAGATGCGCTGCGTTGAAGGTGATGTCATCACTTTTTGCTAATGCTGACTACGCTGATAGAGCGACACCTCAAATAGCACGCCGCCTGGGGTATTGGCTTGGCGGTCGCGCTGGGGGATGGGCCACAGGAGAGTTCCATGAGCATCTTTGATCACGTTCAAGACCGATTTGCCCGCGTTCAGCAAGAGGACATGAGCCTTGAGGAGTACTTGGCGCTTTGTCGCCGCGACCCTAAGGTGTATGCCAGCGCCGCCGAGCGCATGCTGGAAGCGATAGGCGAGCCTGAAGTGATCGACACGGCGAAAGACCCGCGTCTATCACGCATTTTTTCGAACAAGGTGATTCGCCGCTATCCTGCCTTCGCCGAGTTTCATGGCATGGAAGAGGCCATCGAACAGATCGTGGCTTATTTCCGCCACGCGGCCCAGGGGCTCGAAGAGCGCAAGCAGATTCTTTACTTGCTGGGTCCGGTCGGCGGCGGTAAGTCGTCGTTGGCCGAACGCCTGAAGCTATTGATGGAGCGCATTCCTTTCTATGCCATCAAAGGCTCGCCGGTCTATGAATCGCCCCTTGGGCTCTTCTCACCGGAAGAGGATGGCGAGCTGCTGGAACAAGAGTACGGCATTCCTGCACGCTATCTGCGCAGCGTCATGTCGCCTTGGGCCGCCAAACGCCTAAAAGAGTACGGCGGCGATATTTCCCAGTTCCGCGTGGTGCGGCTCTATCCGTCACGGCTGAATCAAATTGCCATCTCCAAAACCGAGCCGGGGGACGAGAACAATCAGGATATCTCGTCGCTGGTCGGTAAGGTGGATATTCGTCAGTTGGAGCTTTACTCCCAAGACGACCCGGATGCTTACAGTTTCTCAGGCGGGCTTTGTCGCGCCAACCAGGGGCTGATGGAGTTCGTGGAGATGTTCAAGGCACCCATCAAGGTGCTTCACCCGCTGCTGACCGCCACCCAAGAGGGCAACTACAACCCCACGGAAGGCATGGGCGCGATTCCTTTCGATGGCGTGATTCTGGCCCACTCCAACGAATCGGAATGGCAGGCGTTCCGCAATAACCGTAACAACGAGGCTTTCCTGGACCGCGTCTACATCGTCAAGGTGCCTTACTGCCTGCGTGTGTCGGAAGAGATCAAGATCTATCAAAAGCTGCTGGAAGACTCCTCCCTCAACGCAGCGCCCTGCGCGCCGGATACGCTGCGTATGCTGGCGCAGTTCTCGGTGTTGTCGCGGCTCAAGGTGCCGGAGAACTCCAGCATCTACTCCAAGATGCGGGTATATGACGGGGAGAATTTGAAAGACACCGACCCGCGCGCCAAATCGATCCAGGAGTACCGCGATGCGGCAGGCGTAGACGAGGGCATGCAGGGCCTCTCGACCCGCTTTGCCTTCAAAATTCTCTCCAAGGTGTTCAACTTCGATAGTACCGAAGTCGCGGCCAACCCGGTGCATCTGCTGTACGTGTTGGAGCAGGCGTTGGAGCGCGAGCAGCTGCCGTCCGAAGTATTCGAGCGCTACCTGGGCTTCATCAAGGAGTTTTTGGCCCCGCGTTACGTGGACTTCATCGGCAAAGAGATTCAGACCGCGTATCTCGAGTCTTACAGCGAGTACGGTCAGAACATCTTTGACCGCTATGTGACCTATGCCGACTTCTGGATTCAAGACCAGGAGTACCGTGACCCTGAAACCGGCGAGCTGCTCAACCGCCAATCGCTGAACGAGGAACTCGAGAAGATCGAGAAACCGGCGGGTATCTCCAACCCGAAAGATTTCCGCCATGAGGTCGTGAACTTCGTGTTGCGGGCGCGGGCGCAAAACAACGGTATGAACCCTAGCTGGCAGTCGTATGAGAAGCTGAAAGGCGTCATCGAACACAAGATGTTTGCCAACACCGAAGAGCTGTTGCCGGTGATCTCGTTCAACGCCAAAGCGTCGAAGTCGGATCAAAAAAAGCACGAGGATTTCGTGGCGCGCATGGTGGACCGTGGCTATACCGAAAAACAGGTGCGGCTGCTCTCCGAATGGTACCTGCGCGTGCGTAAGTCTCAGTAGCGGGCCGCTGTCGGCCCGCACACAAGAGCGCCAAGAGTCGGCGCTCAAGATCGAGGTGTTGAGGAGGTCGAATGACCTACTTTATTGATCGCAGACCTAACGCTAAGCACAAGAGCGCGGTCAATCGGCAGCGCTTCTTGGAGCGTTATCGCAAGCACATCAAGCGCTCGGTGGAGGAGGCGGTCAACCGCCGCTCCATCACCGACATGGAGCGTGGCGAGAAAATTTCGATTCCTGCCAAGGACATTTCAGAGCCCGTGTTTCAGCACGGGCCGGGCGGGGCGCGTAATATCGTCTCGCCGGGTAATAAGGAGTTTCTGGAGGGGGATAAGATTCGTCGCCCGGCGGGCCAGGGGGGCGGCAATGGAGCGGGCGAGGGCGGCGCCTCCAACCAGGGGGAAGGAAACGACGAGTTTGCCTTCACCCTCAGCCGTGAAGAGTTCTTGGAGTTTGTGTTCGACGGCTTGGAGCTGCCCCATTTGCAGCGCAAGCCGCTAAAGTCGCTGGAAGAGATCAAAATGGTGCGGGCAGGCCTTGCGCGAGATGGCGTGCCCTCGCGCATTAGCATTACCCGCTCGATGCGCGAAGCCTATGCACGGCGTATCGCCATGCGCGCGCCCATCAAACGTGCTTTGAAAGAGGCGCAAGAGGCGCTAGCGGCCGAGGAGCGCAAAGACCCGGTGCTGCGTAACCCGGCGCGTATCGTGGAGCTCAAAGCCGAGATCGAGCGGCTGGAGAAGCGCATCGACGCCATTCCCTTCATCGATACCTACGACCTGCGCTACCACCAGTTGGCTGCTCAGCCACAGCCGTCGAGCCAGGCAGTGATGTTCTGCGTGATGGACGTGTCGGGCTCCATGACACAGAACCATAAAGACATCGCCAAGCGTTTCTTTTTACTGCTCTATCTTTTTTTGGAGAAGCACTACGAGAAGGTGGAGTTGGTGTTCGTGCGCCACCATACCGCCGCCAGGGAGGTGAACGAGGAGGAGTTCTTCTACTCTCGCGAAACCGGCGGCACCATCGTGTCCAGCGCACTGAATCTGGTCAATAAAATCATCGAAAAACGCTACCCCGCTGGGCAATGGAATTTGTATGTGGCGCAGGCATCCGATGGCGACAACTGGGACGACGACTCCAACATCTGTCGTGATCTGCTGGTAAAGCAGTTGATGCCCCAGCTGCAGTATTACGCCTACGTGGAGATTACCCCGCACGATCATCAGTCGTTGTGGCACGAGTACGAAACCGTAGCAGCACAGTTTCCCGAGCGGTTTGCGATGCGCCAGATCGTCGATGCGGGAGATATCTACCCCGTTTTTCGTGAGCTATTCAAGCGCCGCTTGAGTCAAGAGCGCTAGTGCGAGTCGAGGAGGGCGCCATGAGTGTAACCCGCAAGCCCATCGCCACTGGGTCGGACTGGAATTTCAGCGTGCTGGAGCGCTTCGACGAGGAACTCGCCAGGCTCGCCGATGAGTACCGGCTGGATACCTATCCCAATCAGATCGAAGTCATCACTACCGAGCAGATGATGGATGCTTACGCCAGCGTCGGCATGCCGGTGGGGTATCACCACTGGTCGTTCGGGAAGCAGTTTCTTGCCGTGGAGCAGGCCTATAAACGGGGACAAATGGGGCTGGCCTATGAACTGGTGATCAACTCCAACCCCTGCATTGCCTACTTGATGGAGGAGAATACTTTGATGATGCAGGTGCTGGTCATTGCCCACGCCTGCTACGGTCATAACTCCTTCTTCAAGGGCAACTACTTATTCCGCACTTGGACCGATGCGGAGTCCATCGTCGATTACCTGGTATTCGCCCGCAAATACATCGCGCAGTGCGAAGAGCGCCACGGCGTGCACGCCGTCGAGCAACTGCTGGATGCCTGTCATGCGCTACAAAACTACGGGGTAGACCGCTACAAGCGGCCATCACCCATCTCGGCGGAGGAGGAAGCCAAACGCCAAGACGAGCGCGAGGCGTACCTGCAAACCCAGGTCAACATGCTGTGGCGAACGATCCCCGAGCCGCCGGCTGGCATGGCACCGTTGCCGGGTAGCTTGCACAGCGACGACGACCCGTTGGGACTGCATACGGGCGGTCGCTACCCCTCAGAGCCCCAGGAGAACCTGCTCTACTTCATCGAAAAGAATGCTCCACTGTTGGCCCCTTGGCAGCGTGAGATCGTACGTATCGTGCGTAAGCTGGCGCAGTACTTCTACCCGCAGCGGCAAACGCAGGTAATGAACGAGGGGTGGGCATGTTTTTGGCACTACACGTTGATGAACCGGCTATACGATGAAGGCAAGGTGGATGAAGGGCTGATGCTGGAGTTCTTGCAGTCCCACGCGGCGGTCATCAACCAGCCGGGGTTCGATAGCCCCTATTACAGCGGGCTGAACCCTTACGCTTTGGGTTTTGCCATCTTCATGGACATTAAGCGGATATGTGACGCGCCGACGGCGGAAGATCGTGAGTGGTTCCCCGACATAGCGGGCAGCCCCTGGCGAGACACCCTGGAGTTCGCGATGCGCAACTTCAAGGATGAGTCTTTCATTCAGCAGTTTCTCTCCCCCAAAGTCATTCGCGACCTAAAGCTCTTTTTGATCGTCGATGATGATCAGTCCGAGACGCTGGAAGTCGCCGCGATACATGACGATCGGGGCTACAAGCGTGTTCGGGAGGCGCTCTCCAGCCAATACGCGCTCTCCGTTCGCGAGCCCAATATTCAGGTGGTGGAAGCCGCCATCCGAGGAGATCGCTCGCTGACGCTGCACCATATTCAAGACAATCGCCGCCCTTTGGGCCGAAGCGTATACCCGGTGATTCGCCATTTACAGCAGCTGTGGGGGTTCCCCGTACACTTGGTGTCCATGGAGGAGGGAAAAGTGACACGACGCTACCACTGGCCGGTAGAAGAGGAGAGCAAAGAGGCGAGTTGATGGCGAACGTGTTTTATACGTCTTCAAACGTCATCACCCCGCGCAAGGCGCGGGGTGAGTCGTTTTAACCGCTGGCACAGCGTATTACGCTTTGGCGGTCCAGGATTGGCACCAACCTTCCGGGGCGACACTGTTTTCGGGGAACAGCTGGCAGCCTTGCGTATCGGTATTGAAGAACATGCAGTTAGAGCAGAGTTCGCCCTCTTCGTAAGCAGGGTGATCGCTGGCTTCGCTGGCCACTTCAACGTAGTTGAGCGCCTGGGCGGTAGGTGAGGAGGGATCCAAACGCGGGAGTTCCTGGGCAAAAGCAGTCTTCGACAGGATTCCAGCACCAAACGGCAGGGCGGCGAGGCCTAGCACGCTGTTACGCATGAACTTACGACGGCTCTGATTAGCCATGGTGTCTCCTTATCGTCACGGTCTGACGTTTTGCTACGGTGATCGGGTGGTGGTCCACCTCTTAATACTCCGACAAGTCTTATAAATCGGAGGTCTAAGGTACATGCTAGCGCATGCTCAAAATTAGTGCGAATAACCTTATAAATAGCGCGACAATTAGCCACGCAGGTGAGCAGCGCTTGGCCCTACCCCGCAGGCTGCTATACTCGCCCCGTAGCCTGATATCCACCTTTCATGAGCAACGAGGGCGCCATGCAGAACGCAGTGATCTTGATCAATACCGAAAAAGGCCAGGTAAAAGCAGTGGCCGAGCGTCTAGCAGATGTAGAGGGGATCAGTGAGGTCTACTCTACCTGTGGTCGTTACGACTTAGTCGCCATTGCCCGCACCCGTGACTTCGAGAGCTTGGCAGAACTGGTCACCGAGCGTCTCAATGCGGTAGAGGGGATCAGCGATACTGAAACGTTGAACGCCATGCAGGTGCACTCTCGTCACGATCTGGAAACCATGTTTTCACTCGGCTGGTAACCCTCGCTATCGCGGCAACGGATAGACGAGTGGATGAAAAGAATATCGTAGGGGAGTGACTTCGTTGGGGAATTCGTTCGTGCGCTGGCGTCGCCAAGGGCGACGTCTGGGCATTGCTGTGCTGTTTGTAATCGTAGGTACTGGTCTGTGGGAGTTTCAGGGCCGTCAACATCAAGATGCGTACACGTGGAAAGGCGTGCCCACGTGGGAGTCGTTTCAACCGACGACGTTTCATCGCGTATTGCGCAACGATGGGTTTTTAGCGGGATGGTCGGATGTACGCGTCGGGGCGCTGTGGGTCAGCTACCAAGTCACCGCCGTGCCAGACGATACGCGCATCGGCAGTCGGCCCAATTTCCAAGCAGACTGGCGCACGCTATGGCCCGTAGATACGGACAGCTATTCCGGCAGTGGCTACGACCGAGGGCATCTAGCCCCCAACTATGCCATTGCCGCCGTGCATGGCCGCCGTGCGCAAATCGATACCTTCTTGATGAGCAACATGGCGCCTCAACGGCCTAATTTGAATCGTCAGCTTTGGCAGCGTTTGGAAGAGTCGGTCATGGACCACTTTGCCCCTCGCTTTGAGCGCTTGCAGGTAATCACCGGGCCCATCTACCCGGAGCACTTTATGGATAACGTGTTCAATCGCGTGGGTTTCGTGGAAGTGCCGTCGGCGTTTTATAAAATCATCGTCGCCCCTCACGAAGAGGCGCCGTTAGCGCTAGCGTTCATCATGCCTCAAGACGTAAGAGGCAACGAGCCGCTGGATGACTATCTCGTCACTATCGATGAGGTGGAAGCGCGAACGGGACTGGATTTCTTTCCTGATTTGACACCCGCAATGGAGTCCGTACTCGAAGGTGAGTTGCGCACCCAAGACTGGGCGTTGGAAGAGGTGGCGCGTCGTCCCGGACGCTATCAGTAAATCGGCGGGCGGGGGCTTGACCCTCGCTTGTCGCAATGCGCCACCGTGTTAACGTGCAGGCGCTACAACACACCACGCTAGGGCGGTGATCGGAAAAGCGCATAGGGCACGTGGCTTATACTAGAAAAAATACACAGAGAAAAAGAGAAATAAGAGGGGATAGCATGGATGAAAGAGTGATGCGGAAGGGACCATGTCATGGTGCCCAGGAGAGGACTTGAACCTCCACGTCCGTACGGACACTAGCACCTGAAGCTAGCGCGTCTACCAATTCCGCCACCTGGGCGCATCATCTTTTCGTTTGCAGTTACAGCGCGGCGTTTGTATTCGCATGGTGCCCAGGAGAGGACTTGAACCTCCACGACCATACGGTCACTAGCACCTGAAGCTAGCGCGTCTACCAATTCCGCCACCTGGGCGAATACAAACTAACCTTCTACTGCTGTCACCGCTAACTTGCCGCTGCACCTTATAACGTCATGAAAAGGGGATAACATGATGTTATTTGGTGCCCAGAAGAGGACTTGAACCTCCACGACCATACGGTCACTAGCACCTGAAGCTAGCGCGTCTACCAATTCCGCCATCTGGGCAAGTGGCGCGTATGATACCGGGGCCGTGGTTAAATGCAAGCCCTGAGGCGAATTTTTTAACACTGAAATCATATTAATGCAGCGTTAGGTGGTTGGGTGATTGAACCGGCAGCGCTATACTGCGCCCATGACCAAACAAAACATGACACGCGCTAGCTCATTAACCGCTTGCGCCGACGCCAATAGCGTCGATACCGAATCCCGCCCGCAGTGCCAAGCCGCTGCGCTAACTGTCCGCCTCCCGCAAACGCCATCAAGGATGTTGATCGCATGAAGTACTGGACGTTGAGTGATGATCCGCACGCCGAGCGCGAGGCGCAAAAGTACGATAACCCTGCGCCTAGCCGCGAATACTTATTGGCTGCCCTAGAAAGTTATGGCAAGCCCATTACCCATGAAAACATGAGCCGCATGCTGGGCATCGAGGATGAAGACCATCTCGAAGCCGTGCGTCGGCGCATGGCGGCCATGGAACGCGACGGGCAGGTGCTACGGGACCGTCGTGGCGCCTACGCGCTCATCGACAAGCTCGACCTAATCAAAGGTAAGGTCTTGGGGCATCGCGATGGTTTTGGTTTCGTGCTGCGGGATGACGGTAAGAAGCCAGATCTCGTGTTGCCGCCACGTCAAATGCGTCGTGTCTTTCACGGTGATCACGTGCTGGTACGCATCAGTGGCCGTGACCGTCGCGGCCGTGACGAAGCCACCATTGCCGATGTCATCGCGCGCAATACCCAAACCATCGTGGGTGTCTACCGCAGCAATACCCCGGAGTTTGGGGTGTTGATTCCCGAAAACCCGCGCATTACGCAAGAAGTCATCATACCGCACACCTCCTGTGGGGGGGCAAAGGATGGCCAGGTCATTTCGGCCAGGATCGTGCAGCAGCCCGCTACTCGGGTGCAGCCGGTGGGTGAAGTGATCGAAGTGCTGGGCGAGCGTATGGATCCCGGCATGGAGATCGATATTGCCATCCGCAGCTACGACATCCCTGCCGAGTTTCCGCCAGAGGTGCTGGATCAAACCAGCGACATCTCTGCAGAGGTCTTGGAGGAGGATAAACAGCATCGCGTCGATTTGCGTGATATTCCGCTCGTCACCATCGACGATGAGTCCGCCAAAGATTTCGACGACGCAGTCTGTGCCTGGAAGACCAAGTCCGGCAGCTGGAAGCTGTTGGTGGCGATTGCCGACGTTTCCCACTATGTACGCCCCGGCACTGCGCTGGATGATGAGGCGCGCACGCGAGGGAACTCGGTCTACTTCCCGGGGCAGGTCGTGCCGATGCTGCCAGAGCTGCTCTCCAACGGCCTCTGTTCACTGAACCCTCACGTCGATCGTTTGGTGATGGTGTGCGAGATGAACATCTCCAAAACCGGCGCCATCAGTCGCTACTCGTTTTATGAAGCCGTGATGAACTCCCATGCACGCCTGACCTATAACAAGGTGGCGGCGATGTTGGACGGCGAGAGCGAGGAGGGCGAAGCGCTGCGTCGTGAGCATGCGGAACTGGTCAAGCCGCTCAAAAATCTGCACGAGCTGTATGGCCTACTGCGCTCTGCGCGGGAAGAGCGTGGCGCGATCGATTTCGATACCACGGAAACGGCGATCATCTTCAATGACGAGCGCAAGATCGAAAAAATCGTGCCGCGTACCCGTAACGACGCTCACAAGCTCATCGAGGAGTGCATGCTGGCCGCCAACGTGGCCACGGCGCGCTTCCTGGACAAGCACGACCTGCCAGCGCTCTACCGTATTCACGAGCGTCCCACGCCCGAGCGTTTGGACAAGCTGCGCCTGTTCTTGAGTGAGCTGGGACTTTCCGTCGGAGGGGGCGACGAGCCCACGCCGCAAGATTACCAAGCGCTTCGCGAAGCCATTGCCGACCGACCGGACGCCGATATCATTCAAACGGTCATGCTGCGCTCGATGAATCAGGCCGTCTATTCGCCTCAGAACGAAGGCCACTTTGGTTTGGCGTACCAGGCGTACGCCCACTTTACCTCGCCGATCCGCCGTTATCCGGATCTGCTGGTTCACCGCGCCATTCGCTCGGTGATTCGTGGCCCGCGTCAAACCAATACGGTCGTGCGGGTAGAGGGTGCGCCGGTAGAGCCACCGAGCAAATGGTGCCCCTATACCTTCGAACAAATGCTGGAGCTGGGCGAGCACTGCTCGATGACCGAGCGGCGTGCGGATGAAGCGACCCGCGATGTCGAGAGCTGGCTCAAGTGTGAGTTCATGTCCGATAAGCTCGGAGAGACTTTCGAAGGTACGATTGCCTCGGTGACCCAGTTTGGCCTGTTCGTGCGTCTCGATGACTTCTATGTCGAGGGCTTGGTACACGTGACCTCGCTGCCGTCGGACTACTATCACTACGAAGCCGAAAAGCATCGCCTGAAAGGGGAGCGTACCGGCACCACCTACCGCCTGGGGGATGGCTTGACCGTTCAGGTGGCGCGCGTGGACATGGACGACCGGAAAATCGACTTTGGCTTGGCCGATGACAAGCCGCGCCCGCGTCGCCAGCCGCGTAAGCGTCGTGGTGAAAGTGGTGGCCCCAAGGCAGTCGCTGCCCAGGATAAGCCGTCAACGCGTCGTGGCCCGCGCCGCACGCGCAACGGCTCGCGCAAACCATCAGCGAAAAAGGGGTGAGCATGAAGTCGTCGTCTCGACGCCCCCCGCGTACGGCCATTCGCACGCCGGATGGCTTGGATCACGTGTACGGCGTTCACGCGCTGGAGAGCTTGCTAGGGCGTGGCGAGTCCCCTCAGGAGCTGTGGGTTCAGCAGGGGGCGGGTAACCGTTTGAAAGAGTTGGTCGCCACGGCCCAGTCCGGCGGTGCGCGTATCAGAGAGCAGCCCCGTGACGTGCTCGATCAGCTCACCCAGGGCGCAGCGCACCAAGGCGTGGTGGCATTTTGTGCCCCTTTGATGCCCGAAGGTGAAGAGTCGCTGTGGTTGAAACTGCGTGCCTGGCAGGCATCCGCACCGCCGCTGTTGCTGGTGCTGGATGGCGTCACCGATGTGCATAACTTCGGTGCCTGCCTGCGTAGCGCCGATGCCGCCGGCGCCCACGGCGTGATCGTGGCGAAAGACAAGGCCGCGCCGCTCAATGCCACGGTCAGGAAAGTGGCCTGCGGTGCTGCAGAAGTCGTGCCGGTCTATCAGGTCACGAATCTTTCGCGCACGTTGGCCAAGCTCAAAGATGCGGGTGTTTGGATTACCGGTACCGCCGGTGAGGCGGAGGCCAGCGTGTTCGAGATCGACATGACCGGTCCTACCGCGCTGGTGATGGGCGCCGAAGGGAAGGGCATGCGCCGTTTGACCCGCGAAGCCTGCGATAATCTCGCCAAACTGCCCATGGCCGGGCAGGTGTCGAGCTTGAATGTCTCTGTGGCCACCGGTATCTGCCTGTTTGAAGCCGTTCGCCAGCGGCAGCTTGCAAGTTAGCGGCCAGCCCACTAGAATGCTTGCGCTCGTTTATTCATAAGCGGGCGTTCGTATGGGTAACTCATCTGTACGATCAACAGTTCTGCTTGATGCGCTATCTCGGCTGTTCGCGGCCTAGAAAGGGCATTTCAGTTAACTCCTTGCTTCCCTGTCGCCGTTGAGGTATCTGCCCCAGCGCACATCGGAAGCTGCCAAACCGCAAGGAGATTCCATGCGTCATTACGAAATCGTGTTTATGGTCCACCCGGATCAGAGCGAGCAAGTGCCGGCTATGGTCGAGCGCTACACCAGCATCGTTACCGAAAACGCTGGTACTGTGCATCGCCTGGAAGATTGGGGCCGTCGTCACCTGGCTTACCCGATCAACAAGATCCACAAAGCCCACTACGTGCTGATGAACGTTGAGTGCACCGGCGAGACTCTCGAAGAAATCGAGAACATCTTCCGTTTCAACGACGCCATCATCCGCAGCTTGGTCGTTCGTTGCAAAGAAGCGATCACCGAAGCGTCTCCGATGATGAAGCCGGCAGAAGAAAAGCGTCCGCGTCGCGAAGAAAAACCGCGCGCTGAAGCTGAAGAAACTGCCTGATTTTATCCACCGCACGTTTTAAGGAGCTAGTCCATGGCACGTTTTTTCCGTCGCCGTAAGTTTTGCCGCTTCACCGCTGAAGGCGTCAAGCAGATCGACTACAAAGATCTCGACACGCTGAAGGCTTACATCACCGAAACCGGCAAGATCGTTCCGAGCCGCATCACCGGCACCAAAGCACGCTATCAGCGTCAGCTGGCGACCGCTATCAAGCGTTCACGCTACCTGGCACTGCTGCCCTACTCCGATAGCCACCAGTAAGCGTTTAACGTGATGCTGGCACTAGCAAGATGGCTGATGCGTGGTACGCCCTATGCCGCAGGCGGGGCAGCGCTAGCAGCGTTAGTGCCCTGGCTGTTTTGGTTAGGTGCGGCCATTGCGGCGTTAGTGACGCTGCGCAAGGGCTTTGCTCCCGCGCTTCCCGTCATTATCGCTGCGGCATTACCAGCCGGTTTCTGGTGGGCGCAGGGTGATGTGATTCCGCTGGCGAGCGTACTACTCGTTTCGCTCATGGCGGTCATATTGCGCGAGAGGATGCGCTGGAGTGAAGCCTTGATCGTTGGCACCTTAGCGGCCGCGGTCATGGTGCAGCTTGGCATCTTCAGCCCACCGGGCGGCACAGAGCTCATGCTGGAGCAGTTGCGCGAGAGCTCGGAAGAGATCGACCGCATGCTCACAGAGTTTGCCAACCAAGGCGTCGACACGACGACTCTGGCCTCCATGGTGATCGGGGGCGTAACGGGGTTGGTTGTGCTGTTAGCGGCCATCGCATGTTTGGCGCTAGCACGCAGCTGGCAGGCTGGGCTTTATAACCCAGGCGGCTTTCGTGAAGAGTTCCATGCGCTGCGCCTGGCTCCCAAAGAACTCGCTATTTTAGTAGTGCTTGGGGTGGCAGGTATGGTGCTAGGTGCGCAGGCGCTGGCCATGCTTAGCTGGATTCCGCTGTTGATAGCCGGTATTGCGTTAGTGCACGGGTTTATTGGAATAAAGGGGATGAACGGGCTGTGGCTGGTAGCATTTTATGTGCTGCTGATCACGACCTGGCCCACGATTCTCATTGTGCTGCTGTTGGGGCTGATCGATACATTCGCGAACGTTCGCGCACGCCTTGCCCGCAGCAATTGACAAGAGGTTTACGAGATGGAAGTCATTCTGCTCGACAACATTGGTAAGCTGGGCGGCCTGGGTGACAAGGTCACTGTTAAGCCCGGTTATGGTCGTAACTACTTGGTGCCTTACGGCTTAGCCGTACCGGCCACCAAAGAAAACGTAGAAGCGTTTGAAGCACAGCGTGCCGAGCTCGAAGCTCAAGCCGCTGAGCGTAAAGCAGAAGCCCAAGCACGCGCTGAGCAACTGAACGACATCGAACTGTCGTTGGTTTCTAAAGCGGGCGACGAAGGCAAGCTGTTCGGCTCTATCGGTCCGCGTGATCTGGCCGACGCCATCTCCTCTGCTGGCATCGAAGTTGCCAAGAGCGAAGTGCGTATGCCGCAGGGCCCGATTCGTCAAACTGGCGAATACGACATCGACCTCCACCTGCATGCAGAAGTGGATGCCGTTGTACGCGTGGTGGTTGTCGCCGAGTAATCTCGCTCGTCAACGCTAACGCCTCAAAGGGCGCGGGACCTCCCGCGCCCTTTGTCTTTTCTGAGCCGCTGACGAGTGTGATTTGGCCAGTGGTGTGAAGGAAGCAGCCCGGCTAAGATAAGCGCCGTTGGCAATGCGTTACTTTTAAGGAGCTCGCTATGCAGGACCAGCCCTCTGCTGATCAGGAAACGGCGGCGTTAAAGCTGCCGCCGCACTCGCTAGAGGCGGAGCAGTCGGTGTTAGGCGGGCTCATGCTAGATAACCAAGCCTGGGATAACGTATCCGAGCGTTTGGTAGCAGACGATTTTTATCGCTATGAGCACCGTTTGGTGTTCAACGTCATGATTCACTTGGCGGAATCGGGACAGCCGCTCGATGTCGTCACGCTTTCTGAAGCGCTGGAAGCGCGGGACCAGTTGGATACCGTCGGCGGGCTTGGGTTTCTGGCGGAGCTTGCCCGCAATACGCCCTCGGCCAGCAACATACGCGCCTACGCGGATATCGTTCGCGAACGTGCCACGCTGCGTAAGCTGATTCGGGCAGCTAACCAAATTGCCGAAGGGGCGTTCTCGCCGCAGGGGCGACCTGCCGATGAGCTGTTGAACGAAGCCGAGCGGCTGGTGTTTCAAATTGCCGAAGAGCGCCCCAAAACCGGTGGTCCGATCGGTATGAGCGACCTGCTCACCAAAGCGGTCGACCGCATCGATGAGCTCTTCAACCTCAAAGGGGAGATGACCGGCCTCTCCACCGGTTTCCGCGATCTGGACGAGATGACCTCGGGCCTGCAGCCCTCCGACTTGGTGATCATCGCCGGGCGTCCGTCGATGGGTAAGACGACTTTCGCCATGAACTTGGTCGAGCATGCAGTCATCTCCAGCGACAAGCCGGTCATGGTGTTTTCCATGGAGATGCCCGCAGAATCGCTGATGCTGCGTATGCTCTCTTCACTGGGGCGCATCGACCAAACGCGAGTTCGCTCGGGCCAGCTGGAAGATGAGGATTGGCCGCGACTTACGTCGGCCGTCAATCTTCTAAAAGACAAGCAGCTGTTCATCGATGATACCGCCGCGCTCTCACCCAACGAGATGCGTTCGCGGCTGCGTCGTATCGTACGTGAGCACGGCAACATGGCGCTGATCATGATCGACTATCTGCAGCTGATGCAGATTCCCGGCTTTTCCGAAAACCGTACGGGGGAGATCTCCGAGATTTCGCGCTCCTTGAAAGGCTTGGCAAAAGAGTTCAACTGCCCGGTCGTGGCGCTTTCGCAGCTGAACCGCTCGCTAGAGCAGCGCCCCAACAAGCGACCCGTGATGTCGGATTTGAGGGAGTCGGGCGCGATCGAGCAGGATGCGGACGTCATCGCCTTCGTGTACCGAGATGAGGTGTATAACCCGGACAACCCGGATAACCAGGGTATTGCGGAGCTCATCATTGGTAAGCAGCGTAACGGGCCGATTGGCACCGTCCACATGGCCTTCATAGGCAAGTACACGCGCTTCGAGGACTTGGCACCCGACAGCTACGGCGAAGCGTTTGGCGATTAACTTGAGCGTCATGGGGGAGAACGTATAATGCGCACCCTCATGAGCAGTTCGCCTCGAGCAGATAGAGAGACAGGAGTTACAAATGGCAGGTGGTTTTAGGCGCGGTAACCGCAAACGTCTTCCGAAACTGGAAGGCCGTGGTGAGCTCCAGTCGCTAGAGCGCGAAGGCCCTTTCAAAGAGTGGCTGGGCATGCCCGACCTTTATCGCTACTTTTTGGTGGTGGAAGGGGAGAAGTACAGCTACCAAACCGAAGATGCTGAACTTCCCGTCGCGGTGGGCGATAAAGTGGTCTTTCGTTACAAAGAGACCAAAGGCGGTAACTGGATCGATCGTAACTCGCTGGGCAAGGCGATCGACCCGTCCGAGTATCAATAAGTCGACCATAAGTTGACGATAAAGGCAGGAACTCTTTTCTGTTATTGCCGTCTTAGGCGGTTAGTGCCAAGGTAATATAATTGTCATGGAGCCACGTCATGCTGTGCTCCATGACGATGACCAATAACAGGAGGGAACCATGGAACTGAAAGCGTTAAAACAGTTCGTCGCGAATCACGACAATTTCGAAATTCGTGTCATTACCCATTCGGGTAGCCGTTTTTACCAAGTCGAGCTGGAAGATGTTGAAGGCGAGCGTCACATGCTGATGCAGCGCGGCAAGCCGATGCTGTTTCGCTCACTGGACGACGTTTATTTAGAGCTAAAACGCGCAGGCATTCATCGCGCTTACTTGGTGCAGCACGTGCCCCAAGACGAAGTGATTGGTCGCGACGCTCATTACAGCGCGCCGCTCACCTCGCGTATGCCTCTGGTGTTTTAATTCCTCCGCTGAATCATTGAGCGGCGTTACCCTGACGTTTTTCCCACCACCGCCCCAGCCGAATACGGCGACGGGCAAAGAAACGGTAGCCTGCATCCATCATGCTGCGCAGGCCCGGTAAGCAAGATAGCCTTACCAGCCGCCGGTAGCCCAACACCGCATAGAGGGCCCGGCTGGCGTCCATACCGATGAACCATCTCCCCTCGCGATCTTGCAAATGCAGTTGACCCATCATGGTGTCGAAACTGCGGCCTACCTCCTCTGGTTTGAACTCGCTGCTCTGAATATCGACGAGCCGAACGCGTGACCGATGGCGATGTTTGGCAAGCCAAGCGACTTCCACTCGGCAAAAGGGGCAGTGCCCGTCATGGTAGAGCGTGACCGGGGCCTGGGCATCTAGCGTGGCGAAGCGGCTCATGAGCGTTTCTCCGAGTCAGACGTAGAGGAGGAGTGTTGGGCTGTAGAGGCATAGCCCTTCGTGTGCGCCGGTTGGCCGTAACCGGCGCTGGTGGGTAGTTTGGCAAGGAATTGCTCGGCCTGCTGGCGAATGGCCTCGCGCTTCTCCTCTTTCATGCGTCCTAGCGATCCATAGATGAGCTTCATTCGTGGGTTACGGTTGAGCTGTTCCGCATTGGTTTCCAAAAAATGCCAGTAAAGGCTGTTGAAGGGGCAGGCTTTGGGGCCGGTCATCTGTTTGGGGGAGTAGCGACAGTGTTGGCAGTGATCAGACATTTTGTCGATGTATTTACCCGAGGCACAGTAAGGCTTGGAGCCCATCAAGCCGCCATCGGCGTGCAGCACCATGCCCAGCGTGTTGGGCAGTTCGACCCATTCGCAAGCATCGGCATATACGGCGAGGTACCAATCGCACAGCGCTTCAGGCTTGACGCCGCACAGCAGGGCAAAGTTGCCGGTGACCATGAGGCGCTGAATATGATGCGCGTAGCTATTGTCGATGGTCATTTGAATGGCGCGTTGGAGGCAGCGCATGTCGGTGTTGGCGTCCCAGTAAAACCCGGGCAGCTCGCGGGTGAAGCCTAGCTGGTTTGCCTGCTTGTACCCGGGCATTTGCGTCCAGTAGAGCCCGCGCACGTATTCGCGCCAGCCGAGTATTTGGCGGATGAAACCCTCTACCGCATTGATAGGCGCTTTGCCAGCATGGTAGTGCGCCTCGGCGGCGTCACACACTTCCATCGGTGAGAGCAGACCGATATTCATCGCTGCAGAGAGGCGTGAGTGATACAAAAAGGGTTCTCGGTCGCTGATGGCATCTTGATAGCGGCCAAAGTCTGCCAGCCCGTGTTCGATGAAGTGATTCAGGTCGACCAGTGCCTGCCGCCGGGTGACCGGCAAGTTGAAGGTCTCCATCGTTCCCATGTGATCAGGGAAGTGGTCAGCGGCATCCTGGAGCGCTGCTTGAGTCACGTCATCCTTGCCGTGGTTAGGCAGCGCAGGAAAGCTCAGCGATGCGTCGATGGGCTCGCGGTTGTCATGGTCGTAGTTCCACTGCCCGCCAAGCGGCGTGTCGCCTTCCATGAGCAGGCCGGTGCGCTTGCGTTGCTCGCGGTAGAAGTACTCTAGGCGCAGCTGTTTGCGGCCCTCCGCCCAGCGTGAAAAGTCGTCCGGTGTGGTGAAGAAGCGGTTATCTTCCCATAGCTGCCAGGGGAGGGCGTTGTGTTGGCGCTGCTGCATATCGTTCCACAGCCGCCACTCGCCGGGGCGGGTAACGCGAATTTCATCACAGCCGTACTGGTTGGCGAGCCGCTCGGCTTCTTCTATCAACGACTGGGTGTTATCGCCATCATTGATGCGGCTGTAGTGCACCGTATAGCCTTTGTCTCTCAAGGCGTCGGCAAAGTGGCGCATGGCGGCCATGAAAAGACCGATCTTATGCAGATGATGCGGCACGTAGCGTGCCTCTTCGGCCACTTCGCACATCGCCACCACCGCATTGGAAGGCGCTTCGCGAAGGGTTGGCAGCGTCAGCGTGAGCTGATCACCCAGTACCAGGAGTAACGGCTTGGACATGAGTTGGCCTGCAGTTATACAAATAATGCTGATAGTATAACTTTATGCCGCGACTTTGCCGAAAAGTGTTAAGATTTTGCCCATTACGTACACCCGAGGAGTTAGCGAGATGGCCGATAGCATCGTGAAGGATCAACCCGGTGAGGGGCGCTTGGCCCACGCGCCCAGCAGCCACCCTGCCGTTCCCCGCGCCAAGGTGGGCGTCGTTCTAGCGAACCTGGGAACGCCCGATGCCACCGACTACTGGTCCATGCGTCGCTATCTCAGCGAGTTCTTGTCCGATAAACGAGTCGTAGATTATGCCGGATGGAAATGGCAGCCTCTTTTGCAGCTCATCATCCTGACCAAGCGTCCGTTCTCCTCGGGCAACGCGTACAAAAGCATCTGGAATAACGAGAAGAACGAAAGCCCGTTGCTGACCATCACCCGTGCGCAAACGGAAAAAATGACCGAGCGCCTGAAAGCGCTTTATGGCGACGATGTCGAGGTCGATTTCTGTATGCGCTACGGCAATCCTTCCACGGACAGCGTGCTCAAACGCATGAAAGAGAAGGGTTGTGAGCGCATTGTCTTCTTCCCGCTCTATCCGCAGTACGGCTCGCCCACTACCGCTACTGCCAATGACCAAGCGTTTCGCACGCTGATGAAAATGAAGTGGCAGCCCTATATCCGTACCGTGCCGGCCTATTTCGAGCATCCGGCGTATATTCAGGCGTTGGCTAACTCGGTACAAGAGGCGTACGACGGCTTCGAGAGCCGTCCTACCAAGCTCGTGGCGAGCTATCACGGCGTGCCGGAGCGCTATTTGATGGAAGGGGACCCTTACCACTGCCAGTGTCAGAAAACCACGCGTCTACTGCGTGAAACGCTGGGACTGAGCAAAGAGGAGGTCGATACCGCTTTCCAGTCCCAGTTTGGCCCTGAGAAGTGGGTGGGTCCGCAAACGGTGGATCACGTTGCCGAGCTGGCGAAACAGGGGCACAAGCATATTGCCATCCTCTCTCCAGCGTTCTCTTCCGACTGTGTGGAAACCCTGGAAGAGATCAAAGAGGAGATCCACGACAGCTTCATGGAGGCTGGCGGTGAAACCTTCAGCTACATTCCCTGCTTGAATGATCGTGATGATCATATCGACGCCTTGCTGGCGGTGGTCAATAACGAGCTGTCAGGCTGGCTGCCGACACCGTAACGTCACACGGTTGCTATCAAAACCGTCTAGCGTATCGCGCTAGGCGGTTTTTTATTGGAACCGACTTTTCTAGAAAACGAAGCAGGGCTGGTATAAGGTTTGTGTATATAAAATCACACTTATTCAACGCTCAAGCAGCTTATGCAAATGTGTAAGCCGCTGGTTAGGATGAAAAAACGTCACTAGGGAGAAAGCGTCGGATGCAATTTGCCGTATTAATGGGCTTCGTGTTGGCAGCGTTGTCGCCGCTGCTCAACCGCTGGTTTGGAGAGCGCGCAAGCCTCGTGCTTGCGCTGTTTCCGGCGCTCCTGGCCGGTTGGCTGCTGAGTCAGGCACCTCTGGTCCTCCAAGAAGGCCCGCAGTTGTTGGCGTGGGCGTGGGTGCCCTCGCTGGGTATCAGCCTGAGTTTTCTGCTCGATGGCCTGTCGTTGCTGTTTGGTTTGCTGATCACGGTGATCGGCACCTGCGTACTGGTTTATGCCGGTGGCTATTTGAAAGGCCACCCCGATGTCGCTCGTTTCCACTTGGCCCTGGTTGCCTTCATGGCATCCATGCTGGGGCTCGTACTCGCCGATGGATTGCTCACGCTCTTTATCTTTTGGGAGCTGACCAGCATCACGTCTTATCTGCTGATTGGCTTCAATCACACGGATATCGAGGCGCGTAAATCTGCGCGGCAAGGTCTATTCGTCACGGTTGCCGGAGGCCTGGCCCTAATGGCCGGGCTGGTGCTACTGGGGGTAGCCAGCGGTCACTGGTCGTTTCATGAGATTCTGCAGTCAGATGAAGACCTACGTCAGCATGCTCTCTACACTCCCATGCTGGTCTGTCTGTTGCTGGGGGCCTTTACCAAGTCGGCACAGTTCCCGTTTCACTTTTGGTTGCCCAACGCCATGGCCGCTCCGACCCCCGTATCGGCTTATCTGCACTCTGCCACCATGGTGAAAGCGGGCATTTATTTACTGGCGCGGCTGCAGCCGGAACTGGGCGGCACGGCCATGTGGATGACGCTGCTCTCTGTGGTCGGGGCGACGACCATGCTGACCGGCGCTTTCCTGGCGATTCACCACACCAATATCAAGAAGCTATTGGCGTACTCGACGGTCATGGCGCTGGGAACGTTGACCATGCTGTTGGGGATTGGCTCGGAGTACGCCATGACCGCGTTCGTCACCTTTTTGCTGGCCCACTCCTTGTATAAAGGAGCGTTGTTTATGGTTGCGGGTATTCTGGACCATGAAACGGGCACCAAAGACGTGACTGCCATGGGAGGGCTACGCAGCGTCATGCCCGTGACGGCAGTGATTGCCATGGTGGCGGCGCTTTCTCTGGCGGGGGTGCCGCCGCTGCTGGGCTTTATCGGTAAAGAGCTGATGCTGGAAGCAGCGCTAGGCGCCGAGCGCGTTCAATGGATGTTGGTGGTGTTTGCCTTCCTAGCCGCCGTGCTGACCATTGCGGTGGCGGCCATCATCGCGCTGAGACCTTTTTATGGCGCACGCCATGAGACGCCCCAAACGCCCCATGAGGCGCCGCTGAGCATGCTGATTGGCCCCGCGCTGCTAGCCTTTGGCTCCCTCGCGCTGGGTTTGGCGCCAGCTATGTTGGGGGCTGACGCGTTATTGACGTCGGCCGCCACGGCCGTTGCGGGGCAGTCACTGCCGGTCTCGCTATCGTTGTGGTATGGCATCAATGTGGCGCTGATCATGTCGGTGGTTAGCCTGATGCTCGGTTTCTTGCTCTTCAAACGGTGGGACAGCGTGCGCGGCCAGCTAGCCAGATTGTCGCCCGTGATGCGCTACGGCCCTGAAGCGGGCTATGAAGGGCTTATGAACGGCATCGTGCATTTTTCGGAATGGCAAACGCGCGTGCTACAAAATGGCTACATGCGTAACTACATTCTGGTCATGCTGGTGGTGCTCATTGCGCTGATCGGTAACTCCATCCTACTGCGCCATTCGCCTCAGCTGGCGCTTACGCTAGACGTGCGTTTTCACGAAGTGATCGTGGTGGGCACCATGGCCATGGGGGCTCTGTTTGCCACGATTTCACGCTCCCGCCTGGGGGCGGTGGTATCCGTGGGGATCATGGGCTTCTCGATTGCGCTGATCTTCATTCTCTTCAGCGCGCCAGACCTCGGGATCACGCAGCTGCTCGTGGAGACCATGACGGTCATCCTTCTGGTACTGGTGCTCTTCCGCTTGCCGCGTTTCTCCAACCTCTCCACCCACCTGGAGCGCATTCGCGACGGGGCCGTGGCGGCAACCATGGGCGTGCTGATTTTCCTGCTGATCATGACCGCTTGGAGCATCGACCAGTTCGAAACCATTTCGACCTATATGGTGGATAACAGCGCACCGCTTGCCCATGGCCGGAATATCGTCAACGTCATCTTGGTCGATTACCGTGCCCTCGATACGCTGGGTGAGATGTTCGTGTTGGCGCTGGCCGCGATTGGCGTGATCGCCATGCTGAAGCTTCGCCACGGTGGAAAGGCAGGCAACACCGCGGACGGCGAGAAAGCCAGCGTGAAGGAGCCCTACGATGGTTAAGTCAGGCACGATTATTTTGAATACGGCGGCGCGCTTTCTTATGCCGCTGCAGCTCATGTTTTCGGTATTTCTGTTACTGCGAGGCCACGATGAGCCGGGGGGCGGCTTTATTGCTGGGCTAGTGGCTGCGGGCGCCTTCACCCTGTACCTGTTCGCCTTTGGGGTGAGTGCCACCAAGGAGGTGCTGCGCATGGTCGACCCACGGGATTTGATTGGCGCAGGCCTGCTGTTGGGGATGATCTCGGTGGTACCCGCGTGGTTCATGGGGCAACCCTTTCTTACCGCCCAGTGGTGGACGATTCCGGTGATCGACTTCAAAGCCTCGACGCCGCTGATTTTCGATATCGGGGTGTACTTGGCGGTACTGGGCTCGGTCACCGGCATGGTCATGGCGCTGATGGAGGTGGATAAAGATGAGCCTTGAGTTACCCCTTCCGATGACCGCAGGAGGATACCCATGGAACCGTTGATGGCATTGGCGATTGGCCTGCTATACGCGACCGCTATTTTCATGATGTTGCGCCGCTCCATCGTCAAGCTGGTGATTGGCTTATTGCTGCTTTCCAACGCCGCCAACTTGCTGATTTTTACCACCGCTGGGATGACCCGAGGCGCGCCGCCGCTGATCCCCGAGGGGATGATGCAGCCGCTTGGCGAAGTCGCTGACCCGCTGCCACAAGCGGTGGTGTTGACCGCCATCGTAATTGCTTTTGGGGTGCTGGCGTTTGCGGTGGTGCTGATTCGCCGGGCCTACGAAATCGTTAAGGCAGATGATTTGGACAAGATGAAGGATACCGACACGTGAGGCCTGAAGTCGCACTTCCCATTCTACTGCCGCTGCTTTCGGGGGCTGTTTCGCTGATGTTCTGGCGCTCGCGGCCCATGCAGCGCTTTATCGCCGTCGCGGGCAATGTCGCGTTATTCCTCGTGAGCCTTTGGCTGTTTGTCGCGGTGTTGGAGGATGGCTACATCACCATGCAAATGGGTAGCTGGCCAGCGCCGTTCGGCATCACCCTCGTCGCCGACATGCTCAGTGCGGTGATGATTCTGCTCACCGGGATCATTGGCTTGGCCATGGGGGTCTACTCGCTGGCGACCACTGGTCGAGGGCATGAACGGTTTGGCTACTATCCCCTCATGCATCTGCTGCTGGCCGGTGTGGCGGGGGCTTTTCTGACTGGCGATATCTTCAACCTCTATGTGTGGTTCGAAGTCATGCTGGTGGCCTCGTTTGCGCTACTGACGCTGGGAGGCGAACGCGCGCAGATGGAAGGGGCCATCAAGTACGTGACGCTCAACCTGCTGGCGTCAGTGATTTTCCTCAGTGCCGTTGGGTTGCTCTACGGGACGGTGGGGACACTCAACATGGCCGATATCGCCCTGCGCATGGATGTCGCCGAACACAGCGGCATGGTCGAGGTGTTGGCAGTGATGTTCATGGTGGCCTTTGGTATCAAGGCGGCCGCTTTTCCGCTGTTTTTCTGGTTGCCCGCCTCTTACCATACGCCGCCTGTGGCGGTCTCCGCGCTGTTTGCGGGCCTGCTGACCAAGGTGGGGGTTTACTCGCTGTTTCGGGTGTTCACGCTGATTTTCGATCAGACCATGGGCTACCTTCAGGACATCATGCTGTGGGGGGCGGTCATCACCATGGTGACCGGCGTATTGGGCGCCGCCGCCCAGTACGAGTTTCGACGTATCCTCTCGTTCCATATCGTCAGCCAAATTGGCTATATGTTGTTGGGGCTGGCGCTCTACACACCGCTGGCGATTGCCGGCGGCGTGTTCGCCATCATGCACAACATCATCGTCAAGACGAACTTGTTCTTGATCAGCGGTATTACACATCGCCTGCAGGGCACTTATCAGCTCAAGAAGATGGGCGGGCTCTATCGTGAGCGTCCCTGGCTGGCCGTGGCGTTTTTCATCAGCGCTTTCTCTCTGGCGGGCATCCCACCGCTATCGGGCTTCTTTGCGAAGTTCGTGCTGGTGCGTGCAGGCCTGGAGGCCGAGGCATACGTGGCGACCGGCATTGCCTTGGCCGTGGGGCTGATGACGCTCTACTCCATGGTGAAGATCTGGAACGAAGTGTTCTGGAAAGCGCTGCCGGAGGAGAACCAAGTGCCGCAAACGCCGACTCCGACAGGGGACGATGGGCGATTATTGAAGCCTAGCCTGTGGATGATGTATCTGCCTGTCGTGGTGCTCGCGACGATGTCGCTGCTGATTGGCGTCTTTGCAGAGCCCCTCATGCTGGTGATGAACCAAATAGGGGAGCAGTTGATGACGCCTTCAGGCTATATCGAAGCGGTTCTGGGCGCCTCCGCCAGTGCAGAAGCGGCGCTGCTGGAGCCCGTCGACATACAGGCCGAACGTGTCGATAACCACCTGGAGGAGACACCATGACGGGCGCCATTTGGAACCTTTTGCTTGGTTTGGCCTGGGTACTGCTCAGCGGCGATTTCTCCGGGTTGAACTTATTGGTGGGGATGATTTTTGGCTACATCGCGTTGCTGCTGATCGAGCCTCAAGTCGATGGGTTGAAGGGCTATCCGGCCCGCGTGCCGCGCTTCATTGGCTTTCTTGGATTTTTCATCAAAGAGCTGGTGCAGGCTAACCTGCGCGTGGCGTTCGATATCTTGACGCCGCCGTGGCACATGCAGCCAGGGGTCATCGCTTTGCCGCTTTCGGCGCGTACCGAGATGGAGATTACCATGGTGGCCAATTTGATTTCCCTGACGCCTGGGACCCTCAGTTTGGACGTGTCGGATGATCGTAAGGTGCTGTATATCCACGCGATGTTCCTAGATGACGAAGAGGAGCTGCGACGCAACTTGAAAGAGATGGAACACCGGGCACTGGAGCTATTTCGTTAATGGAAACCGTGATCTTAATCAGTCAGGTGATTATGGGGCTCGCGCTGGTACTCACGTTCGTGCGCGTGGTCCGCGGCCCCAGCCTGCCAGACCGCGTCGTGGCGCTGGAGCTGTTCTCGACGACGGTCGTAGGCCTGGTCGGCGTGTATGCTATTCAATCGGGCGTCTCCAGCTTTTTGGATGCGGCCATCGTCATCGCGCTGATGGGCTTTTTGGCTGCCATTGGCTTTGCACGCTTTTTGGAACGAGGAGGGCCGCGGGATGATTGACGTCATCAAGGGCGCCATGCTGCTCACGGGCTCGAGCTTCATGCTGTTGGCTGCCGTGGGGTTACTGCGCTTGCCCGATTTGTTGACCCGCATGCACGCCACCACCAAGGCGGCGGCCCTCGGGGTAATCCTCATCATGCTGGCCTCGGCCATGCATTTTGCCGAGGTAGGGGTCGTCGCGCGTTCGTTCGCGATCATCGTATTCATCTTGATCACTGCGCCCATTGCCGCCCACGTGATTGGCAGAGCTGGCTACTTCGTGGGCTCTCGGCTTTGGAGCGGCACGGTCAAAGATGAGCTGCGCCCTAACTACGATCCGCTCACCCACGAGCTGAAAAGCGGTATGGAGACGCAAGAAAACGCCAAGCGTCACCCACGTAATACCGATCCCGACTAACGTTAGGAGTCAACGTTATCGATGGAAGCCACCCGAGTTGGGTGGCTTTTTTTATACCCATCGTAAAAGAGCGCAGGTGCGTGTTACGGCAAAGTCGAGGTGTCAATTTATATACAATAATTGTACTGTATAAGTTATTATGTCCATGTATTACGGCGTGGCGTGGCACAGCCAGCACGCAGCGAGATGAATAGATGAGACGTAAACAAGACTTACCGCAAAAAGACTGCGTTCAATGCCAGCGCCCATTTACTTGGCGGAAAAAATGGGCGCGCTGCTGGGACGAGGTGCGCTTCTGCAGCGAACGCTGCCGTCGCGAGGCCAAGCAGCACAGCACGCCGAGGAGGCAAGAGCATGAACAGCACGACTGATATTGTCTGGCTGCAGGACAATCTGCGCGTTGCCGACAATCCTTTATTACATTTCGAACATTTCCCACACCAGCTGCTTTGTCTGTACGTGCTCGACCAGCGTTGGTTAACGGCTGCCGTGCCGGGGGAGTCCACGCCCAGGCTGGGTCCAGCGCGGCTGCGCTTTTTATGGCAAAGCCTGATGGAACTGCGTGGCGAGCTGTTGCAGCGTGGCAGCGATCTGTTAGTGCGTATTGGCGACCCGGCCGAGGTCGTGGTCGAGTTGGCGACCACGCTCAATGCGCGGCAAGTGCGGGTAGCCGAACACTCCGGCTGTGAAGAGTCGGATAACATCACCCGTGCGGCTGCCAACCTGCCCAAAGGCTGTCAGCTCTATCGTGCGGATAGCGGTTACTTGATCGATGCCGCTGCGCTGCCGTTCGATCTAGCAGACCTGCCAGCCAGCTTCTCTGCCTTTCGGCGTAGCGTCGAAAAGCAGTGTGAAATACCGGCTCCCAAGCCTGCGCCAATCACCTTACCGTGTTGGCCCGAAGGCGCGCCGCGCGGTTTCCCGCCGTTAAAATCCGTGTGTGAAACCAGTGCGGCCTGGCAGCCCGACCAGCGTCAGGGGTTCGTGTTCGTGGGCGGCGAGTCGGCGGCCAACGACCGATTACAGCACTATATCTGGCGTCAGAACGGGGCGGAGTCTTACAAGAAAACGCGTAACGGTCTGTTGGGTGCCAACTTTTCGACGCGTTTTTCTCCTTGGCTTGCCCGTGGCTGCTTGTCTGCTCGTCAAGCGCATCGAGAAGTCAAAGCATGGGAGTCCGAACACGGTAGCTGCGAATCGAGCTACTGGATTGTCTTCGAGCTTCTATGGCGCGACTACTTTCACCGCGCCGCACAGTTGGAAGGGGCCTCCCTGTTTGGTCGGGAGTCGCTGCCGCCAGCGAGCGAAGCCTTCGACACTTGGCGCAACGCGGAGACCGGCGTGCCGTTCATTGATGCGGCCATGCTCGAATTGAAGCGAACCGGCTGGATTTCCAACCGTGCCCGCCAGAACGTCGCCAGCTTCTTGGTAAAAGATTTGCAGGTAGATTGGCGGCTAGGCGCTTGGTGGTTCGAGCACTGCCTGATCGACTACGACGTGGCCAGCAACTGGGGCAATTGGCGCTACATTGCCGGGGTTGGGCGTGATCCGCGTCAGGATCGCTATTTCAATGTGTTGAAGCAAGCAGGGCATTACGATCCGAAAGGGCTGTACGTGGCCTATTGGTTACCCGCGCTGGAATCGTTACCCTTCGGTCTGGAGCGCCACCAGCCCTGGCGAGTGGCGCCTTCTCAATTTCAACCGCCCTGCGTGCTACCGGATGAGTGGCAGCGCTGGTTGATTGCCGCAACCGAATTCGAAGAGACGGATGAGTAACGATGGCGTTAATGGAGAGTGATCGGCGCGTCGCCTGGGGATTGGGCTTGGCGGGGCTGCTGCCGTTCATCGGTGGCGGCCTCGCCGCTTGGTGGGCACCGCCTGTCTGGCAGGTCAGTGCCATCTATGGCTTTACTTACTACAGCGCCGTGATTTTGTCGTTTTTAGGGGGCATTCATTGGGGCAGTGCGCTTCAAGTGCCCCGTGACAACAACGTACGGCGGCTAGTACTGGCCATGGTGCCCAGCCTGATTGCGTGGCCTGCTTTGCTGTTCAACACGGTGACCGGGCTTTGGGTACTGTTGGCAGGGTTTCTGTTGATGGGGGGCTACGATATTAGCAGGGAAGGGCGCGAAGGCTTTCCCAAGTGGTACCTCAGCTTGCGCTGTGTGCTAACGGCGGTCGTCGCCATATTCCATCTTATCGTGTTGTGGCGCTTGTCTCTCTGAGGCTGGTAACTCGCTTGTTTCTGAGCCATCATCAGCCTCACGCTAAGGATTGCCGAGAGATGAGTACTATGACGTCAAGCCCCAAGTCATTGACATGTAATGGTTCATTACGTGCCCGCCGCCATTTGCTATGGCCGCTGTTAGCCGCTGCGGCGGCAACTACTTTTTACGCCCCTGCTGTGATGGCTAACCCCCAGCTCATGACAGAAGTCGATGCCCGCGCGGCCGAAGAGGTGCGCTACGGTAACTTCAATGAGTGGCTCCGCGAGTTCCGCCGCTATGCGGCGACCCAAGGCATTAGCGAGGCGACCCTCGCATCGGCGTTCGATGGGCTGCGCTACCGCGAACGGGTCATTGAGTTAGATCGTTACCAGCCTGAGTTCGTCCGCGCGATTTGGCAATATTTGGACAGCGCCGTATCGAGCACGCGTGTCGCCAACGGTCAGGAAAAGCTCGCACAACATCGCGACACCGCTCAGGCGATGCAGCAGCGCTATGGCGTTCCCGCTGAGATCATCGTAGCGATTTGGGGCGTCGAGAGTAACTACGGCAGCAATTTTGGTGACTTTTCGACGCTCGAATCCCTCGCAACACTGGCTTACGACGGCCGCCGCCGGGAGTTCGCCCGGGGTGAGCTGCTGGCAGCGCTGCGTATCATCGATCAAGGGGATATTGCGGCCGAGCAGATGAAAGGCTCCTGGGCCGGGGCGATGGGGCATACCCAGTTCATTCCCAGCAGTTTCGAAGCCTACGCCGTGGATGGCGATGATGACGGGCGACGCGATATCTGGGGCAGTATTCCCGATGTCATGGCGTCGACGGCGAACTATCTGGCGCGCGCTGGCTGGCAGGCAGGCCAACCCTGGGGCGCCGAGGTCAGGCTACCCGACGACTTTGATTACGCGCAAACCGACCGCAAGAGCAGCGCCGACTGGGCTGCCCAGGGCGTGCGTGCCGTTCGTGGCGAGCTGCCGACTTTCGATAGCGCTGCGGTCATCGTTCCCGCCGGAGCGAGCGGTCCTGCGTTTATCGTCGGTCCCAACTTCCGTGCGATTCTGCGCTACAACAACGCCACGAGCTATGCTCTGGCGGTGGCGACGCTGGCCGATGCCATCGCTGGCCGTGACGGTATCGCACAGTCATGGCCAAGAGATGAGGCACCTTTGACGCGAGACGATGTCCGAACGCTCCAGCAGCGGTTGAACGAGGCCGGTTACGGCGTGGGTACGGCAGATGGCATCATGGGTCCGAATACCCAAGCGGGCCTGAGGGCGTTTCAGCGTGACCAAGGGCTCGTACCGGACGGCTTCGCGACTCAGTCGCTGCTGGAGCGGCTGCGCTAGGTAATATGCGCGGCTACGGTTGTTACGCATGATTCGAATCGTCAATGCCTCACCAAGGATGAGTCGTTATGGGAAAAGCAGGTCTAGGAGTATGGGGAGCCAGCGTGCTGGCCAGTGCTTTACTGATGGGAACGAGCGCGCAAGCGGAAGACAAGGTGTTTGGTTGGGTCGAAAACGCCTACATCGAGCCGTGGGGAATTGCCGTCAAAGCCAAGCTGGATAGCGGTGCGTTGACCTCTTCACTGGATGCCCGCGACATTGAAATGTTCGAAAAAGAGGGGGAAGAGTGGGTTCGCTTTCGCCTGAAGCTGGAAGATCAAGACAGTGGTGAAACGTTCAGCGACCAGATCGAGCGTCCGCTCTACCGTGAGCAAACCGTTCGAGGCGCTGGTGGCCGCGACGAGCGTCCGGTCGTGCTCATGGATGTTTGCATGGGCGATACCGTGTATGAAGAGCAGTTCAGCCTACGCAACCGTGAAGAGATGAACTACCCGCTGCTGCTAGGACGCCGCACCATCAGTCATTTAGGCTTGTTAGACGTGCGTAATACCTTCCTGCAAGAGCCCGGGTGTGGAGAAAACGCCCCCTACGTTCCCCACGACCCAGAAGACGAGCAGTCTTGATCGTCTAATTAGGCATGACTCAAAACAGCCGTGACAGCAGCGCCGTCACGGCTGTTTCGACGCGCAGAATACGTGGACCCAAGTGCATGCCTTCGCACCCTGCTTGAATTAGCTGTTCGACTTCCCATGGAATGAACCCGCCTTCTGGGCCGACCAGCAGCAGCGTTGGCGTATTGATACCGCGTGGGCAGGTATTCTCCATGCCGGGGTGGGCGACCAGCCCGCGGCGCTCTGCCAACAGCTCAGGAAGCTGCTCCTCTAAGAACGCTTTGAACCCTTTGCACAGCGTCACGTTGGGCAGCTGCGTATCCCGCGCTTGTTCAAGGCCCAGCACGAGGTGCTGGTGAATCTTGTCGGGCCGCAGCTCTGGCGATTGCCAGTAGCTCTTCTCCACCCGTTTCGCATGCAATAACGTGATCTCTTTCACGCCCAGCGCCGTGACGTGCTCCAGCGTTCGCGCCAACATGCGCGGGCGTGGTAGGGCCAGCACGAGATGAACGGGCAGGGCGGGAGGTGGCGTCTCCTTGAGCTCCTCCAGTGCGAACAGCGCCTGGTCAGGGCTGAGCGCTACCAGCGTGGCCTTTCCCATGGCACCGCCCTGAATGCCTACTGTGAGTCGGTCTCCCTCCTGGGCGCGATGCACGTCATGCAGATGGGTCAAGCGGCGCGCATCGGTAATCCGAGCGTGGTGAGCGTCGACCTCGCTCGGGTCTAGCAGTATCAAATTCATAGTCGTCGTCTATTGGTCAAAGGAAAGGCGTGCTTACCACCACTAATCCGCTAAGCTGGCTTGCATGGGCGCGTGTTGCAGGCACAATAGCAGCAACGGCGACAAAAGCCTTTATCGCGTTTAAGGAGATGCGCTGTGCGCGTAATTCGTAAATATGCCAACCGCAGGTTGTACGACACCCAGCAGAGCCGTTACGTCACGCTCGAGGATCTGCGGCGTCTCATCATTGAAGAAGAGCCGTTTCGCGTCGAAGATGCGAAAAGCGGCGAGGACCTGACGCGCACCATTCTACTGTCGATCATTATCGAACAAGAGCAGGCGGATAGTGAAGCCGAAGTGTTTTCGAACGATCTATTGGCGCAGCTGATTCGTGTGTATGACATGTCGTCACCACTGCCGTTGGCGCGCTATTTGGAGCAGGGCACGCAGCTGATGCTGGAGCAGCAAAAGCGCATGCAGACTCAGTGGCAGCAAGCCATGCGCCACTCGCCCATGGAATTCATGCGTGAGTTGGCCGAAGAGAATATGCGCTTTTGGCAAAACGCGCTCCATCAGCCCAATCCATCGGACGATGACGATACGTCGGATAAGCGTTCCTAAGGCCACGTTTTACGGTCCGTTGTGGCATAATGCCGCCCATCGACGCTCTCCCGTTTGAGAAGGATACCCATGAAAGTTTTGATGATCGGTGGCGGTGGCCGCGAACATGCTCTGGCTTGGAAACTTGCCCAATCCCGTGATGTCGAGCAGGTGTTCGTCGCGCCTGGCAATGCAGGCACCGCGACAGAGCCCAAGCTGACCAATGTTGCGATTGGCGCAACCGACCTGGAGGCTCTGGTGGCGTTTGCGCAGCAAGAGCAGGTAGCGTTGACCGTCGTTGGCCCTGAAGCGCCGCTCGTCGAAGGCGTCGTAGACCGCTTCCAAGCCGCCGGTTTGACGATTTTCGGCCCCAGCCAGCGCGCGGCTCAGCTCGAAGGGTCCAAGTCGTTCACCAAAGACTTTCTGGCCCGCCATGCTATTCCCACAGCGGCCTATCAAACCTTCACGGCTGTAGAGCCTGCGTTGGCGTATCTAGCCGACATGGGCGCGCCGATCGTCATCAAAGCCGACGGCTTGGCGGCGGGTAAAGGCGTCATCGTAGCCATGAGCGAGGCCGAAGCCGAGGCGGCGATCCGCGATATGCTCGAAGCCAACGCCTTTGGTGATGCGGGCGCCCGTGTCGTCATCGAAGAGTTTCTCGAAGGTGAAGAGGCGAGCTTCATCGTCATGGTGGATGGCGACAACGTCGTGCCCATGGCCACCAGCCAGGATCATAAGCGTGCCTACGACGGCGATACCGGCCCCAATACCGGGGGCATGGGAGCCTACTCACCGGCGCCCGTCGTCACGCCAGAGGTCGATGCGCGAATCATGGAGCAGGTCATTCTGCCCACCGTGCGTGGTATGGCGGCAGAGGGAAATGCGTATACCGGTTTCTTGTATGCAGGCCTGATGATCGATCCACAGGGCAACCCTAAAGTGATCGAGTACAACTGCCGGTTCGGTGATCCAGAAACCCAGCCGATCATGATGCGTCTGACTTCGGATTTGGCGGCGCTCTGCCTGGCAGGCGCCAAAGGCGAGCTGGCCAGCAAACAGTGCGAGTGGGACCCCCGCGCAGCCGTCGGCGTGGTGCTGGCCGCTGGTGGGTACCCTGGCAATTACCGTAAAGGCGACGTGATTCACGGCTTGGCCGATGCCGAACGGGCGCAGTGCAAGGTCTTCCACGCGGGGACGGCGCAAAATGCAGACGGTGAGATCACCACGGCCGGTGGGCGTGTGCTGTGTGTAACAGCGCTGGGCGATAGCGTGTCGGCGGCTCAGCAACAGGCGTACCAAGGCGTTAACGCGATTCACTGGGACGGCGTCGAATTTCGTCGTGATATCGCGTTCCGTGCCATCGCGCGGGAGCAGTAAATAGCGGCTTTTCGAGGTCATATCGTCACCCGACAAGGAGTAGAGCAATGGAGCGTGTCTCGCTGGACTTCCCTTTGGCAGCGGTCATTCACCGTCATCCGCTGACGGTGCGGGTGACGGATATGAACTATGGCCGCCACTTGGGGCACGATGCCCTGGTGTCGTTGCTCCATGAAGCGCGAGTGCAGGCCTTTGCGTCTCTGGATCTACCAGAGTGGGATATGCACGGTTATCCCAGCGTGGTCGTAGACCTCGCCGTGCAGTATCAGCAGGAGGCGCGCTTTCCTGATGCGCTGGTGATCGAAACGGCGGTGCCCGAACCAGAGGGTAAAGCCTTGACGGTCTATCAGCGGGTTACCAAGGCAGAGACGGGCGACGTGGTGGCGACTGCACGTGTGACCAAACTGCTGCTGGACCTGGCGGCAGGCCGTCCGGTGGCGATTCCAGATACGCTCAAGCAAACGCTTGCGGATGCCAGGGGGGGATAATGTCACGAGAGTATCCCATTATCGCGGTGACGGGCTCCTCCGGGGCGGGCACCACCACCGTGCGCCGCAGCTTCGAGCGTATGTTCCTGCGTGAAGACGTGCATGCCGCCATGGTGGATGGCGATGCCTTTCACCGCTATACCCGTGATGATCTCAAGCGTATTTTTCGCGAAGAGCCGGAGCGCAAGGACGAACTCTCCCACTTTGCCGTCGAAGCCAACCTGCTCGACCGCCTGGAAGGGCTGTTCATCGAGTATGGGGAGCACGGGACCGGCACGTTTCGTCACTACATTCATGCAGAAGATAAGCAGAAGATCGAAGCGGGCTACCGGGTGGGCACCTTCACCGAGTGGCAGTCGTTGCCCTGCGGTACCGACCTGCTGTTCTATGAGGGGCTACATGGCGGCTTGGTGACGCAAGAGTACGATATTGCCCGTCACGTCGATCTGCTGGTAGGCGTGGCGCCCACCATGAACCTGGAGTGGATTCAAAAGATCGACCGAGACACCAAGTTGCGCGGCTACTCCCAGGAAGCGGTGATCGACACGATTTTGGGGCGTATGGATGACTACGTGCGCTATATCCAGCCGCAGTTTTCTCGCACCCACATCAATTTCCAGCGAGTGCCCACGGTCGATACGTCCAACCCTTTCGAGGTACAGGATATTCCCACCGATGCTGAGTCGTTCGTGGTGATTCGCTTCCGGGACCCTTCGACGGTGGACTTTCCTTGGCTGCTGGCGATGATCAAAGATGCCTTTATGACTCGCCCGCATACTCTGGTGGTGCCCGGTGCTCGTATGTCCTTGGCGATGGAGCTGATTCTCGCTCCCCTGGTTCGCCACCTGCTCTCCCAGCGCCGTTTTCGCTAACGCGGCGCTGCCCGAACTGACCATAAACGCGCCAAACGTAAGGAGGCTGCGATGGAGTGCCTGTTCTGTAAGATCATTAACCGCGATATTCCGGCGGACATCGTGTTCGAGGATGAGCACGTTCTGGCGTTCAATGACATCAGCCCTCAAGCGCCGACACATCAGCTCATCATTCCCAAGAAGCATATCCCTACGCTGAACGATATCGAAGCCGACGATTTGGCGCTCGTGGGTCGCTTACAGCACACCGCGGCGCAGCTCGCCAAGCAGCAAGGCTTTGCCGAAGAGGGTTACCGGGTCGTCATGAACTGCAACGAGATGGGAGGGCAGACCGTCTACCATATTCATATGCATCTACTGGGCGGGCGTGAGTTTACGTGGCCCGCTGGATGAATCATTCGGCAGACGCGATCCCATCGCCATAAAAAAAGCCCTGCATCAGCAGGGCTTTTTGTGTCGAGCAACGCGACGTTAGGCGTCGATGCGCTTGTACTTCATGCGCTTCGGTGTGTCATTGCCCACGCGTTTTTTGTGATCCTCTTCGTACTCGGTGTAGTTGCCGTCGAAGAACACCACTTCAGAGTCGCCTTCAAACGCCAAGATGTGCGTGGAGATACGATCCAGGAACCAGCGGTCGTGAGAGATCACCATCGCGCAGCCGGGGAAGGCGAGCAGCGCCTCTTCCAGCGCGCGCAGGGTTTCGATATCCAGGTCGTTCGAGGGTTCATCCAACAACAGGACGTTGGCTCCCTGCTTCAGCGTTTGAGCCAACTGCAGGCGGCCACGCTCACCGCCGGAGAGCTCGTCCAGACGCTTCTGCTGGTCGTTACCCTTGAAGTTGAAGCGACCCACGTAAGCCCGTGAAGACACCTCATAACCGTTGATGTTGAGGATATCCTGACCATCGGATACCGCCTCCCAAACGGTTTGCTTGTCATCCAGCGCGTCCCGCAACTGTTCGACATAGGCAATATCGACGGTGTCGCCGATCACCACGTCACCGCTATCCGGCTGCTCTTTGCCGGTCACTAGCTTGAACAGCGTCGATTTACCGGCACCGTTACCCCCCACAATGCCCACGATCGCCCCCGGCGGAATGGTAAAGGAGAGGTCCTGATAGAGCAGTTTGTCATCGAAGCGCTTAGTGACGTTATGAAACTCGATGACCTTGTCACCCAGGCGCGGGCCGGGCGGAATGTAGATCTCGTTGGTCTCGTTACGTTTCTGGAAGTCGCCCGACTGCATCTCTTCGAAGCGGTTAAGACGCGCTTTGCTCTTCGCTTGGCGGCCTTTGGCATTGCTGCGCACCCACTCAAGCTCTTGCTTGATGGCTTTCTGACGAGACGCTTCTTGCTTCGCTTCTTGGGTCAGGCGCTGCTCTTTCTGCTCTAGCCACTGAGAGTAGTTACCTTCGAACGGAATGCCCTGCCCCCGGTCGAGCTCGAGAATCCAGCCTGCGACGTTATCGAGGAAGTAGCGGTCGTGGGTGATTGCCACGACGGTGCCGTTGTAGTCGTGCAGGAAGCGCTCGAGCCAAGCAACGGACTCGGCATCCAAGTGGTTGGTTGGTTCGTCCAGCAGCAGCATGTCCGGGCTGGAGAGCAGCAGGCGGCATAGCGCCACACGGCGGCGCTCGCCCCCAGAGAGGTGGCCGACTTTTGCCTCCCACGGCGGCAGACGCAGCGCCTCTGCGGCCACTTCCAGCTTACGCTCGAGGTTGTGCGCATCGGCCGCTTCGATGATGTTCTCAAGGCGCGCTTGCTCGCTGGCCAGGGCATCGAAATCCGCGTCAGGTTCAGCGTAGGCGGCGTAGACCGCGTCGAGCTTTTCCTGTGCTTCTTTGATGGCACCCAGCGCCTCTTCGACGGTATCCCGGACGTTTTTCTCGTCGTCGAGCTGCGGCTCCTGGGGCAGGTAGCCCACATTGATACCGGGCATCGGACGAGCTTCACCTTCAAACTCTTTATCGACACCGGCCATAATGCGCAGCAGCGTGGATTTACCGGCACCGTTCAAGCCCAGCACACCAATCTTGGCGCCAGGAAAGAACGAGAGGGAAATATCCTTGAGAATTTGCTTTTTGGGCGGCACTACTTTGCCAACCCGATTCATGGTGAATACGTATTGCGCCATGGAAATCCGTTAGGTTGTGGTAAAAGCGAGACCAGCACGAGGCTGGCTTGGTGCACAGATGATAGTGCCCAGCGCGGCTAAAGGCCAGTAAACCGGCGGCGCAAGCAGCGCCAAAAAAGAAGGGCACGCGCTCGGTGCCCCTCGGGTCGTCATTACCTTGGAACTGCTTGGCAGATTGGCAAGGCGTTACTCTTCTTCATCCCAATCGTCTTCGATTGCGCGCTGTAAACGCCGCTCTTCCAGCCACGCTTCTACCTGGCGACGGGCGCGCAGTGTATCCGCTTTACTGGGTTTGCTTTTACCGTAGTGATCGTCGTTGACGGCATCCAGGTTGTCGAACTCGTCTGCGTCAAGCCCGTCGTTGGTGTAGGTTTCACGATTTAAGGGGTCACGGCTCATGGTATGCCCTCCAACCCAAGCCGGCGCACCGGCATCACAACGGCTTCTTGCGCCATACCAATACAACCGACGTATGAAGCAAGAAGCGCCTAACGCTCATTAAGCGCCTAGGCGCTATATAGCGCCACTGGGTTGGAAGTTCAAGCGTTTTTGAAGAATGTTTGCATCACTGCGGGCATAGGGGCAGTAGGCGCGCGTTCGAGTCTTTTTGCTATTGGTAAGCGCCCATGGCGGCTAACCGTTACTCCGCGTGCTCTTGCTGTTTTTTTAGTTCTGCCAGCGCCAACTGCGCTTCGACACGCTCCGTGACGTCTTTTTGTACCCCGATGTAGTACATCAGTTTGTCGGCTTCGTCGTAAACCGGCGTGATCGATAGCTCGTTCCAAAACATCGTGCCGTCTTTGCGGTAGTTACGCAGCACTTCACGAGAAGGGCGGCCATCCTGAAGCGCCTCACGGATCGACATGAGGGCATCTTGATCGCGATCTTCGTTTTGAAGGAAGCGGCAGTCGCGATAGAGGATTTCATCCGCACTGTAGCCCGTTAAACGTTCAAAACCTTTGTTCACGTAAATCAGGATGTTTTCGTCACCTTCCTGCTCTGCAACGACGATGCCATCTTCAGAAGCGTCAACAATGCGTTCGAGTAACTCCGGGCTTATCAAGGGAGATCGTTTCATCAATGGGTTCCTGTTGCTTCTCGTCTTTCTTCGCCGTGGCGCTGTGCGTCAGCGCGGGGCGCTCTTAAGTGCAGGACGATGCAGTCTTTCACACCATCAAACAAAGGTAGGATAGCAAAAAAACAGCTAGCCACCGTGATTTGCTGACCATCATGGCGAGCGTGGTTCGGCTTTGCAATCGGCAATGCTATTCGGCCTCCGGGAGGCGCTGTGCACTGAGCATGGCGCCGATGGCCGTCAACGCCAATATCACCAGCAGCATAGCGCTGCCCAGCCACTGTGCCAATGCGCCCATCATGCCACCAACGACCAGCATTAGCACCCCGGTGAAGGTGTTGGAAAGCGCGACATACAGGGCTCTATTGTCTTGATTAGCGATGTCGACCAAATAGGTTTTACGCCCTAAACGTACGCCATGGTGAACCACCACCAGTAACGCGTACACGCCCGCGTAGGGCAGTACGCTCTGTGTCCAACTGCCCGGCAACCACGCAATCAGAGCACCCAACAGGCAGCAAATGGCCGTGCCGATGGCCGCGTCACGCATCACCCGGCGGCTGGAACGGTCCGCTCGTTTCCCCCAAATCGGGCTGGCCACCATAGCGGCTAACCCCGAGACCACGACTAGAATGCCCAGCCCGCCAAGTTCGGTGCCGCTTTGCTGTTGGCCAAGCAGGGCCACGTAGGGCAAAGCGAGTGCGCTTGATAGCAGCAGTGCCCGGGCAAGGTTGAAGTGCAGGAACGTGGCATCCTCACGCATCAGAGACATCCCGAGCTTGATGCTGTCCCAGGCATTCTCGCCGCCTTCCACGGCACCGGGCACTTCGTTGATGCGCGCCGCGCATAGCGCATTGAGCAACCACCCACCGGCAGCGACTCCTAATAGGGTAGCCAAGGCAACATGGCCCGGTCGGTCGCCGAAGGCTACCAATACCCCGCCGGCCACCAGTGTGGCAGCACCGGCGATACTGCCACTCCAACCCATCAGCGTACCGCGACGGCGCTTGGCAATGGTCTTACCCAGTACGTCCTTGGTGGCAATCGAAGAGAGCCCCCGCGCTAGTGAGAGTAGTATGAGCGCCGCCAAAACCAGCGCCCCGCCCATCGCACCGCTTCCCATCAAAGCAAGCAGAGCAAGCACTGCGGCGGCGATTGCCTGCACGGTGGCGCCCGCGACCCAGACCCATTTACGCTGTGGCTTCAAACGAATGAAGCCCGCCACGAACAGTTGCGGTAGCAGCGCGCCTGCTTCGCGGATGGGGACGAGCAAGCCCACCATCCACACCGGCGCACCGATGATACCCAACAGCCAGGGCAGCACTAGCCGTGCGCTCGACAGCTCATCGGCGAGCTTGTTGCCTAGCGATGCCAGCAGATGAAGGAAAAAGTTGCGCGGCTGTTCTTGGCACGCGCCATCAGGAATGTCGTCGCACATCCGGCTGTCGTCGTCGCCGGTTAGCCACTCGTAAAGCTGTGTCTGTGAAACGTCCTTTTGGGCCATTGTCGGTTCCTTGGCGGTGACTCGTATAAGATGACAGAATGCCTTTAGGATGCCACATAATGCTGACGAAAGGCTTCATCGAACGCCGCGCGTAGCAAAGGAACTGATCGATAAGGATTTATACGATGGCACGCATTCATATTCGCTACTGCACCCAGTGTCAGTGGCTGCTACGCAGCGCTTGGTACGCCCAAGAGCTTCTGTCCACGTTTGGCGAACAGCTGACGGAAGTCGCACTGTCTCCCTCCCATGGCGGTACTTTCGAAATCTGGTGTGATGACACGCTGCTTTGGGAGCGCAAGCGGGAAGGTGGGTTTCCCGATATCAAAACGCTCAAACGGCAGGTGCGCGACCAGATCGACCCTGCTCAGGATCTAGGACACATCGATCAATGACGCAAGATCAACGGGCGATGCTTTATGGCCTTGGGGCGGTGGCTCTGTGGTCGACCGTGGCGACGGCATTCAAGGTGGCGCTGGCGTGGATGAGCCCGCTCGAATTGATGTGGTGGGCAGCGCTGGTGTCATGGCTGCTCATGGGCATCATCGTTCTCAAGCAAGGCAATATGGGTGTCGCGCTTCGCCGGGGGTGGCGAACAGCTCTGTGGGCAGGTGTGATGAACCCGGTAGCCTACTACCTAGTACTATTTGCAGCCTACGATCGGCTGCCTGGCCAAGAAGCCATGGCACTGAACTATACGTGGGCATTGGCGATGGCTTTCTTAGCGGTGCCCATTTTAGGTCATCGGCTGACGCGTCTGGACGTGGCGGCAGGCCTGGTGGCCTACAGCGGTGTTTGGGTGATTGCCACCCGAGGGGAGGTGTTCAACGTCGCCTTCGAAAACCCGCTTGGGGTCGTGTTTGCGCTAGCCTCCACGCTGCTATGGGCGCTCTATTGGCTGCTCAATGCCAAGGACTCCCGCCAGCCGCTGGTCGGTCAGTGGCAGAACTTCAGTGTTGGGTTACCTGTTTTAACAGTTCTGTTACTTTTGGGGCCTGGGTTTCAGTGGCACGGATGGGCTGCCCTTGGGGCTGGGGTGTATGTCGGGCTGTTTGAAATGGGCATTGCTTTCGTACTATGGCAGATGGCGGTCCAGAGCGTTTCTCGAACTGCCAAGGTGTCCAACCTGATTTTTCTGTCCCCTCCTGTCTCTTTATTGCTGCTTTTCTTGATCGTTGGCGAGCCCATGCGGCTCTCTACCTTGGTGGGGCTAGTGTTGATTCTATGCGGCTTGGCGATTCAGCAACTGCCGCAAGCGCGGCATGCGTCGACAGCGTAGTGTGTTTTTTTGAGGTTTTATTGTAAATTTTTGTGACTTTTGTTTTTACAGCTTGTCACTGCCGCTAAGGCGATTAACTTAAGCTAATATCATTCATCTAAGGTGCTTCTGCTCAGGCAAAATCACCAGCGATGCCATACAGCTTATTGTCAGTCAGGTAGTGCTCAGCAGCGGGTAAGCAGCCCAGGGGGTGACAATGCGTCGGTGCGTTGTTGCAAAGGAAAGGCTACTTGCTCACCAGTAGCGAAAACGATCATTAGGGAACATGGCCATGAAAGACAACGTTACAATGAAAAGAACACCTCTCGCATTTCAGCGCGCACTGCGCCCCTTGACGCTCACCACCATTGCCTGCTTGCCGCTCACGGCGCTCGCGCAGCCGCTTCCCTCCACGCTGTATGCACCTGGCACGACCGATCTCAATACCACCATCCAACAAACCATCGTGAGCAACCCGCAGGTCAACGCTGCCTGGAACAATTTCAGTGCAGCGGGAAGCGACGTTCGGGTGGCACAAGGTAACTATCTGCCATCTATTGATGTCCGGGCTGGGGTGGGGCGCCAAGACCAACAAAACGATGGTCGTGGTAGCTACAGCAGCGACTTTGCCGAGCTCACGCTGACGCAGATGGTGTTTGACGGGTTTGCGACGCGTAGCGAAGTCGAGCGATTGGACCGCACCCGACTAATTGCGTACTTCGAGCTATTGGGTGCCAGTGAAACGGTGGCGCTCGAAGCGTTTGAAACGTACCTGGATGTCTTGCCTTTCCGTGAAATGGTGCGTCTGGCGCAGGACAACTACCGCGAGCACCAGCGCGTCTTTTCGCAAATTGAAGAGCGGGCGCTTTCCGGCGCAGGGCGAGGGGTGGATCTTGAGCAAATCAGCGGTCGCCTGGCGCTGGCCGAATCCAACCTCATGACCGAAGCATCGAACCTTCACGACGTGACGGCGCGCTATCAGCGGATCGTGGGCGAGCTGCCGCCTCAAAACATGTCACCCGCACCCTCTCTGGCCGATGAACTGCCTAGTGATGTCAGTGAAGCCGTGCGGATGGCCTTCGAGGGCAACCCCGATTTTCATGCCGCCATCGAGAATATTGCCGTTCAGCGGGCGGAGCAGGACGCCGCACGGGCAGCCTTCATGCCCCGTTTGGACATTCAAGGCCGTACTGGCACGAATAACCAAGATGACGCCATTGCAGGTCGCAGCGACGAGCACAGCATTCAGCTCGTGGCAAGCATGAACCTGTACCGAGGCGGTTCTGACAGCGCTGCCTTCGACGCGGCCGCAACGCGTATCGAACAAGCGGTCAATCAGCGTGAAGTGGCGTGTACCAACGTGCGTCAAACGACGCAAATCGCCTACAACGATACGCAACGCCTGAATGAGCAGCTGCGCTATCTGAACGATCACCGCCAATCCATCGACCGCGTCCGGGGTGCTTATCAGCAACAGTTCGATATTGGCCAGCGCACTCTGCTGGACGTTTTGGACAGCGAGAACGAATACTTCGAAGCCAGCCGGGCGTATGCCAATGCCGAATTCGATCTGACCCTGGCGCATGCGCGTACGCTGGCTGCCATGGGGCAGCTCATGCAAACGTTGGAAGTCGTCCGCGACGATATTCCCACGCTGGCAGAACTGGGTTATGAAGACTTGGCGCAAGACCCAGAGATGGCGTGTGCCACCGATGGTCCGCGCGGTTTCACCCTGGAAGATTTCACGCGCGGCATTTCCGCAGCGACGATGACGAGTGAGGCCCCCGCTACCGCGTACGACGCGCCGAGCGAATCGGTAGTCGTGCCGTCTGGTGCGGCTGCCTATACCTACGAGGCGGTTGAGCCAGCGGCGATTGAAAGCAGTCTCTACATTCAAGTCGCATCGCTGACGGCAGAAACCCGCGCGCAACAGCTGAGCGCCGAGTTGAGCGAGCAGCTAACGAGCCCGTCACGGGTGTATGCATCGGCGGGTAACTACCGTGTCCAGTTGGGGCCGGTGGCATCGCTGAGCGACGCACAAGTACTCCGACAAACACTTCACGGAATGGGGTATGGTGATGCCTTCGTCACCAATGGCTAGCACTACGTGCCAATGCCGGCACCCGTAATAGTCGTCGCCTGCCGTGCCATCGCGGCGGGCAGACGCATCCTCTTGGGTGCGTAGCACGAGTCGCATAATGAGTATTAGGGCAACGAGGTCTTTGTGACACAAGCAAACCTGAGTAATACGGAAGCGCCAGACTCGCTTTCGGATGAAGCCGTTTCCAATGAGCGGGATACAGGCGATGAGCTGCTCGAGTGTCTTAAGGCCATTGCCTCGTTTCATCAGCATGATGTGTCATCAGAAGCACTTCGGGCAGGTTTGCCTCTCGAACAGGGTAAGTTGACACCCTCGGTGTTTGGGCGAGCAGCTTCTCGAGCGGGGTTGACCGCGCGGATCGTAAAAAGTCGGCTGTCTGGTCTCAACCCAGCGCTGTTCCCCGCAATTCTTTTGTTAGAGCCTGGCCGTGCCTGCGTCTTGTTAGGGCTGGATGTTAAGCAAAAAAAAGCCCGCGTCATTTTCCCAGAACTCTCCGAGTCGGACGTAGAGATCTCTCTGGATGAGCTTCACGCTGGCTATAGCGGCGAAGCGATTTATGTCCGTCCCAAATTCTTAGCCGATAATGCGTCCGAACCGGGTGTCAAAAAGCGCCGAGACCAGCACTGGTTTTGGGGGGTTATTCGGGAAAATCGTCGGCTATACCGCGATATCGTTCTAGGCTCGGTGGCGATCAACCTGTTCGCCATTGCCATGCCACTGTTCGTGCTCAACGTATATGATCGCGTGGTACCTAACCAGGCAACTGAAACGCTCTGGGTGCTTGCCGTTGGTATCTTCATCGTACTTTGCTTCGACTTGGCCCTGCGGCTCATGCGCAGCAGCTTCGTCGATCTTGCCGCCAGCCGGGCAGACGTCAAACTCTCCTCGTCGATTATGGCTAAATCGCTGGGGCTGCGTTTAGAAGAGCGTCCAGCCTCGACAGGGTCGTTCACTTCCACGCTGCAGTCGTTTGAATCGGTGCGCGCTTTTATCGGTTCTGCGACCATCCTCGGCATCGTAGACTTGCCGTTCGTTCTAATGTTTGCGGCCATCATCGCGCTGATCAACCCCTGGCTGGTGTTGCCAGTATTGGTCGGGATTGTCTTTGTGCTGCTCTATGCCCTAGCGGCGCAAGGCAAGCTGCACGAACTCTCGCAAACCACCTGGGAGGTTGGGGCGCAGCGTAACTCCTTACTGGTGGAATCCATTTCCCAGTTGGAAAACGTCAAAGCGCTGCGAGCGGAAAGCCGTATTCAGCGTCATTGGGAGAAGGCCTCGGCGTTTCTATCCAAAACGGGCGCGCAGCTGAAGATGGTCAGCACATCGGTCTCGAATGTCGCGCAGTGGGCGCAGCACAGCGTGGCCGTTTGCGTGATCATCGTCGGTGTGTACCAAATCATTGAAGGCAACCTCACCCAGGGAGGCTTGATCGCCGCCTATATGCTCTCTTCACGAGCCATGGCACCCATCAGCCAAGCCGCTGCGCTGCTGGCGCAGTACCACCAATCTTCCACTGCATTGGATTCCTTGAATGCGGTCATGGATAAAAAAGTGGAGCGTCACGAAGGTAAAGCGTACGTAGAGAAGCCCAGCTTTGCGGGTAACATTCGTTTGGAAAAAGTGACGCTGCGCTACCCCAACGAAGAGCGAGACGCTTTGAAGGATGTCTCCATTACGGTCAAGGCCGGCGAGAAAGTGGCGCTTCTTGGGCGCATCGGCTGTGGGAAATCGTCGCTCAACAAGCTCGTGCTGGGGTTCTATCAGCCCACCTCTGGGGCGGTGCTGGTCGACAACGTCGATATTCGTCAGCTCGACCCGTTGCAGCTACGTCGCCATATCGGCTACGTACCCCAGGATGTCAGCCTGTTTTCGGGCTCACTGCGGGATAATATCGTGGCCGGGGGCGGCAGTGACCGCGTGGACGACGATGCATTGCTTCGAGCGATTGAGTTAGCGGGTCTGGAAAACTTGGTTAATAGCCATCCTCATGGGGTCGACCTTCAAGTCGGTGAGCGTGGCCAAGCGCTGTCGGGAGGCCAGAAACAGTCGGTCGCCATCGCGCGAGCGCTGGTCCAAGACCCTCCGATTCTGCTGCTGGATGAGCCCACCAGCTCCATGGATAACGCCAGTGAAGAGGCGTTCAAAGCCAACCTAAAAAACGTCGCGGCGGGTAAAACCATTCTTGTGGTGACTCACCGTACCTCGCTGCTCTCCCTGGTAGATCGCATTATTGTGATGGATGCAGGCAAAGTGGTGGCCGACGGTCCGCGGGATACCGTGGTTGAAGCACTACGTAAAGGCCAAATCGGGAGGGCCTCATAATGGCGCGTAAACCTTCCACTACTTCCGAGCAGAAAGGCTTTGAAGCGATTGGCCGTTTCTCTGAAAAGGGCCAAAAACCGTTCCGCCCCTTCATGGATCGCCTGTTTGCCAAGCGGGTGACCTCCGCCCACCTCAATCGTGATTGGGCCAGCGACACCGACTGGGCGCGAATGCAGCAAGAACCCATTCGTGCGCGATTATTTCTGTACACCGTACTGCTGACCATCATCGCGCTGTTGGTATGGGCCTACTTTGCCGCGATCGATGAAGTGACGCGAGGGGCAGGGCGCGTGATTCCCGCCAGCCAGCTTCAGCGTATCCAGTCATTCGATGGTGGCGTCGTCGAGCAAATCATGGTGCGAGAAGGGCAGGTCGTGAACGCGGGTGAAGTACTGATGCAGATCGACCCTACCCGGTTCGTGTCTGACTTTCGTGAAAACCGTGCCCAGCGATTTGCATTGGAAGCGCGTGCCGAGCGCCTTCGCGCGCTGGCGACCGGCACCGCCTTCGAGCCTTCCGAAGAGCTGCGTCAGGAAGTGCCCAATATCGTCATGCAAGAGCGTGAAGTTTACGAAAGTCGTCGCGAAGAGCTGCGTGAGCAAGAGAACGTGTTGGAAGACAGAATTCGCCAGCGTGAACAAGAGCTTCGCGAGGCCGAGGCTCGCCGAGACACGGCAGGGCGCGAAGCCAGCATGGCGAGCCAGGAGCTCAATTTGACGCGCCCGCTGCTGGCGTCAGGCGCAGTGTCCGAAGTCGAAGTGCTGCGCTTGCAAAGGGAAGTGTCCCGCGCCACCGGCGAGCGTAACCAAGCCGACGCGGCCGTTTCTCGTTTAGAAGCGGCGGTCGAAGAGGCTGAAACACAGCTACGTGAATTAGGTGCCGAGCGCCGCAGCGAGTGGCGTAACGACCTAGCCCAGGCGCTAGGTGATCTCAACGCGCTGCAGCAGTCCGGAACCGGGCTTCAAGATCGGGTGCGGCTGACGGAAATTCGCTCACCGGTCGATGGGATCGTTCAACGTATCCACATCAATACGATTGGCGGAGTGGCCCAGCCGGGGCAAGAAGTCGTGGAGATCGTCCCCAGCGATGACCAACTTCTGGTTGAAGCGCGTATTGCGCCTCAAGACATCGCGTTTTTACACCCGGGACAGCCTGCGACGATCAAACTGACCGCCTACGATTACGCCATCTACGGTGGGCTGCAAGCCGAACTTGAGCACATCAGTGCCGACACCATTACAGATGAAGAGGGCAATACCTTCTACTTGGTGCGGGTGCGCAGTTTAGAAAACGAAAACGTCGCCGATCGACTGCAGGTAATACCAGGTATGACGGCGCAGGTGGATATCGTCACCGGTAAGCGAACGGTGATGCAGTTCATGCTAAAACCTGTTTTGAGAGCGTGGCGAGATTCCATGGGGGAGCGCTGATGAAACATTGGTTCATAACAACGGATGGCAGTATCAAAGCCCGCTGGAAAAAAGCCTTTCAAGATGTTGGAGCCTTAACACCCGGTGCGATTGGGCAGCACGTGGCGCCTAAAGATCTCGTGTGGCTCTCAACGACCGTCGATAGCTGGCCATCATTACTGCCCGGGTTAGTCGAGCAAGGTATCATCGTCGTCGTGCTCAGCTATGCCCCCGATGATCGAGAAGCGCTCAGCGCCCTGGACCTAGGCGCACGAGGCTATGTTCATACCCTGGCGGCGGCTGACGTGCTGAACCAAGTGGCCTTGGTCGTGACCAATCAGGGCGTTTGGGTGGGCCAGGAATTATTGGCGAAAGTGCTCGGCGGTACGTTCAAAGCCCTTCAGCAGCGTGTCGAACATGACCGTTACCAACACAGTGATTACTTGCGCTTATTGACCGAGCGAGAGCGCGGCGTCGCCCTTGCCGTCGCGCGTGGAGCGACCAACAAGGAAGTGGCTCGCCAGTTGGATATCACAGAACGAACGGTAAAAGCCCATCTGAGCGCAATTTTCAAAAAGTTGGCGGTACGAGACCGCCTGCAATTGATTCTCAAGCTGGCGCCTGTCGCCGAGCAAGCCGATACGTAACTCGGCTTATGGCCGCAAGGACCAAGCCGAGTCGCATCCCCTTCAAAACGAGGCCCGCGGGCCTCGTTTTTTATTGTCCATCGGTACAATACTTTTTTGTTCCATACCCTCCTAATCTCGCTGTATATGCCACCCATCCATCTGGTCATAACGTACTAGCGGGCGGCAACCAACAACGAGTGAGGAATGACACATGGCTACGGCAACGGTTATCGCAATTACAGGTCAGGCATGGGCTCGCGATGAAGACGGCAACCTGCGTGAATTGCGTATTGGTGATGTACTTCAAGAAGGCGAAACGCTCATCACCTCTGCCGATGGCCGTGTCGAGCTGGATTTTGCTGATGGTACCGGTGCCAATGTTGTTGAAGGCGGCCAAGAAGTGGCCGTCACGCCGGACCTGGTAAGCGACCTGATCGTTGCCACCGATGCCAGCGCACAAGATGACGACTTAGAAGCACTCCTTGCAGCACTCGATGATGAAGAGGGCGACCTGCTCGATATCCTCGATGCGACCGCAGCGGGTGGTGGTGCCGGTGGTGGCGGCGGTGGCGGCAGCAGCTTCGTGCGTGTTGCCCGTATCGCTGAAGAGACAGACCCCCTCAGCTTCAGCACAGAAGGTGGCCTAGAAGGTGCCGAGTTTGTTGAATTTGATGGTGGCGATGTGGCGGCGGAAGATGCGGGTGATGCCGCTGATCCAGTACCTGCTCCAGAACCCGGCACCGATGGCGTCATTACTTTAACGAGCCCTCAGCAGGTTACTGAGGGCCAGCCAATCACTATTTCAGCAAGCATCAACAGTGCACCGCAAGGTACTCCGTTGGTGATTACGCTCAGCAACGGTCAGCAGATTGTTATCGCTGTCGGTGAAACCACTGGTAGCGTGACCTTCGACAGCCGTCCAGACGACGCTTACCTGCAAGGTGATGGCACAATCTCGATTGGTATCGAAACGGCCACGGGAGGTGGCTACGAAACCATTGATACCTCTGATGAAACCAGCGTCACCGTCAGCGACGACGCCGACGCTACCACCATCACCCTGAGCGCCCCAGAAGCCGTCACCGAAGGCTCACCGATCACCGTCAGCGCGAGCGTCAACAACGCCCCGCAAGGCAGCCCGCTGGTCATCACCCTCAGCAACGGCCAACAGATCACCATCGCCGTGGGTGAAACCACTGGCAGCGCGACCTTCGATAGTCGCGGTGACGACGTCTACCAGCAAGGCACCGACACGCTGAATCTGAGCATCGAGACCGCCGAAGGCGGCAACTACGAAGCCCTCGACAGCGACGCTACCGTCACGGTCACCGTCAGCGACGACGCCGATGCTACCACCATTACGCTGAGCGCCCCGGAAGCCGTTACTGAAGGCGAATCGATTACTGTTAGCGCGAGCGTCAACAACGCCCCGCAAGGCAGCCCGCTGGTCATCACGCTGAACAACGGCCAACAGATCACCATCGCCGTGGGCGAGACTACTGGCAGCGTGACCTTCGATAGTCGCGGTGACGATGTCTACCAGCAAGGTGAGCAGAGCCAGACCCTGAGCATCACCGGCACCGAGGGCGGCAACTACGAAGCCCTGGATACCACCAGTACCGCCACGATGGCCACTGTCGACGACAACGACGTCACCACCCTGACGCTGAACAACGTCACGGTCGACGAAGGTGCAGGCACCGCGACGCTCAGCGGCACGCTAAGCAGCGCCCCGACTGACGAGCCGCTCGTGATTGCGCTGGATAACGGCGCCACGCTGACCTTTGGTATCGGTGAGACCACCGCCACCTCGACGCCGTTTGCAGTACAGGGCGACGACGTTTACCTCGACGGTGAAACCATCACCGTGAACGCCAGTGTTCAAAGCGGCGGTGACGAGTTCGAAAACCTCAACGTGGGCGACACCGCCACCGTGACGGTGAACGACACTATCGACACCGTCACGGTGGGCCTAACGGCCACCCCATCGGTGGCCGAAGGCGGCCAGATCACCTACACCGCGACCCTGACCAACGCCAGTGGCAATCCGGTCACGGCGAACAACGCCATCACCGTGACCTTGACCAATGGCGAAGTATTCACCATTGCGGCCAACAGCAGCACGGGCGAGATCACCGTTGACGCGCCGGCCGATGACGCCTACGACACGAACGCGATCACCAACAGCATTGCCTCCGTCAGCGAAGCGAATGCCGGCGAAGCCGATGCGCTTGAGAACCTGGAGGTGGCCGGCGACACCAGCGTCACCACGACGGTCACCGACAACGACACCGAGACCACCCTGACGCTGAACAACGTCACGGTCGACGAAGGTGCAGGCACCGCGACGCTCAGCGGCACGCTAAGCAGCGCCCCGACTGACGAGCCGCTCGTGATTGCGCTGGATAACGGCGCCACGCTGACCTTTGGTATCGGTGAGACCACCGCCACCTCGACGCCGTTTGCAGTACAGGGCGACGACGTTTACCTCGACGGTGAAACCATCACCGTGAACGCCAGTGTTCAAAGCGGCGGTGACGAGTTCGAAAACCTCAACGTGGGCGACACCGCCACCGTGACGGTGAACGACACTATCGACACCGTCACGGTGGGCCTAACGGCCACCCCATCGGTGGCCGAAGGCGGCCAGATCACCTACACCGCGACCCTGACCAACGCCAGTGGCAATCCGGTCACGGCGAACAACGCCATCACCGTGACCCTGGCCAATGGCGAAGTATTCACCATTGCGGCCAACAGCAGCACGGGCGAGATCACCGTTGACGCGCCGGCCGATGACGCCTACGACACGAACGCGATCACCAACAGCATTGCCTCCGTCAGCGAAGCGAATGCCGGCGAAGCCGATGCGCTTGAGAACCTGGAGGTGGCCGGCGACACCAGCGTCACCACGACGGTCACCGACAACGACACCGAGACCACCCTGACGCTGAACAACGTCACGGTCGACGAAGGTGCAGGCACCGCGACGCTCAGCGGCACGCTAAGCAGCGCCCCGACTGACGAGCCGCTCGTGATTGCGCTGGATAACGGCGCCACGCTGACCTTTGGTATCGGTGAGACCACCGCCACCTCGACGCCGTTTGCAGTACAGGGCGACGACGTTTACCTCGACGGTGAAACCATCACCGTGAACGCCAGTGTTCAAAGCGGCGGTGACGAGTTCGAAAACCTCAACGTGGGCGACACCGCCACCGTGACGGTGAACGACACTATCGACACCGTCACGGTGGGCCTAACGGCCACCCCATCGGTGGCCGAAGGCGGCCAGATCACCTACACCGCGACCCTGACCAACGCCAGTGGCAATCCGGTCACGGCGAACAACGCCATCACCGTGACCTTGACCAATGGCGAAGTATTCACCATTGCGGCCAACAGCAGCACGGGCGAGATCACCGTTGACGCGCCGGCCGATGACGCCTACGACACGAACGCGATCACCAACAGCATTGCCTCCGTCAGCGAAGCGAATGCCGGCGAAGCCGATGCGCTTGAGAACCTGGAGGTGGCCGGCGACACCAGCGTCACCACGACGGTCACCGACAACGACACCGAGACCACCCTGACGCTGAACAACGTCACGGTCGACGAAGGTGCAGGCACCGCGACGCTCAGCGGCACGCTAAGCAGCGCCCCGACTGACGAGCCGCTCGTGATTGCGCTGGATAACGGCGCCACGCTGACCTTTGGTATCGGTGAGACCACCGCCACCTCGACGCCGTTTGCAGTACAGGGCGACGACGTTTACCTCGACGGTGAAACCATCACCGTGAACGCCAGTGTTCAAAGCGGCGGTGACGAGTTCGAAAACCTCAACGTGGGCGACACCGCCACCGTGACGGTGAACGACACTATCGACACCGTCACGGTGGGCCTAACGGCCACCCCATCGGTGGCCGAAGGCGGCCAGATCACCTACACCGCGACCCTGACCAACGCCAGTGGCAATCCGGTCACGGCGAACAACGCCATCACCGTGACCCTGGCCAATGGCGAAGTATTCACCATTGCGGCCAACAGCAGCACGGGCGAGATCACCGTTGACGCGCCGGCCGATGACGCCTACGACACGAACGCGATCACCAACAGCATTGCCTCCGTCAGCGAAGCGAATGCCGGCGAAGCCGATGCGCTTGAGAACCTGGAGGTGGCCGGCGACACCAGCGTCACCACGACGGTCACCGACAACGACACCGAGACCACCCTGACGCTGAACAACGTCACGGTCGACGAAGGTGCAGGCACCGCGACGCTCAGCGGCACGCTAAGCAGCGCCCCGACTGACGAGCCGCTCGTGATTGCGCTGGATAACGGCGCCACGCTGACCTTTGGTATCGGTGAGACCACCGCCACCTCGACGCCGTTTGCAGTACAGGGCGACGACGTTTACCTCGACGGTGAAACCATCACCGTGAACGCCAGTGTTCAAAGCGGCGGTGACGAGTTCGAAAACCTCAACGTGGGCGACACCGCCACCGTGACGGTGAACGACACTATCGACACCGTCACGGTGGGCCTAACGGCCACCCCATCGGTGGCCGAAGGCGGCCAGATCACCTACACCGCGACCCTGACCAACGCCAGTGGCAATCCGGTCACGGCGAACAACGCCATCACCGTGACCCTGGCCAATGGCGAAGTATTCACCATTGCGGCCAACAGCAGCACGGGCGAGATCACCGTTGACGCGCCGGCCGATGACGCCTACGACACGAACGCGATCACCAACAGCATTGCCTCCGTCAGCGAAGCGAATGCCGGCGAAGCCGATGCGCTTGAGAACCTGGAGGTGGCCGGCGACACCAGCGTCACCACGACGGTCACCGACAACGACACCGAGACCACCCTGACGCTGAACAACGTCACGGTCGACGAAGGTGCAGGCACCGCGACGCTCAGCGGCACGCTAAGCAGCGCCCCGACTGACGAGCCGCTCGTGATTGCGCTGGATAACGGCGCCACGCTGACCTTTGGTATCGGTGAGACCACCGCCACCTCGACGCCGTTTGCAGTACAGGGCGACGACGTTTACCTCGACGGTGAAACCATCACCGTGAACGCCAGTGTTCAAAGCGGCGGTGACGAGTTCGAAAACCTCAACGTGGGCGACACCGCCACCGTGACGGTGAACGACACTATCGACACCGTCACGGTGGGCCTAACGGCCACCCCATCGGTGGCCGAAGGCGGCCAGATCACCTACACCGCGACCCTGACCAACGCCAGTGGCAATCCGGTCACGGCGAACAACGCCATCACCGTGACCTTGACCAATGGCGAAGTATTCACCATTGCGGCCAACAGCAGCACGGGCGAGATCACCGTTGACGCGCCGGCCGATGACGCCTACGACACGAACGCGATCACCAACAGCATTGCCTCCGTCAGCGAAGCGAATGCCGGCGAAGCCGATGCGCTTGAGAACCTGGAGGTGGCCGGCGACACCAGCGTCACCACGACGGTCACCGACAACGACACCGAGACCACCCTGACGCTGAACAACGTCACGGTCGACGAAGGTGCAGGCACCGCGACGCTCAGCGGCACGCTAAGCAGCGCCCCGACTGACGAGCCGCTCGTGATTGCGCTGGATAACGGCGCCACGCTGACCTTTGGTATCGGTGAGACCACCGCCACCTCGACGCCGTTTGCAGTACAGGGCGACGACGTTTACCTCGACGGTGAAACCATCACCGTGAACGCCAGTGTTCAAAGCGGCGGTGACGAGTTCGAAAACCTCAACGTGGGCGACACCGCCACCGTGACGGTGAACGACACTATCGACACCGTCACGGTGGGCCTAACGGCCACCCCATCGGTGGCCGAAGGCGGCCAGATCACCTACACCGCGACCCTGACCAACGCCAGTGGCAATCCGGTCACGGCGAACAACGCCATCACCGTGACCCTGGCCAATGGCGAAGTATTCACCATTGCGGCCAACAGCAGCACGGGCGAGATCACCGTTGACGCGCCGGCCGATGACGCCTACGACACGAACGCGATCACCAACAGCATTGCCTCCGTCAGCGAAGCGAATGCCGGCGAAGCCGATGCGCTTGAGAACCTGGAGGTGGCCGGCGACACCAGCGTCACCACGACGGTCACCGACAACGACACCGAGACCACCCTGACGCTGAACAACGTCACGGTCGACGAAGGTGCAGGCACCGCGACGCTCAGCGGCACGCTAAGCAGCGCCCCGACTGACGAGCCGCTCGTGATTGCGCTGGATAACGGCGCCACGCTGACCTTTGGTATCGGTGAGACCACCGCCACCTCGACGCCGTTTGCAGTACAGGGCGACGACGTTTACCTCGACGGTGAAACCATCACCGTGAACGCCAGTGTTCAAAGCGGCGGTGACGAGTTCGAAAACCTCAACGTGGGCGACACCGCCACCGTGACGGTGAAGGACACGATTGACACAACCACTGTCACAATCAAAGCCTCCATCATCAAAACAGCAACAGTTACTGTTGATAACGTCAACGATAACGACAGCTTTACGATCAAAGCTTTGAAGCCAGACAACAGCTTGGGCGAAATTTCTACCTATCAAGATTCTTGGCGTGACGGGTTTGGCGTACAAGGTAGTGCTTCAGGTAACAATGCGGAGCTAGGCTTTGACAACCAAAACGGTAGTGAAAAGCTAATTGTAGAGTTTAACAACGCAGTGCAAAGCATTGATGTGGCTTTGGCATGGCGTAACCCTCATGAGACTGCGAAAGTCGAGTTTTTCGATAGCAATAATGAGAAGGTTGGTTATGCAGTTGTAGAGGGGCAGTCGCCAGATGCAATAGTGACTTATTATAATGCTGACGGCCAACAGGTTGGCGACGTGGTTAATATGGGTAGTCGCTTTGGAACTGATGCCATTGACTCAAGCTACATCTTTGCAATGCCTGATGGCCAGTCTTTCAATAGTGCTGTCTTTAGCGCAGTAGACGTTGAAGATGACTATCTAATCCACTCAATTAGCTACCAAGAGGTAGTAGGTGCGGATGTAACTACCGTTGATGGACCAACCGATATTACGTTCGTAGTAGAAACGTCAAATCCGCCTGATGCTAGTCAATATGACTTTGAAACAACGTTCCCTACCGCGACTTTCGACGTGGACGGTACCACCTATACGGTCTATCTCGACCGTGATGGGGTAGGAACAAAAACAGTGCCGGTTGCGGGTGATCAAGATTTGACTGCCGTAGTGACCGAGGTTAACGGCAATTTTGAGCACGTTGAGCTTCCTGCCAGTGTTACTTTGTATAAAGGCCTGCTTAAGGTTGATGATAACGGTGACAATACTGTTAATGGTGGCCAAGGCGGTGACGTTATTGTGGCTGATGAAGGCGGTGCGAGCGTTAATGTTCAGCCGGGGAAAAACTACAATGTTGCACTTATTGTCGATACTTCAGGCTCTATGCAGTACGGCTTAAATGGAGATGGTCTTTTTAGCAATAATCCTGATGAGATTAATGACAGTGTTTACGCTGCTTCAAGAATGAAGCTTATTAAGGATTCGTTGTTGCAGTTGGCTGAACAGCTTAAAAATCATGATGGCATAATTAACGTTTCGCTGATTGCTTTTGATACAGATGTTGAGCTGAAGGCGAGTATTCAGAATCTTTCAGAAAACAATATTGACGACCTGTTAACAGCAATTGGCCGTGCAAAGACTGAGGGGTTGCAAGCGCTTGGTGGTACTAACTATGAAAGCGCATTCATTGGGGCCTCACAGTGGTTTGCGGGGCAACCAAGCGAGAATGAAGGTTTTGGAAATTTAACTTACTTCTTGACGGATGGGGATCCATCGCGGAGCAATAGCGGTACAAATGGTAGCGTAGGTACGGATCCAAAGGATATGTTGGACGCCATTGAGGCCTTCGCTCCTTTAAGTGCTGTGAGCTCGGTACATGCTATTGGTATTGGCGATGGGGTTACCGTTGATAACCTTAAGTATTTCGACAATACAGAGGAGGGAAGCTTGGTTAAAGCTCCATTTGGGATGCCGGAGGAGGTGTTAGCTGATTTTAGTAATAATGGTGGTTGGAATAATGCCAATAACTGGAGTATGTCTTCATCTGGCGGTACTCTGAACAGAGAAGGAAATTCGAATCGCTATATGAAAATTAGCGATACGTCAGTGGATAATGCTGCTTATACAGTTGCTACCCCTCAGTTTGATGTTGGTGAAGATGAGAATGCAGGTATTTCCTTTTCCTATATTTTCCGTGACGGGTACGATAGTGCAGCGTGGAAGCTGCAAAAGCTGAATGATAATAATTGGATCGATGTTGAAAACCAGGGAGGTGCGTTAGGTTACTCGTACAATTGGAACTCGGCTGCGAGTGGCGCGCTAGAGCAAGGTGAATACCGTATCGTGTATAGCGTAAATGACGCGACTACTTATTTGGGTGATGCCACGCTTTATATTGACAACATAAAACTCACACCTTATGTGCTGCAAGGTGAAGTCAGTATCGTCAATAGTGCCAAAGAGCTTAACGCTGCACTTGTCAGCGGCTCGACCAATACCGAACTGGCCGAGTTAGGTGATGACGTAGTAGACGGTGGGGATGGTAACGACATCATCTTTGGTGATGCTATTAATACCGATGCTTTGGATTGGGAAGGCCGTGAATTGCCAGATGGTTCAGGCATGGCTGCGCTTAAAGAGTACTTGAGAGTTAGCAATGACGGAGTCGAGCCTACCGAGCAGCAGCTGTACGACTACATTAAAACAAACCATGAAGAACTGAACGTGTCAGGTGACGCGCGCGGTGGAAATGATGAGTTGTATGGCGGCAAGGGAGACGACATCCTTCATGGTCAGGGTGGGAACGATCTATTGGTAGGCGGCGAGGGCGATGATCTATTGTACGGAGGAGCAGGAGCTGACACCTTCAAGTGGGAGTTTGGTGACCAAGGCTCTCCCGAGCAGCCTGCCACTGATACCGTCATGGACTTCAATGCCGACGAAGGAGACGCTCTCGATATTAGCGAGTTGCTTGGGGGAGATGTCGATGAAAATAATCTCGGTGACTATGTTCAGGCTGAGGTAAAAGATGGCAGTACTACTTTGCACATCAATACCGAGGGCAAGCTGAACGAAGATGGTGGAAATGCTGATCAGCATATCGTACTAAAAGGTGTTGATATAGGTACCGATCCATCGGCATTCCTTCAATCCTTGCTGAAAACTGACCCCACCGGAGATTGATTTGCCACTCACCCCAAAGGCCGCCTCCGGGCGGCCTTGTTGTCTCTAACCCAGGTTTACTTTTCGCAACTAATCAGCGCGTTTACTTACAGAGGAAGCCGCTATGCTCTACATCAAACGAAATGCCCGTGGGGAGATTGTGATGCTCAGCAAAGAGCCCTCGCCTGAGTGTAATGACACCATCGCGGCGGATTCGCCAGAGGTGTTTGCCTTTCTGGCCCAGCAAACGGGGCAGTCGGCGCAAATGGTCGCCTCCGACTTGGCGTTCGTGCGGGTCGTCGAAGACATGCTGGAGGTGCTGCTAGAGAAGGGCGTGCTCAGCTTTACCGATTTGCCCGCTGCCGCTCAGAGCAAGGTGATGGAGCGTAAGTCGCTGCGCGCGAAGAACGATGTGAATTTGATTAGTGATGATGGCGGGATTATCTGACGCGGCCAATGCCGCGTCATGGTTTACCTGAATCACAGTACTAAAGGTAGCTTGAGCGATTAGTTCAAGCGTACGCCTGGTCCCGTCGCCCCATCCACACCTGTGCGGAACAGGCTTTCTAACTCTTCAGGAGTTGAGACTCCTTCGGCAATCACCTGAATCCCTAGCGAGTGGCACAGCGTGGCCATGCCGCGCACGATAGTTTGCTGCTCGTTTGAGGTATGGATACCGCGAATTAAACTGCTATCTACTTTGAGGTAGGCAAGCCCTACATCGTGTAAGTCGGCCAACTTAGTGAATTCCGCGCCCACGTGCTCAATACCAAACTGGCAGCCAAGTGGCCGCAGTGCGCTGCACAGCCCGCGCAGGCTTCCAATGGAGTGCGCTGTCAGCGTAGCAGGCACTTCGAAGCAGAGCTTGCTGGCGAGGGCAGGCTGTTTCTCTAGCAGCAAACGAAGCTCGTTGACGAATTGTGCATTGTTGATTGACGCAATCGAGAGGTTTACGCCAATAAACTGCCCGGGGTTTGCTTCCAACTGAACGAGTGCCTTTTTCACAACGGCGATGTCCAGCGCTGGCTCAAGCGCAAAGCGGGTAACCCAGGGAATAAACAGGCCTGCGGTTTGCCAAACGCTGGCTAACTCTAGTCGAGCCGGGCATTCATAGTGCAGTACTCGGTTCTGGGCATCGACCACGGGGAAATAAGCAAGCTGCGGGCCTTGGGCAATAGCCGCGGTTAGCGCGTTACGCCAATCGGTATGGTTACCGAACAATGAACCTTGTTCACGTTGGCGAAGGGCGATATTACTCGTGCTGCTGTCACTTTCAGCTTCGGCCAGGGCATCGTCTAGCGTTGCCAGCAGTGGACCGCGCTCGTCGTCTGAGTGGTAAGCCACTACCGCCGTCGCTAGGCGTATGTCTGCCTCTGGGGCACTAGCAGCGACCTTTTCCAGTGCCTGTTGCAAACGGGGGAGTAGGGCGTCTGGCTGCTCTTCCAGCGGCAACATCAGCAGGAAGTCGCTGCCGTTTAAGCGCCCAATCATCGCTTCGTCGGCGCTGGTTTCCAGGGCGGCCAACTCTGTGACCAGGGTGCTAAGCAGTTTGTCAGTGGCTTGGTGGCCTAGCTGGTCATTCAAGCTCTCTAGAGCCTGCACGCGCACCATCACCATTAGGCCTGTGGCGCGGGCATCGTCGCTGCCTAATAGCGATGCCAGTTTGCCCATCAGAACATCACGGTTTAAAGCACCCGTGACGCGATCATGCTGCAAATGGCGGCGCAGTTCATCGAGCTTTTGGCTCTCTTGGCTGAGCATTTGGCGCACGTTGGCGGAAAGCACGTTCATCGCTTGGGCGACTTCACGCAGCTCTAGCGTGCGGGGTTCCTGGATGGTGGTAAAACGTCGCGCGCTGATATCTTTTGCCTGAGCGACGACGCGTACTAGCGGATGTTTGATGCCTCGCACCATCACGGTGGCAATCGCTAAGCTAATGGCTCCAGCGAGTAAAAACCAGCCGGCGAGTTCTAACATGCTGCGCCAAAGCGAGGCGTAAGCGTAGCTGTGCTGGCTCTCCAGCTCTAGCGTGCCGAACTGCCGCCAGCCATCTTGAATCGTCGCGGTGCCGGTGGGTACATCGAACTGCACTAGGCTGCGGAACCAAGCCGGAACGTCGCCGCTGTACTCACCGGCGCGGCGCTCAACCAACACTTCGCCTTCGGCATCGCGCAGAATGATTGAGCGGTAGTAACCGGTATCGAACTGCGCCGAGATCAGCAGCTCTAAAATCACTAAATCTTTGTCGAGCTGGCTCATGGAGAGCGCCAGAGTCGTGGCATTGTCTTCGTTTTTGATGCGCACTTCCTGCTCGATATAGTCACGGCTGCTGGTAATACTGATCGCCAAGCTGCCGACAAACGACAACAGCAAGAGCGCAATAATGGCCAGCCAAAGCTGTTTAATCAGCGACATAGCGCCAGTCCTCTTAAATGAATCCTTGTGATTGCATCCGCCCGATCACGCTACGCCAGCGCGACAGCCGTGCCAGCGGGTCGGCACGAGATTCCGAGCCACCGCCTGCCCAAAGGCCGTCGCTGTTAAAGCTGAAGACGGGGTCTAAATCATTGCGCTGAGAAGCCGGTGAAATGGAGGGTGCAATGTTGTCCAGTACCAGCGGTTCGGCATTGGGAGTCGAGTAGTAGCCTAGCACCATGTGAGCCTGGGTGATTTGGCTACGCCCAATGCGGGCGCGAACGTAGATCATACGCAAACGTTCCCCCGGCACACCCAACTGCTTCAGGGTGATGTATTTAGCGATGGAGTAATCCTCACAGTCGCCTTGCCCTTTACCCAATGCTTCTAAGGGCGTTGCCCAAAAGTCCTCTTCTCCCCACACGCGGATATCTTCTACCCAGCGCACACGGCGATTGAAAAAGTCGTTCACATCGCGAAGCTGAGCTTGCACGTCCTGGCCACGTAAGCGCTCCAGCAATGCAAACCACTCTTCTAAGACGTTGAGACCGCCTTGTCCATAAAGTTGCTGCATGCTTTGCCGCAGCTGTTGGGGATTGAAGGCTACGGCAGAGGAGGGCGAAATACCCAGCTTGGCCCCCAACAGCAACGCGCCAGCAGTGGCTAAAAACTGCCGACGCGACAAGGTGGAAGGCGGGCGGGAGGAGGAAGTAGACATGGACGCCATTAGCGTTGGTCAAATATCGCTTAAGACTACAAGCTAAGGCAAAAAAGCGCTATATCTCCTCAGAAGAAAGTATCAACGGTGATGGGGTGAGCCTCTTATTCAGCCGCTACTTGTTGAGACTCTTCCAACAGCGGTTCAAGCGCTGGCCAAACGTTGTCGAGAATGATCGGCTGAGCGTCTGCCGTGGGGTGAATGCCATCGCTTTGCATCAACTGTTGGTTGAGGGCGATATCTTCCAGTAAGAAGGGCACGAGCGAGAGGTCGTACTCCTCCGCCAGAGAGTGATAGACCCCGGTGAAGGCATCGCGATAGGCTTGGCCGTAATTCGGCGGAATATCGATACCCAGCAGCAGCACCTCTGCGCCTGCTTGCTGGCTTTGCTCGATCATGGTGGCGAGATTGGCGCGCATTTGGGCGGGTGGTAAACCGCGCAGGCCATCGTTGCCGCCAAGTTCTAACAGAACGATATCCGGCTCACGCTGTCCGATAATATCGGCAAATCGCTGAGCACCGCCTGAGGTGGTTTCGCCGCTGATGCTGGCATTCACCACTTGCGCCTCACCCTCAAGGCGCTCTGCTAGCAACGCGACCCAACCCTGCTCTTGCTCAATACCATATGCCGCGCTCAAGCTGTCACCCATCACAAGGAGCGTCAGCAAGTTTTCTTCAGAGGTGCTGGCATATATCGGAGCAGCACCCAACAACATTACCAGCATCAGGGCGCTCGCCACGCCGCGTCGGGCCGTCGTTTGCTCCCGTCGAAAGGTCAGCGCCTGAGCCAAACATTGTTGAACCGCTCGTTTTCGAATTGCTACAGGGAATCCATGTTTCATGTCTTACTCCTCTGACCCAACATCCTATACCTCGACCGAAGATGCACCATCGCGCTCGCCCAACACCGACCCCTCCGCTATCCCGAAGGTTCCCGAAGAAGCCGTTCGTCAGCCCGTGCTACATGCGGAAAAGCTGGCCAAACGAGTGACCAGCGGTGAACGCACGCTAACCATCTTACACGACCTGTCGTTAAGCGTAGCGTCGGGAGAGAGCGTTGCCATTTTAGGCAAAAGCGGCGCGGGTAAATCCACGCTGCTGGGCCTGTTGGCCGGGTTGGATACGCCCAGCGACGGTGAGTTGACACTCTTTGGCCATGCGCTGAGCCGCTTGGATGAGGATGGCCGCGCGGCATTGCGGGCAGGGCGAGTAGGGTTCGTGTTCCAGAACTTTCAACTGCTGCCGACGCTCAGTGCGCTGGAAAACGTGCTGCTGCCGTTGGAGCTTTCGCCCCGCGCCGGAGAAACACGTACCGCCCAGCAGTGGTTGGAGCGTGTAGGGCTTGGCGAGCGTACTTCCCACCAGCCCAAACAGCTCTCTGGCGGCGAACAGCAGCGAGTCGCCATTGCGCGTGCCTTCGTGACCGACCCTGAGCTGGTGTTTGCCGACGAGCCGACTGGCAACCTGGACCCGGATACCGGGGCGCAGATCATCGACCTGCTTTTCACGCTGAATAAAGAAGCGGGCACAACGCTGATTCTCGTTACCCACGACCACGCCTTAGCGCGCCGCTGCGACCGCTGCCTGCGCCTGACCAACGGCCAGCTCGTCCCGTTCGAGCCCATTCCAGCCAACAGCGAGGAAGGCGATGAGTGATATCAACTGGCGATTAGCAGCGCGAAGTCTCAAGCGCGACCTGCGCGCGGCGGATGTGCGGGCGCTGTTCGTCGCGCTGGTACTGGCGGTGGCCGCGTCCACCATGATTGCCTTCTTTCTTGACCGGTTAGAGCGAGGCCTTGAGCGCCAAGCCGGGCAGATGCTGGGTGGCGATTTAGTGCTCGAACAGCGCGACCCTTTCCCAGAAGAGCTGCGCAATACCCTAGAGCAGGCGGGTTTTACGCTGAGCGACCAAGTGGATCTGGTCTCCATGATCAGCCAGGGGGAGCGCTTCCAGCCCGCCAGCCTCAAAGCGGTGGATGACGTGTACCCGCATTACGGTGTTTCTCACGTAGACAGGGGCAGCGGCGTCGAGCAAATCGCCTCTGGCCCACCTGCGGGAGAAGCCTGGGCAGACCCACGGCTAGCCGAGCTGATCGATATCGAGATTGGCGACCGCGTGCAGGTGGGGCAAACGGAACTGACCATTAGCGGGATTATCGAGCGCGAAGCGGACCAGTCTGCTGGCTTTGGTAACTTCAACCCGCGCTTGATGCTCAATACCGCTGACCTTGAAGCTACTGGGTTGGTACAGCCAGGGTCACGCATTGAGTTTGAACTGCTGGCCGCCGGGCCGCCCGCCGCGTTAGAGCAAGTGCAGAGCTTATTGGCACAGCTACGGCGTGATGGGGTAGAGGTGCGTGATGTGCGGGTAGACCGCCCGCAGTTGGGTAACGCCCTGCAACGTGCGGAAAGCTACTTAGGCCTGGCCGGGTTAGCAGCGGTGCTGTTGGCTGGGGTGGCGGTTGCTATGTCGACCCGCCGCTACGTAGAGCGTCACCTGGATACCGCTGCGCTGCTGCGCTGCTTTGGGGCCAGCCAGTATCAGCTTGTGACGATTTTCAGCCTGCAACTCATTGGGCTGGCGTTAATGGCCTCCCTCATTGGCGCACTGCTGGGCTTGGTCGGCCAAGCCGTACTGCTGTGGCTATTGACTAGCTTTCTGCCCATGACGCTGCCACCCCCTGGCATTATGCCGCTGTGGCTCGGTATCTTCACCGCGCTGGCGGTGCTGGTGGGGTTTGCAGGGCCAACGCTGCTGCGTATCAAGCAGGTGAGCGCGCTGAAAGTCCTGCGCCGAGAGCTGGACCCGCTGCCGCCCGCCGCTTGGCTGGTGGTGGGGGTGGCCAGCATCGTATTTGGCGGCCTGCTGTGGCTCTATTCAGGCAGCTTCCCTCTAGCCTTGGCGCTTCTGGTGGGTGGCTCGGCTTTACTGGCGCTGCTGTGGGGCGTGAGTTCTTTATTGCTGAATGGTTTGCTTCACGCTGTGCAGCGCCTTAAGGGCGGCGGCGAGTGGGTTCAGGCATTTCGCTTGGGCGGGCGTCAGCTGGCCCGCCGCAAGCAGGCGGGGCTTGGCCAGCTGCTGGCATTTTCGGTCACGTTTTTTGCCATGGCGATGATCGTCCTGGTGCGTGGGGATCTGCTCACTACTTGGCAAGATCAACTACCAGAAGACACCCCCAACTACTTCGCCATCAACATTCAGCCCGGCGAGCGGGATGCGTTCGAGCAAGCGGTGGCACCTCGGGTCGATACCCAAAGTACCCTTTACCCCATGGTGCGTGGGCGTATTACCGAGATTAACGGACAAGCGCCCAGAGATGCTGTTCCCGCTGATGCCCGGGGCGACAACTCGCTGCGCCGTGAACTTAACCTGACGTGGCAATCCGAACTGCCCGAAGGCAACCAAGTGGTGGCAGGGCAGTGGTTCACACCCGCCAGTGAGCCAGAAGGCTGGATGAGCGAAGTGGACGCGACGCCTTCTAGCAATTCAGAAACTGTGCCCATTTCGGTAGAAGATGGTTTGGCTGAGCGTCTTGGTTTGGGATTGGGAGACGAAATCACATTCGCTGTGGGCAGCGACAGCATCACAACCCGCATCGAAAGCCTGCGCAGCCTGAATTGGGACAGCTTTAACCCGAACTTCTTCGTGATCTTCCCGCCCGGCGTGCTGGAATCGTTCGGCCATAGCTTCATCACTGCTTTCCATCTACCAGACGAAGAGCAGGGCTTGGTGCGTGAGCTGGTCAGCGACTTCCCCGGCGTCTCGCTGCTCAACGTAGATGCTATTCTTGGGCAGGTGCGCGATGTATTGACCCAAGTGACTCGCGCAGTAGAACTCGTTCTTATCCTGGTGCTGTTGGCGGGCGTGAGTGTGCTCTACGCCGCGCTCACCGCCAGCCGCCCGGTACGCGCCCATGAAAGTGGCCTGCTGCGGGTATTTGGTGCTGGCAACCGGATGATCTCCCGCGTGCAAGGGGCCGAATATGCCTTGCTTGGGTTCGCCAGCGGCCTGCTAGGGGCGGTGCTTGCAGAGCTCGCCACCGCCGCGCTCTACCTCTACTGGCTCGACTTAACCCCGCGCCTGCATATCGGCCTTTGGCTAACGCTCCCCATTGGCGGCGCGCTGCTGATAGGTGTCATCGGTCACGCGCTTTCCTACAGCCTACGCCGCCAAGCCCCAGCGGCAAGCTTGGGGTTATTAGGCGAGGCATAAACCTACCAGCGATAAAAAAGGCGGCTATCTCTAGCCGCCTTTCCCATGCAAGAGCCACCATTTATTATCATGCAGCGTAGCTTTTCAGTAGCGGCCAAGCGCCTTGTTTTGAGGCTTCAAGAACCACAATTTCGACGATGGTATTGTCATCAGCGTAGCTAATGTGGGTGTTCCAATCTTGAGAGACCTCTCTAGCAATCGGTTTCTCAGAAAGGTGGAGCACCAGGATATCATCAGCCTCATCGTAAGTGGTTCTCATGGCATGGCCTCCCAGTCAAAATGATGCATTACCGTCTTTACCACTAATAAATCTTCTAACACGACCGCCGCACACACGAGATTATCGGTGCGCTTAGGAAATGCTTTCGCAATCCAGAGTCGAGTGTAATCTTTAAAGCGGGTATCGCCCGTTTCGAGTAACTCGATCAATTGTTCTTCGCTAATGTTGCGCTCAAGCATTCGTTCTCGCGCGTGGCGAGTGATATGTACTTGGCGTTCAAAACGTCTGCAAAACATACCTAGATGCTCAAGTTAAGATTCATTGTTCGCACATCACTAATTTGGTGAGAATAGCATAACTCGTATGGCCTAACCCTCACCCATCTACACCTCAAATCGAGATGGCGGCGCTGCAGCTTGGTGATATGCTAAAACCCTTCAACAGAGAGGTCGTGTCATGCAGGCGAAGGTGGTGAAGTGGGGCGCTGCAGGGGTATCGCTTTGGCTAGTGGCGGGAGCCGCGCAGGCGTCGCTGCAACAGCTAGAGGCCGATTTACAAGCAGAGCTGGCAAGCGATGGCGCTAGTATGGTTATCGGGCAGCTTGTGGAAGAAGCCAACAGCTACGTGGCGGAAGATGTGGCGATTACCTACGCCAACGGTGATTTGCTCTCGATTGATCGTTACCGCGTGGATGGTCGTTACGCACAGCCAGCGTCAATTACCCTAGATGGCATCAGTATGACTGAATTGGGGTTTGACTCGCCGGTGTTGACCGTGGGTGAGCTGGTACTACGAGAGCCTGGCGCTGCCGTTCCCATGTTAGAAGCCTTCGAAGCGGAAGGTAGCATCATCAACGCACTCAGCCTGAGCGATATTACCTTCCGGCTAGAGGGCAGTCTGGCAGATGAGCTAGCCGCTGAACTTGAGAGCCAAGCACTAGCCGGTGTTCTCTCCATCGATTCCCTAGAGCTAGAAGACGCGAGCAGCCGTGCCGTTGGTCTCATTGCGCTGCAAGGGGTTAGCGGCGAACTCAACGACCTCGCTAACGGCATCTCCGGGACGTTGGCATTAGGGGATATGCGCATTGAAGCGTTGGAAGGGCTCGACCGCCCCGGAGAAGAGAGCCTTAAGCATGCCGAATTGCACGGTTTCAGTTTAACCGGCGAGCAGTGGAGCGTATTACTGGATAACGCTTGGGTAAAAGGCAACAGCTACGTGGGCGAAGCGGGCTTTAGCGGCGCGGAATTTGATCTGGGCGAGTTAATCCATCTAGTGCCCCCCACCGAGCGTGAAGAGCTACAAGCCTTGAACCGTGTGTTGACGGGCGGTACCGGGCGTTTAAGTGCCGAGGGTCAAAGTGCCTCCCAGTGGCAGGAGTCACCCTCTAATGAACCGAGCCACCGCAACCGCCTCACCTCGGAAGGGTATTTGCAGCTGGACGGAGCCGGTGGCCTGGAGTTCTCCATGGATGTGCCCATCAGCCTGCCCAAAGGGGCCACCTTAGAAGAGGCCACACAAAACCCCGCCCTGTTTGAAGCGGCGACGCTGTACGGCGGTCATGTGTCCGTGGCATATCGCGATGAAGGTATGCTACCGCGCATGGCCACTGAACTGGCTGCTCAAGAGGGGATCAGCGAAGAGCAGGCGATCTCTCAAGCCTGGGCGCAGGCGCAGCAGTTGGGGCCATTACTTGGCCCGCAAATCACGAAGCTGATGGTCGGTATGGTGGATATCATGGCAGGCCACGCCCAATCCCTCACCGTTGATGTCGAGCTACCCAATCCGTTTATGCTCAATCAATTCATACTCAACCCCATGGGCAGCAGCGAGCGGCTCACCTTCACTTTTGAGTTGAAATAGCGTGGTTGTCCGGTCGGTCAGGTTTGAGGGGCGGCTGGCAACATGAAACATGCTCATGTAAGACCTGACGCGGATGCGATGAAAGTCGCGTCCGCCTGCGGTATGATAGCCGCCTCGCTTCTCCATGATGATCCTTTCGTAACGAGGTTCCCGCCGATGTTCAGCCGCGATATGACAATTGCCGGATTCGATGATGCGCTGTTTGATGCCATGCAAAAAGAAGTGGCACGCCAAGAAGCCCACATCGAACTGATTGCTTCCGAAAACTACGCCAGCCCCCGCGTACTCGAAGCGCAAGGCAGCCAGCTGACCAACAAATACGCCGAAGGCTACCCAGGCAAGCGCTACTACGGCGGCTGTGAGTTTGTCGATATCGCTGAAAACCTGGCCATCGACTACGCCAAGCAGCTGTTCGGCGCGACCTACGTCAACGTGCAGCCGCACTCTGGCTCGCAAGCCAACAGCGCTGTTTTCCAAGCGCTGGTCACGCCGGGCGACACCATCCTAGGTATGAGCCTGGACGCGGGCGGCCACCTGACTCATGGTGCCAAGCCCAACTTCTCTGGCAAGCACTACAACGCCATTCAGTACGGCCTGAACGAGCAAGGCCTGATTGATTACGACCAAGTCGCTGAGCTGGCCCGTGAACACAAGCCGAAGATGATCATCGCCGGTTTCTCTGCCTACTCACAAATTGTGGACTGGGCGAAATTCCGTGAAATCGCTGACGAAGTAGGCGCTTACTTGCTGGTGGATATGGCGCACGTTTCTGGCTTGGTCGCTGCTGGCGTTTACCCCAGCCCGCTGCCCCACGCTCATGTGGTGACCTCCACAACGCACAAAACCCTGCGCGGCCCGCGTAGCGGCGTGATTCTCTCGGCAGAGAACAATCCGGACATTGAGAAGAAGCTGCAGTCGGCGGTCTTCCCCGGTGGTCAGGGCGGCCCGCTGATGCACGTCATTGCTGCCAAAGCGATCTGCTTCAAAGAAGCGATGGAGCCCGAGTTCAAAACTTACCAGCAACAGGTGGTTAAGAACGCCCAAGCCATGGCGAAAGTCTTTATCGACCGCGGTTACGACATCGTATCTGGTGGTACGGAAGACCACCTGTTCCTGCTGTCACTGATCAAGCAGGGCGTGACCGGTAAAGATGCGGATGCTGCCCTTGGCCGCGCCCACATCACCGTCAACAAAAACGCTGTACCGAACGACCCGCAAAGCCCGTTTGTCACCTCAGGCCTGCGTATCGGCACCCCGGCCGTCACCACGCGCGGCTTTGGTGAAGAAGAGTGTGCGCAGCTGGCAGGCTGGATTTGCGATATCCTCGATGTACTGGCCAAAGGCGAAGACACCAGCAGCGTTGAAGCCCAAGTGCTCGATAAAGTCGCTGACGTCTGTGGGCGTTTCCCGGTGTATAAATAAACACGGCGTTACCCGCGTGTGAAAAAAGCGCTAGCCCTTTGGGCTAGCGCTTTTTATTTGAGGGGAGTTAACTAGGGCTTGGGCGAGTCTTGGCGAATGATGCTCACCTTTTGCTGTTCCTTGGTCCACTTGCCCGCTTTCTTATCAATATATTGGAAGTGTTCATTGGTAAAACTGCCCTGGTTACAAGCATGACGGTAGGAGACCGTGGGCACGTGAGCTTGATCCAATAGCTTGATGAAAACGCCCGGCCCCGTCAGCTCAAACACGTTAGTAAGCTGATTCTCTACGATGTTGTGATGGACCTGCTCAATCAATTTAAGCAGGTTGGGGTTACCGGGACGACTGGCAATAAAGTAGTTGCTTAGTTCTCCTTTGCGGGTCGTCACATACAACTCGTCGATATCTGCGGGTACTACCCGGCCTAATGGCCAGATGGCATGGGCGTCGATGTCCAGGTAAACGCCACCATGTTGATAAAGCGCCAATAGTCGCCAAAAATCGGCCTGAGCGGCACCAATCTGCAATTTATCGTAGCTCTCGAGCCACGCAGGATCGAAGTTTTGTTTAATGAAGTCCTGGCGCGCTTGGGTGATCATGAAACGATACTCAAAGCGCGGCGCCATCAGACGATTGAAAAGATAATTGAGATAAACCGGCAGCGTCACCTTATTGGTAAAGTTGGTTTGCCAAATAATACGAGGGATGACGGTCTCTTGCTTGGCGGGCAGCCAGGGGGCTGCGCGTTCTGGCAGCGTAAAACGCTTGTTGGGAAAGAGGGCGTGAAATCCATAGCTCAATACTTTCGTAATGTTGGCCAACAGTTTGATCACCCGGCTGACGGCCACGATATGGGGCTGGCGGGTACGGCGACGTGAAGACATGGTCGTCCTTTCGATGAGCAAATGAAAAGCCTAGCGTGTTGGCTAGGCTTTCAGTACGTCAGTGGTGTAAGAGCGGGGTATTACCAGCCGCCCTGAGCCTCTAACAGGCTGCGCATATTATTATCCAATGGCAATTGGAAGTCTGCACTTCCCAATACCATGGCATCGCCAGCGCGAACGACACGAACGCTCACGTATAAATAGTCCTGACCTTGGGCATAGGTACCCATCAGGATAGAACGTGCATTGTGCTGAGAGCTTAGCCGCTGAACTTGGCGGGATAGAATCAACTCCCCCACGCTCTCTTCGATAAACATGCTATCGCGCATTTTGACTTCGCGAACCTGCATACCCTGTTGGGCCAGGGCCGAGGCCATGATCTCAGAACTGATCCGACCAAAGGTCGAGGATTGGCTGAGGTTGTCGATACTGACAAAGGTGGCCGCAATCATCGGGCTGTAGCGGGTCAAGTCGGGGTTGTTCATCACCATCTGCTCTGCCGCTTCATGGGCGAGCTCTGACAGGTCAGGTTCTGGTTCTTGAGGCTGAGCGTTGTTGCCCAAGTTAGCGCAGCCCGTCAGCAGTAACGTCATGCAAAGTGCAGCCAAAACGTCAGCGCGAAACAGGCGCACCGACGTTAATGCAAAAATCGAACGTAAAGACATAAACATTACCAAGTATCAGTGATAGAAACAGTCGGGGTCGTGGGGGTTCTAGGGACCCGGTGCGGGGCATATTGGCGACGATCACCCGAATTAATGTAATAGATATTGGAGGAAGAGTAGAGGATTTGATCCTGTTCCACTATCTGTGTGGTGATGATGATTTCTTCATTACCCTTGGCTGTCCAGCTACCGTTGGTAGTGTCGGCCACCATGGCCGCCGGAATGAGTGCCAATGCTGGCTCGCTCCAGTTGCCCAACGGGATACTGGCCACCGCGATGCCACTCGCCAAGGCGGTGTAAGCGCCGAAGGGGGGCGCGTATAGCCGCGATCCCGGTGTTCGACCACTTCCACGTCGATTTGGATGGTGGCGCCGTTAGCGCGAGGCTGAGTCGTCACGCTGCCACCACCGGATACTAGCTCGCTGGTCAACAGTGTTCTAAAACCACGCTCGAATTCCCCGCCGCTGTAATATGAGCCGTACTGCTCATGTTCCGGCGCCGCAATGTGTAGGTCACGAAAGCGCACCCGCTCGCTGGATAGGATGCCGGCGGCTTCATGCTGAGCAAGCACTTCCCAATGCTGGGCGGCCTGCATTTTTTGCTGTTCCGTGTAGGGGTATGTTGTGGCAATGGGGGCCTGAGAAGTGCTGGCGTAAAAACAGCCGCTGAGCATCAGGCTCGCAAGTCCCAGGCCAACGGGGCGTAAAAAATCGACAATGGGGTGTGACATAGGACGAGTGCGCACCTGGTAGTTCCTTATCGCTACTAATCGGCTTTTTGATAGACTAGTTTGCCATGCTTAGCATAGATCGGCCACGAGGTTAGAAACTTGAATGAGTAATCACTCCCATGCTTGAGGACCACCGCAGCGGCCCACGTCATGACTCCCTGATGTCGACGTACCCTGAGGACGATAGCAACAGCGGCTGGATGATCAGCTATATCGATATTATGACGCTGCTGGTCGCCCTATTCGTCATCATTATTGCGGCTGCCGGGGTCACAAGCCCCGACTGGACCCCCGATGACGCGGAAGTGGACACGAGCACAGGCCTGGCGACACCGCTGGAAGTGCCGCTGCCTGCCTTACTGGATGAGCGTCGCCCACCGCGCTCCCCAATGCCAGTGGTGGTGCCTGGTGAGCTCAGCCCCATGGCGATCAGCGCCGCCTTGGGCGTGGCAGGGCTGCCCCCGCGAGCCGAGGTGGTGCCCAGCGTGCCGCCGTTACTGGCGCTGCCGGAAGAGGCGGTGAACTCTGCATCACCATCAGAGCCTACGCGGGTAGCGTCGCTCATCGACACCCTGCAAGCCGCGTTGGCGTCTGCGCCTTCGTCGTCAACGACGAGGCTGCCCACGCCTCTGGTGCGGGAAGAGGATCCGCCAGCGCCGCTTCCCTTAGCGGATTACATGGTACTTCTCACGGATCGCCCCCCCGTGAATGTACAAGAGGTCAGCGACGAGGCCATCAGTAGCGCTCTAGCACTCACGGAAAACTTGGCCGAGCGGGTAGAGGCGTCCCCCTATTTGCCCAACTTGGAGGGTGTCGAAGTCTCCCGGGTGGCCGAAGGGATCAGCCTACGCGTGCAGGACAGGCTGCTTTTCCCCTCGGCGACGGCAGAGCTGACACAAGGCGGCTCATCGCTGGTAGGTAGCCTGCTGGAGACGATTCAGCGCTATGACGGTGAAGTGTGGGTTGAGGGCCACTCCGATAGCCAGACCATTAATACCCCAGAGTTCTCCTCGAACTGGGCGCTCTCTAGCGCCCGTGCGATTGCCATTGTCGAAGCCTTGGAAGCGGCCGGTGTTGCGCCTGAGCGGCTGCGGGCCGTGGGGCTTGCGGCGACGCAGCCGTTGGAAGATAACAGCACGGCAGAAGGGCGGGCACGCAATCGCCGCGTCGAGGTAGTGATTCACGTGGAGTAGCAGTGTGGTCAAAAAAAGCCCGCCGGGGGAGGCGGGCATGAAAGGGCTTGGCTCACTGCAGCCCACTGACATCAGGTGAGGGGGTGTACAAGGTTGTCAGTGGGTACAATTCGAGTATAGCTATTTGTGAGCGTTTGCCAAGGCTTTGTGCAACTTTTTTGCAGATGTCTTCCGGGGCCGTTTTATTACGAGCCTCTTCCCGCACTGTACTGGTGCACTTTAGGTGCCCTGTTTTGGTGCTTACCGTCGTTATGGCACCGTGATTTTTTTCAAGCGTTTGATTTTTATTATCTAAATGCTATTGGCATGCATTCTGCTTTATTGCTTATCTAAGAACGACGTCCGCGTAACGGCTTTCAAGAACGCAATAAGGTGGTGTCATGACCGAACACACCCGCACGACAGCCGCCCACTCTGAGGGGGCGAGCCTTACCCAGCAGCCGCCAGGAAGCCCCGACCCGGCCCTTCAGCCGCGCTTGGTGGTCACCGACTTAGATGGGTCGCTGCTCGATCACCACAGTTACGACTTCTCTCCTGCCGCGCCTTGGTTGGCGCGCCTAAAACAGCTGGGCGTGCCCGTGATCCCGGTCACCAGTAAAACCCGCGCCGAGCTGATCTCCCTGCGTGAAGCACTAGGCCTGACGGCGACGCCGTTCGTGGCGGAAAACGGCGCTGTGATTGGCCTGCCTCCGGGCTGGTGTCACGCCCGGTTAGATCGCCCTGGCAGCGGGCTGGACGGCGTTGTCGTGAAACACACCGGTGTGGACGTGGGGTTTATCCGTGCACGGCTGAACGTCTGGCGCAAGCGTTTGGGCGTGCGCTTTACCCGGATGAGCGAACTGGATATGGCGGCTGTGATGTCGCTCACCGGTTTAGACGAAACCCGCGCCAAAGCGGCCCGGCAGCGTGAAGGCAGCGAGCCGCTTATTTGGGAAGACGACGAGGCTGCGCTGGCCAATTTCCGGTTAGCGCTGAAAGGCGATGGCTTGATGCTCACCCAAGGCGGACGCTTTTGGCATGTGATGGGGAAAGCCTCGGATAAGGGCAGCGCCGTTGATTGGCTCATCAAACGCTTTACCGCGTTGCGTGGCCGTGAGCCGCTCTCATTAGGACTAGGTGACGGCCCGAACGATATATCCATGCTCGATGCCGTTGATCGGGCCGTCGTGATCAAAGGGTGCCACGACTTGACCGTCACGCCGACGAATACAGCGCTATATCGCACTCAGGAAACCGGGCCGACAGGCTGGGCCGAGGGGGTGGCCCACTGGTGGGGGCGAGACGACCGCCGATTAGCGTCGGCACCTACCCAAGCGTCCGTTACGGCCTAATCAACGAGGGATCAGCGTATGAGTGATTTTCATCAGAATGGCGTCATTACCGATTTCCACAACCTCACTCGCCGTCCGGTGGAGGCGCTAGAGCAGGAGCTAGGCCAGTTTGCCAAGCGTCGTCCGATGGGGTTGATACTCCCGTCGCTATTTTCCGAGTTGGAAGGCCCAGCGCTTTCGGCCATTGTCGATGAGCTGGTGAAAGTGCCTTATCTCAATGAGATTGTGATCGGCCTGGACCGGGCAGACCGTGAGCAATTCCTATATGCCCGCGAATTCTTCTCTCGTCTTCCCCAGCACACCCGCATTCTATGGAACGATGGTCCACGCCTGCGTGAGCTAGACGCCGAGCTGGAAAGCCACGGTTTAGGGGCCTTAGAGCCCGGCAAAGGGCGCAACGTGTGGTATTGCGCAGGATACGTGCTGGCCTCTGGCCGCTCGTCGGTGGTTGGCCTGCATGACTGCGATATTCTGACCTATGACCGTAGCCTGCTGGCGCGGCTCATGTATCCCGTGGCTCACCCACGGTTCAATTACAGTTTCTGCAAAGGCTATTACCCCCGCATTGCCGAAGGAAAGCTCAACGGCCGGGTGTCTCGGCTGATGGTGACGCCGCTACTGCGAGCGCTCAAAACCGTATGCGGGCCGCTGCCCTATTTGGACTACTTGGATAGCTTCCGTTATCCGCTCTCGGGAGAGTTTGCGATGCGCAGCGATGTGCTGGAGGGCATTCGTATCCCCGCTGACTGGGGCCTGGAGATTGGGGTGTTGTCTGAACTGCAGCGTAACTATTCACACCGCCAGCTCTGTCAGGTCGATATTGCCGATGCCTACGACCACAAGCATCAGCCCGTTAGCGAGGATGATGCCAACGGCGGCCTGAATCGCATGAGTCTGGATATCGCCAAAGCGCTGTACCGCAAGCTGGCCACCCAAGGCGTGAGCTTCAGCAGTGAAGATTTCCGCACGCTAAAAGCGACATACTACCGTTTAGCGCTCGATTTGATCGAAGCCTATGATCACGACGCCACCATGAATGGCCTGAGTTTGGATCGCCACTGTGAAGAGCAGGCGGTAGAGCTGTTTGCCAGCAACCTGCTGGAAGCAGGCAACTTATTCTTAGATAACCCTCGCGAACGGCCGTTCATTCCTAGCTGGAACCGCGTACAGGCTGCGGTGCCCGACATCCTGGCGCGAATGCACGAAGCAGTAGAGTTGGATAACCAGGGCAAGGTGTAGCTGGGAAATAAGGTGAGCAAGCCCCCGCCTGGTTGGGCGGGGGCTATGACTATTAGAAGTCGCTGAAGGAAGAGGGTTGGGCTGCGGGCGCGGCAATGGCAGGCTGGTGGGTTTCTTTGTTCAACTTGAAGTTAGTCACCAAGTGGCGAAGCTGGGTGCTTAGCTGCGCTAGCTGCTGGGTCGCGTGGTTGCTCTGCTGTACCAGTCCCGCGTTTTGCTGGGTCATTTGATCCATCTGCGTCACGGCCTGGTTGACCTGCTCGATACCGCTGCTCTGCTCGATGGTGGCTGCCGAGATTTCCTGTACCAGCGTACTGAGCTGCTGAATATCGGCGACCACACCGGTAATCATCTCACCCGTGTTTTTGACTTGGCGGCTGCCTTCGACCACCTGCGCATCCGCGTTTTCAATCAATCCTTTGATCTCTTGGGCGGCGGACGCCGAGCGGCTGGCCAGCTGGCGCACTTCATTGGCGACGACGGCAAAACCACGGCCTTGCTCGCCTGCGCGGGCCGCTTCCACCGAGGCGTTCAGCGCCAGAATATTGGTCTGAAAAGCGATGGCATCAATGGTATTCACGATGCTGCTCATTTGCGTCGCGCTGTTGTTGATGTTCTCCATTGTGTGAATCACTGACGCCATAGCGTCGCTACCGCGTTGGGCGCTTTCAGCGGTTTTGGTGGCCAGGGTGCGGGCATGGTCAGCGTGGTCGGCGTTCTGTTTCACCGTGGCCGTTAATTGCTCCATGCTGGAGGCGGTTTCTGCCAAGGAGGCCGCCTGCTCTTCAGTTCGGGTGGAGAGCTCTTCGTTGACGCCGACGATCTGCTCCACGCCATGATTCACCTGATCGGCACCGTGGTGAATGTCGCTGATGGTGCCTGCCAACGTCTCGCGCATGCGATTAATGTCATACAGCAAGCTGTGCTGATCCTTGGCGGAGAGCGTGGCGGCTTGGGTAAGATCACCATCGGCAATATGGCGTACCACCGTGGCTGCATAGCGCGGGTCGCCGCCTAGACGACGGGCAACGTCACGAATGACCCAGCCCATTAGCAGCGTCACCGGCACGCCAATCACTAATAAAATGATCGCTGAGCGAATCAGGCCGGTAATGAAGGCGGCATTGATGTCGTCGACATAGACGCCGGCGGCCAATGACCAACCCCACTCTGGCAGGTGTGCGACATAGCTCACTTTGGGCACTTGGTCATCCCCGCTGATGCGGCGCGAGTAGTAGTCCACATGACCGCCACCGGCTTGGGCAACGTCCAAGAAGGCAGCGTACAGCCGCATGCCGCTGGCATCTTGATAAGCGCTCATATCCTCGCCTCGTGGGCGATTAGGGTGCGACACGATCGCCAAGTCGTTATCGAAGGCAAACACATACTCGCCTTCGCCAAAGCGGACGCTTGCAATGTTGTCGATGGCTCGCTGCTGCGCTTCGTCTTCCGTCAATTCGCCGCGCTCGGCGCGCGCCTGTAGCGCTTCCAACTGTCCATGGATGCTGCTCACAATATGCTGAATGCTATCGCGACGTTCACTTTCGATGGTTTGGCGGTTCTCCCACGCCAACCAGCCCACGAGGAGTAGCATCGCCACCCAGATGATGCCGAGGGTGCTCCAAAGTTTCTGTGTCGTTGTCAAACGGTTCATAGTGTCCCTGTGAAAAATCCAATCAGTAAGTAAGCCCTTACTGTTATCGGCCAACATTGCTCATACCTTAGTCGAATTAAGAAAAAGTTGACGATGGAGACTTATCTGTAATTCTAAAAAGATATAAATATATAACTTAAAATTGCGCTATGCTCAGTGCACGGACTTAATGCCCGTCAGCTATCAATGGGAGGCCCTTGATGCAACGACCCATCGTCACCCACTTTTTCGACGAACCGACCAATACGTTCAGCTATGTGGTGGAAGACCCCAACAGCGATGCATGCGCCATCATCGACTCGGTACTCGACTTCGATTACGCCGCCGGTCGCACCGACGTTCGCTCGGCGGAGCAGATCATTGCGTATGTGTGCGGCAAAGGGCTGAAAGTGGAGTGGATACTAGAGACCCATGTCCACGCGGATCATCTATCCGCCGCACCGTACCTACATACCAAGCTGGGCGGCAGCACCGGCATTGGCGCCCACATCGTCGACGTGCAGGAAATTTTTGGGAAAGCCTTTAATGCAGGCACTGAGTTTGCGCGGGACGGCAGCCAGTTCGATGCGCTCTTTAAAGAAGGCGACATCTTCAACATCGGTGGGCTTGAAGGGCGGGTGCTGCATACGCCGGGTCATACGCCAGCCTGCTTGACCTATGTGGTGGGCGATGCCGCCTTTGTGGGTGATACCTTATTCATGCCGGACTACGGCACGGCGCGCTGTGATTTCCCAGGCGGCGACGCCCGCACGCTTTACCACTCCATTCAGAAAGTACTGGCACTGTCCGAGCAAACGCGGCTGTTCTTATGCCACGACTATAAAGCGCCGGGACGAAACGCTTATCAGCATGAAACCACCGTTGCCGAACAGCGCCAGGCCAACGTCCATGTGCACGACGGCATTAGCGAGGAAGAGTTCGTCAAGATGCGCACCGAGCGAGATGCCACGTTAGGCATGCCGCGCCTGATTATTCCTTCTGTGCAGGTCAATATGCGGGCTGGTGAGCTACCGCCTGCCGAAGATGACGGCCAGGTGTACTTAAAAGTACCGCTCAATCGGTTTTGATGTTTGAGCACTATGAGGCGAGATACACAGTAATGAGTGAAACGATCCGTTGGATAGCAAGCCTGCAAGGGCTGGTCGGTGGCGTGCTGATTGGGCTTTCAGCGGTGTGGCTGATGGGCGCGCTAGGGCGTATTGCCGGTATTAGCGGCATTATTGGCGGCTTAATTACTCAGCGGCCTAAAGGAGACAGTGCTTGGCGGTTAGCGTTTTTAGCGGGGCTAATTAGTGGTCCGCTGCTCGTCATGGCCGTTGGGGGTGGGCTGGGGAACGTGGCAGGCGTGCCCGGTGCGGTGATTGGTGAACCTGCAGGCGGCGTGCCGCTTATGTTGTTAGCAGGCCTGCTGGTGGGGATAGGCACGGGGCTTGGCAGTGGCTGCACCAGCGGCCATGGCGTATGTGGCTTGGCGCGGTTAGCGCCCCGGTCTATGGCGGCTACTGGAACCTTCCTGGTCGCGGCCATCGCGACGGTCTATGTGGTACGGCATGTCATCGGAGGTGGGGTATGAGCACACCGGCCGTAAAAACCGCAGCGGGATACCTCGCTGGCCTGTTGTTTGGTCTGGGACTCGCGATTTCTGGGATGACCGACCCTGCGCGGGTACTCGGCTTTTTGGATATTGCCGGTGCCTGGGACCCAACGCTGATATTTGTACTGGGGGCCGCAGTAGGCACGACCTTTGTGGGCTATCGGTTAGTCTTTGCCCGCGGTACGCCACTTTTTAGCACCCAATTTCAACTGCCGACCAAGCAAGAGCTAGATGCCAAACTGTTAGGCGGCGCGGCGCTGTTTGGAGTGGGGTGGGGCCTCTCAGGTTACTGCCCTGGGCCTGCGATTGCCTCTATCGGTGGGCTAACGCTGCCACTGCTGGCGCTACTGGCAGCGATGGTATTGGGTTGGTTTATCGCTCAGCGACTCTCCCGATAGTTGATCAGCGTTGCGGATAGCACTCGGCCGGGCTCAGTGGAGCATCGTCATTCAGCAACTAAAGTTAGTGCAGGGATGTCGGCATGCCACGAATCGAACAAGGCGCTGATGCCTCAGGAGTAGCAAATAACACGAAAGGGCGGCTATGAGGCCGCCCTTTCGTTGAACGCTAAGAACTGATCGAGCATTAAGGTGCTTCGCTACCCATCATCTCGATAAGGCGCTCTTGGCTGGGTAAGCCTTGGATACGGTCGATACGCACCGTGCCGCCTTCCGTCTCACGCTGGAAAGCGCTGGTGGGCGTGGCATAGAGACCCAGCTCTTCAAAAAGTTGATTGTTGGCGTAGACCTGCTCTTCGATATCCCGTGGCTGCGCGCTGGGGGCGAACTCATCGCCTTCACTGTGGCGGTGCAAGGCGGCGGAAGGGTCGTCTGCACCGAGTAGCGTAGCGGCTAAAGCAGGGCTATTGGGGGCGAGAATACCGACCATGATATGGCGAAACTGGACCTCACCCGCCTCTACCCAGGGGCGCGTTTGTTGCCACAGCTGACGGCAGTAAGGGCAGTTGGCGTCGGTGAAGGTATAGATGACGCGTGGGGCGTCTGGGTCGCCATCTTGAATCCAGTGGCTCTCTTCGAGCAGTGCCCAGGTATCGGCTTCCAGTGGCGCACGTACGTGCTCATCGAGCTGAGCCTCAGTCAGGTCGCTGCCTTCACTATCGACCAGCGTACCAATAATCGCGTGTTCTCCATCAGGCGTGAGATAAATCGCCATATCCTGGCCTTGTACGCTGGCCCCGAAGCCGCGCATTCCACCCGGCGCTTCAAATTCGCCATGAACCGTCAATCCTTGGTTGGCGAGCGCCTGCACGGGGGCGGGTAGCTCATCGGCGTGGCTGGTGACGGTGCCACAGGTTACGGCGGCCAGTAGGCTGAAACGACAGAAACGCTTTAACGAAACGCATGACATTGCATCATCCTTTTTGCAAAACGAAACGGGGCACTATGCCCCGTCAGGTGATCGGCTACCAGTATCGCAGGTGATGACGAGGTCAGAACGACGTTCGTGCACGGCTGAGGCGTTTTGTCGCAGGTCTTACGCATCGGCCACCAGCCAGCGGACGGCATAGGGCGGCAGTGTTTCCTCGTGGTGAGCGGTCAGCGTGTCTAGCGGCTGCCAGTGGTGCTGAGTGAGCGCTTGGTTCAGAGCATCGCCTGCGTGGGCGAGGTCAACCTTGCCATCGGTGACGTTGTACAAGGCGAGCAAGCGCCGGCCGCTAGCGAGCGGGCCGCGCTCGATCGCCAGCAGTTCAGGGGGCGTTTCTATCACGCGCTGCGGTGCGTTGGGGTGAAAGCAGGGCTCTTGACGGCGCCGTGTTAGCAGCCGATGCAGGGCGTGGAACACGTCGTGGGTCGGGGTGGAAGGGCTCTCTAATAGCAGAGCTAGCTCATCGAGCTGCCAGCGACGACGGTTGATCGAGCGTAAGCGGCCGCTGCGTTCCACGCCTTCGACATCGTTCAGCGTGCCGGTAAGCGTATGGATATAGAGCGCGGGTATTCCTTGCAGGCTGAGCATGATCGCTTGGCTACATAGAAAGCGCGCAATTTGCCACGGGTCTGGCCCGCGGCGGGTGCCGCGCATGGCTTCAAACCAGGTAATGTTGATCTCGTAGGGCGTGTCGCTACCGTCAGGGTTGCTGCGCATACTGACAAACCCACCAAAGCGGTGCATCAGCTCCAGCAGCGCGTCGCGCTCATGGTCGGGCAGCAGGCCTTCTAGCGGTCGTACGCCGATACCGTCGTGGCTGGCGGTGAAATTTAGGTAGGTGCACTGCTTCGGTAGTACTGGCAGGCTGTTCAGCCACGTTTGCAGCGTCGTCGCTTCGCCGCGAGTCAAGGTGTGCAGTAGCAGCGGGGGCAAGGCGAACTGGTACACCATGTGGGCTTCATCGGGCGCGCCTTCCGCTAATCGCTCCAAGCCAAAGTAGCTGATGTTTTCGGCATGGGGCACGTTGGTTTCGGTGATCAGCAGCGTACCGGGGGCTATTTCATCCACGATGGCGCGAAGTAAGCGCACCACCGTATGGGTTTCGGGCAGGTGAAGGCAGGAGGTGCCCAGGCGCTTCCACAAAAATGCCACCGCGTCCAAGCGAATAATGCGCACTCCTTGCTGTAGGTAGAACAGCAAAATACCCACGAACTCGAGCAACACATCCGGGTTTTCGAAGTTGAGATCTATTTGGTCTTCCGAGAAAGTCGCCCACACGTGGCGCGTCCCCCGGCGCGTAGAGATCGGCACTAGGAGTGGGCTACTGCGTGGTCGGGTGACCTGGGAAACATCGGTATCCGGATCGACTTCAATAAAGTAGTCGCGACCGGGCAGGCTGCCGGTCAGGTAATCGACGAACCAGAGCGACTCCCGCGAGACATGATTGAGCACTAAATCGGCCATCAAATCATAGTGACTGGCCAAGTTTTGAATATGCGCCCACTCGCCCAGCTCGCTATTGACCTCGCGGTAGTGAATCACCGAAAAACCATCGTCACTGCTCCAGGGGAAAAAGGGCAGCACGTGGACCCCGCTGATGGCATCCCCCAGGTAGCGCTGCAGAAAGGTATCCAGCACCGCTAACAGCGGCGTTCCCTCCTCCACAATGGAGTCGCCGTAACAGATGACCCACTGATCTTGTTCGCTCCATGTTGGTGCATCGTGAGGCGTCTCGCTCGTCGTTAGGGCGGTCGTCGACATCGCGCGAAAATGCGCAAGGTGCTGTCCTATTCGCCGCTGAACCTCCCCGGCGCGCGGGCCATATAGATGGGTGAGGTAGCGGTGAACGGTCTGTTCGAAAGCGGTCATAGCGGGCGTCCTATCAATCAACTTCGACAAACGCTGCAGCTTGTGTGCCAAATCGTTACAATACGATGAGATACGCGTCGTATAACACCGCTATGCCATCAGGTCGTGGCTGACGCTGCCGCCGACCCGTTGGCGATAAAACAGTTTATAAAATGGCGAAGCGCGCTAGGGCCGACGCCTTGATGCTGCTCGTTCGCCCAGGCTGACACGCTGCACGCACTGGTTCTAGTGCGTACTGATAATAGGTTGACTGCCATGCATTGCCCTTTTTGTGGTGCAAACGATACGAGAGTGACAGATTCCAGGCTGGTGGCAGAGGGGGACCAGGTGCGCCGTCGTCGCCAGTGCGCCAACTGTCATGAACGCTTTACGACTTACGAAACCGCCGAGCTGATTATGCCGCGGGTGGTGAAATCCGACGGCTCTCGTGAAAGCTTCAATGAAGCGAAGTTACGCGACGGCATGCTGCGCGCGCTGGAAAAGCGTCCGGTCAGCGCCGAAGCCATCGAGGCCTCGGTCGAGCGTATACGGCAAACGCTGCGCGCCCGCGGCGACCGTGAAGTGAACGCCCGCGAGATCGGTGAGGCCGTGATGAAAGCGCTTCGTAGTCTCGATCAAGTTGCCTACATTCGCTTTGCCTCGGTATACCGCAAGTTTCAGGATCTCGACGAATTCCGCGCTGAAATCGATCGGCTCTCCCAGGAGCCCTCCGATGAGTCGGCCGGACAGGGTTCATCGAACGGAGCATCATGATGGGTGAGTTCTCCACCGCCGACCATCGCTATATGGCCCGCGCGATTCAATTGGCCAAGCGGGGGGTGTATACCACCGACCCCAATCCGAGAGTGGGGTGCGTGATCGTGTCCTTCGCGGACAGCGAAGAGGGCCATATCGTGGGGGAGGGGTACCATGTGCGTGCCGGAGAACCCCACGCAGAAATCCATGCGCTGCAGGCAGCGGGCAGCGAGGCTCGAGGCGCTACCGCCTATGTCACGCTCGAGCCCTGCTCTCATACCGGACGGACCGGCCCCTGCGCCGTGGCACTGGCCGATGCCGGTGTTGCCCGTGTCGTCGTGGCGATGCGGGACCCGAACCCTCGGGTTAGTGGGGGTGGCATCGCCCATTTAGAGGCGGCGGGCATCCAGGTGCAGGTGGGGCTGCTCGAGACCGACGCCAAGGCGCTCAACCCAGGGTTCATCTCCCGGATGGAGCGCGGCCGTCCCTACGTGCGGTTGAAAATGGCCATGAGTCTGGATGGTCGTACCGCGATGGGGTCAGGTGAGTCGCAGTGGATCACCGGGCCCCAGGCGCGCACGCAGGTGCAGCGTCTGCGTGCCCGGTCAAGCGCCATACTGAGCGGCGTGGAGTCTCTGATCATGGATGACTCCCGCCTCACCCTCAGGGCCGACCAGTTAGCGCTGGACAACGCCGATGACATCGTCCAGCGCCAACCGCTACGGGTGATCCTCGATTCGCGCCTTCGTCTTCCACTAGCGGCTGCCTGCCTACGCGAGCCGGGGCGCACGCTCATCATCACGACGGATCAACACAGCGAAGAGAAACGGCGTAAACTGGCAGAAGCCGGGGCCGAGATTCAGGTAGTACCTGCCGAAAACGGACGTATTGCGCTGGCTGACATGCTGCGCTGGCTAGCGGATAATGAGCAGGTTAACGAACTGTTGGTGGAAACGGGTGCCACGCTGGCGGGCGCACTGCTAGAGGCGGATTTGATCGATGAGCTGCAGCTTTTTGTCGCGCCCACGCTGTTGGGCGGCGAGGCCAGGCCGCTATTTGCTCTGCCGGGGATTACCCAGATGGCCGATCAGAAACGTTTGGCGGTGACGGCATCGCGAACCGTTGGGAGCGACTGGTGGATCATTGCCACCCCGCAGGCTGACTAGCGCAAGCCGTCATTGCAAGGTACCCTGACGCCCGAATTCGCATACGATGCGAGCCTATTTTTTGGAGATTCCATGGCGCACTCCTCTTCAGAGGGTTTATCCCCCATCGCTGAGCTGGTAGATGACATTCGCCAGGGCAAAATGGTGATTCTCATGGACGATGAGGATCGCGAGAACGAAGGTGATATCATCATGGCCGCCGAAATGGTAAAGCCTGAGCATATCAACTTCATGGCGCGGTATGCCTGCGGTCTAATTTGTATGCCGATGACCCGCGAGCGCTGCGAGCAGCTCAACCTGCCGCTGATGGTGCGGGACAATGGCTCCGGTTTTGGTACCAAGTTCACGCTCTCCATCGAGGCGACCGAAGGGGTCACCACCGGTATTTCCGCTGCCGATCGTGCTCGGACGGTGCAAGCCGCCGTTGCTCCGAATGCCAAGCCTTCGGACATCGTTCAGCCGGGCCACATTTTCCCGCTGATGGCCGAGCCAGGCGGCGTACTGCGCCGCGCAGGGCATACCGAAGCCGCCTGCGATCTGGCAGCGCTGGCGGGTTTGGACCCCAGCGGCGTCATTTGCGAGATCATGAACGATGATGGCAGTATGGCCCGCCGCCCGGAGCTGGAGGCCTTTGCCAAGGCGCACGGTATCAAGATGGGCACCATTGCCGATTTGATCCACTACCGTATCGTGAATGAGCAGACGGTGGATCATGTCGAAACGACTCAAGTCACCACCGTGCATGGCGAACTAGCGCTTCACGTCTTCCGTGATCGTATCCAGGGCGCTCACCATCTGGCCCTCGTGAAGGGGCAGCCAACGCCCGAGCAGGCGACCACCGTTCGCGTGCATTTGGCCGATACGCTGCGCGATGTAATGGGGTTGATGAAAGGCGAGCAGTGCCGTTGGGACGCGCATCGTGCCATTGATCAAATTGCCCAAGCGTCTGCAGGCGTGTTCGTTTTGATCGACGACGGACGGCCGAATCAAGATTTGAAAGACCAGCTAGATATCTATCTGGATCGCGTGCGTCAGCCGCGCACCAGCGATTCCGATGGCTCTGGCAATTATTTAACGATTGGTACGGGTTCGCAGATTCTGCGCCATCTCGGCGTGGGTAAGATGCGGTTACTCAGCTCACCGTGGAAGTTCTCCGCGCTCTCTGGGTTCGACCTGGAAGTCGTCGAGCGTTTGGGTCCGAATGACACGGCCGACGAGCCAACTTTTCAGCAGGTATAAATTGATGCAATCCCTTTCGCAAATCGAAGGCACTTTTGTAGACGTCGATGGGCGCTACGTCATCGTGGTGGGCCGCTTTAATCACCACGTCGTGGATAGCTTGGTAGAAGGCGCTGTCGACAGCCTGACGCGTCACGGTGTGGACATGGAAAATATCCATATCGTTCACGTTCCTGGCGCCTGGGAATTGCCCCTGGCCGTCAAGCGAGTGCTCAACGTGATGAAGCCCGATGCAGTGATCGCCCTTGGTGCGGTCATTCGTGGCGGCACGCCGCACTTCGAGTACGTGGCCGGTGGCTGTAACACGGCCATCAATCATCTCCAGTTGGAGTTCGATACGCCAGTTGCCAACGGCGTACTGACCGTTGAGTCCATTGAGCAGGCCATCGAGCGTGCAGGCACCAAAGCCGGCAACAAAGGCACCGAAGCTGCCATGGCGGCGATGGAAATGGTCTCACTGCTGCGCGCGCTGCCGGTCGGAGATTCCCAATGAGTGAGCGTCGTGAGCGCAAGCCCTCAGCCGCACAGCAGGGGCGTCACGCCGCAAGGGAATTAGCGGTACAAGGGCTTTACCAGTGGCAGATGACCGGTAAGTCCATTACCACCATCGAGGCGGAATTTCGCAGCCAGGTGGCCGACGACGATCTCGAAGATCATGAGAACTGGGTGAAGGTCATGGAGATCGCGGACAAAGCGCTGTTCCATGAGCTGCTGCACAACACGGTACGCTTCAAAGCCGAGCTGGACCGTGAAATTGCCCCGTTGCTGGATCGTCGTCTGGAAGACTTGGACGCGGTAGAACTGGCCATTCTTCGCCTGGGGGCGTACGAGCTTTCCCGGCGGATGGAAGTGCCTTACCGCGTGGTGATTAACGAAGGCGTTGAGCTGGCAAAATCATTTGGCGCCACCGACGGCCATAAATACGTGAATGGCATTCTCGATAAGCTGGCGAACCGCTTACGAAGTGCCGAAGTCAGCGCCCGCCGCCTGTAAGCGGCAGGGCTGATCAAGCGTTTAAGGGGCCTTTGTGCTTGCCGAATTCGATCTGATTCGACGTTACTTCATGTCGCCGCAGGAGGCGCAAGCGACAGATGGCGTTGCCCTAGGATGCGGCGATGACGCCACGTTATTGATTCCCCAGTCTGGCCAGCAGCTGGCTGTTAGCGTGGATACGTCAGTGGTGAACGTTCACTTCCCCCACGATGCCCCTGCCCATGCAGTGGGGCATCGTGCGTTGGCAGTCGCGCTGAGCGATTTGGCGGCCATGGGCGCAGCTCCGCGCTGGTGCCTCATGGCGCTGACCCTCGACCAGCGGGCATTCAACGATGATGCCGCTGCTGAGCGGTGGCTATCTCGCTATGCCAGTGGCTTTCATGCGCTTTGTCAGCAGTACGACACAGCGCTGGTGGGCGGCGATGTGACTTCTGGCGAGCTGAGTATCGGGGTGACGGTCATGGGCGAGGTGCCGACGGGGTTAGCGATGACTCGGTCAGGTGCACGGCCAGGCGATGTCGTCGCGGTGACCGGCGCCCTAGGTGGCGGTGCAGGCGGGCTAGCGCTGTGGCAACAGGGTGAGCGAGACCTCGGGCACCCGTTGCTTCAGCGCTATCTTTTGCCGCAGCCGAGGCTTGGTGCGGGCATCGTGCTTCGCGGGTTGGCGTCGGCGGCCATGGATGTTTCCGACGGTCTGCTGGCGGATTTGGCTCATTTGCGAGCCGCATCCGGCGTGGGAGTCGACCTCATCCCCGACGCGCTGCCGCTGGTCGATGGGCTGGTCGAGACGCTCGGTCATGAGCAGGCGCTGACTGCAGCCCTCTCCGGTGGAGATGATTACGAACTTCTGGTGACGCTGCCGCCTGACCGGGTCGAAGAAGCTGCCGCGCAGCTTGCCGAGAGTGGCCTTGCGCTAAGCGTGATCGGCTATTGCACGCAAGCGCTCGGCGTGACGGGGGTGCCTGCCGAAGGGGCGACGGGCTGGCAGCACTTCCGTGGGGGTGCCCGATGAATCGTGCACCGGCGAGCGTTTGGCGGCGCCCCACTCACTTTTTTGCGTTTGGCCTGGGCAGCGGCACGGTGCCGTGGGCTCCGGGTACCTTCGGCACACTGGCCGCCATTCCCTTTTACTGGATGATGGCCGACTTAAGCCTGGGTTGGTACCTGGGAATCGTGTTGGCCGCGTTTGTCGTCGGGGTTTGGCTATGTGACAAGACTTCCCACGACCTGGGCGTGCATGACCACTCGGGGATCGTGTGGGATGAGTTCGTTGGCTATTGGATTACCATGGCAGCCGTGCCATTCTCCTGGGAAGCGGCGCTATGGGGATTCGTGGTGTTCCGCATTTTCGATGTTTTCAAACCTTGGCCCATTCGCTGGGCCGACCGCCGGGTCGCGGGCGGATTTGGCATCATGATCGATGATGTCATGGCAGGGATCTACGCCTGGAGCACCATGCACCTATGGTTTTGGCTACATTGAGCGATCGGTGGCATGGAGTCGGGTCTCGTTGAGAGACCGTTCAAGGAGATAGCATGCGCAAGGAACGTTTGATCGTGCCTATTCTCGCGACGATAGCCGTCGTGTGGATGGTCGCGCAACTGCTATCCAGCGTACTTTTCGAGCGCAGCCTTCGTCAGGCGCTGGAGGACTTAGAGGCCCGAGGCGAATGGCGAGTCAGCCGAGTGGAGAGCCGCCAAGGGTGGCTCACGTCCCGGGGGCGGCTCATTCTCTCGCCACTGTTGGGCCGTCCCTGGCGTTTGGAACTCTCCTACCGAGCCCGACACGGGGTATTGAGCACCGATGTCGAAGGCACGCTGCTGCCGCGTTTGGATAGCGTGCTGCAAAAAGCGGTGGGGGAGGTCTCCGCGCCCTCCGTGCCGCGCTGGCAGGGCCGCTATCAGACCTTGAGCGGTCATACCGAACTTCGCTTGGCACTGGCCCCCTTCGTCATTCAGCAAAATGGACGCGAGCTGGACGTACGTGGCGCACGGGTTCGCCTGGAGGGAGTGTTTGGTGACTGGCGCTTACGCGGGCTGCTGGATCAACTCACGCTGACCGACGGCCTGTCGCAGCTCACGCTTGGCCCCGCCACTTTGGAAAGTCGCTACACCTACATCGACGATGCCTACCATTTTGCCCAGCGGGATCACCTGCATATCGAGCAGCTGGCGCTGCATTATCCGGCTTACGACATTCACGTCGCTCCCCTGGATCTCCATAGCCATATGGAGCTGGACGAGAGCGAGCTACGCCTGAAAGGCGAGCTGATCGTAGGCGAGGTGCGCGTGCCCAGTGAAGCGCCCGACACCCCGCTTCTCAGCGGTCGTATCGAGGCAGAGCTGTCGCGTTTGAATGGCGACGCCGTTCGGCAAACGATTCGTCGTTTGCGCCAAGAGGCTGCCTGGGGCGACGCGAGCTTGCCCATGGCGGAGGGCCTGTTGGCGCGTTTGGAGCCTGATCTGCGCCAGGTCTTGAGCGATTCACCACGGCTCGATGTCACCACCATTGCTTTGGATAGCCCGCTGTTGGGGCTGCAAGTGGACGCAGAGGGCGCGCTATTCTTCGATGCGCGGCGCCTCGAAGAGCTGAGCATTACCGCGCTTGACAAACCGGTCGAACGCGCACGCTGGATCGAGCGCATTGATGGGGACTTCATTTGGCACGACGCCCCAACCGTGGCGGCACTCTGGCTCGGCCTACCGTTGGGCACTCGCGAGCTACAGTTCGATGTGATTCGTGGGGTATGGCGTGTCAACGGGCGGCCGATGCCGCCGCTATGGCAGCCGTGAGTGCTCCTGATAGAGGTCAGTGGGCGGCTAGGTAAATCGTCTTTAGGGTTGAAGTTTTCACTCTGTGCCCACATTCCTTGAAGCATGCTAAGCGGCGAAAGCCGCGGGTCACTGTTGATGGGAGGGCGCATGAGCGACCAGGATTACGACCGCGATCACGAACACCACGACTGGCTCACCGATGCTGAGTCTCCAGATTCCCAGGAACAGGATGCTCACGCAGAGAGTGCGCACAGCGATGACTACCGTTCGGACGGCGAACGGGTAAGCTCGTTAGTACCCGCCAGCGACATGCTGCCCGAGCGCATTTATCTCCTACCGATCCACAATCGCCCCTTTTTCCCTGCCCAGGTGCAGCCGCTGGTGATCAACCGCGAACGCTGGGAAGAGACCATGCGTCGCGTTGGCAATACGCCGCACCACACGATTGGCGTGGCCTTCGTGGGCGAGCAGGGCGTCGAATCGCTGGACCATGAGGGCTTTCCCGAGATCGGTACAGCGGTCAAGGTTCATAAACTCAAGAGCGAAGATCAGCAGATTCAGTTCATCGCTCAGGGGCTTCAGCGCTTCAAAATTCAGCGCTGGCTCTCCAAAGAGCCGCCGTATTTGGTCGAAGTGACCTACCCCAAAGAGCCGGTCAATGCCGAAGACGAAGAGACCCGTGCCTATGCCATGGCGATCATCAACGGCATCAAAGAACTGCTGCCGATCAACCCGCTGTATGGGGAAGAGCTGAAGCACTACCTAAACCGTTTCAGTCCGCATCAGCCCGGCCCACTGACCGATTTCGCGGCGGCCATCACGTCGGCCAAAGGCCCGGAGCTGCAGGATGTGCTGGCCACGCTGCCTGTCGCTGAGCGCATGCACAAAGTGCTGCCGCTGCTGCGCAAAGAGATCGATGTCGCCCAACTCCAAAGCGAAATCAGCGAGCAGGTCAACGCGCAGATGCAGGAGCGTCAGCGGGAATTCTTCCTACGCGAACAGCTCAAGGTCATTCAGCGCGAACTGGGTATCTCCAAAGATGATCGTGAAAACGACGTCGATACGTTTAGAAACCGCCTGGAATCGCTGGTGGTGCCCGAGCGGGTGCAGGCGCGCATCGATGACGAGTTGAATAAGCTCAGCGTGTTGGAAACCGGCTCCCCGGAATACGGCACCACGCGTAACTACCTCGACTGGCTGACCTCGCTGCCCTGGGGCGTCACCAGCCAGGATAAGTTGGATCTTGCCCATGCCCGGCAGGTCCTCGACCGCGACCACGACGGTTTGAAGGATGTCAAAGAGCGCATCATCGAGTTTCTGGCCGAAGGTACCTTCAAAGGCGATGTAGGTGGTTCCATCGTGCTGTTGGTAGGCCCGCCAGGGGTGGGTAAAACCTCTATTGGGCGCTCCATCGCCGAGGCGCTGGGCCGTGAGTTCTACCGCTTTTCCGTGGGGGGCATGCGAGACGAGGCCGAGATCAAAGGCCATCGTCGCACCTACGTGGGGGCAATGCCCGGTAAGCTGGTCCAGGCCTTCAAAGAGGTGGAGGTCGAGAACCCGGTCATCATGCTCGATGAGATCGACAAGCTGGGGCAATCCTTCCAGGGCGACCCTGCGTCGGCACTGCTCGAAGTCCTCGATCCTGAGCAGAACGTCGATTTTCTGGATCACTACCTCGACGTGCGCATGGATCTCTCGAAGGTGCTCTTCGTATGTACCGCCAACACACTGGATAGCATTCCCGGCCCGCTCTTGGACCGCATGGAGCAGATTCGTCTCTCAGGCTATATCGCTGAAGAGAAGCTGCAAATCGCCAAGCATCACCTCTGGCCGAAGCTGCTCAAACGCGACAATCTGCCGAAGAAGCGTATCAATCTCAGCGACGCGGCGTTAAAGCAGGTCATCGATGGGTATGCCCGCGAGGCCGGTGTTCGCCAACTGGAAAAACAGCTCCACCGTATCGTACGCAAAGCGGCAGTGAAATTGCTCGAAGAGGAGGTTGATACCGTCAAGATTTCGGTGAAAAACCTCGAAGAGTTTCTCGGTGCGCCGCTCTTCCGTAAAGAGAAAGTGCTCAAAGGTGAAGGGGTGGTGACCGGGCTGGCCTGGACCTCCATGGGTGGCGCCACGCTCCCCATCGAAGCCGGAAAAGTGCACTCGCTGGATCGCGGTTTCAAGCTGACCGGCAAGCTGGGCGATGTCATGAAGGAGTCTGCCAACATCGCCTATAGCTATACCCTTGGCCATTTGGCCGAGTATGGCGCGGATGCCGACTTCTTCGACTCCGCGTTCGTCCACCTGCACGTGCCTGAAGGCGCTACGCCCAAAGATGGCCCTTCCGCCGGGGTGACCATGACGACGGCGCTGCTATCGCTGGCGAAGCACCAAGCCATCGATCGTCCGCTGGCCATGACCGGTGAGCTGACCCTGACAGGGCAAGTTCTACCGGTGGGAGGCATTCGTGAGAAAGTCATCGCTGCGCGGCGCAGCGAGATCTTCGAGGTGATTCTCCCCGAGGCCAACCGTCGAGATTACGAGGAGCTGCCCGACTACCTCAAAGAGGGCATGACCGTTCATTTCGCCAATCGCTATAAAGACGTGGCGAACGTGGTCTTCAAATAGCGTGTGACGCCCTAAGCCTTTTCGTTCACCCCAGCGCCGCTCTGAAGAGAGCGGCGCTTTTTTACATCTGTTTACTGGTTAAGTTCCCCGGAAATTCGTGATAATGGTGCAAAATCAATTATTAAAAATAAAGCGTCAGGGAGCTTCTATGCGCAATAACCAGCCCGTTACTCAACGTGAATACGTGCTCGATGAAGAGACCGTACTCATTTCACGTTCTGATTTGAAAGGTAACGTGACCTATGCCAACGCTGCCTTCGTGGAGGTCAGCGGCTACTCGCGGGATGAGCTGCTGGGCGCACCGCACAATCTGATCCGCCACCCCGATATGCCCGAAGCGGCGTACGCCGATTTTTGGAAAACCATTCAAGCGGGCGGTACTTGGCAGGGGACGGTCAAGAATCGACGCAAAAATGGTGATTACTATTGGGTCAACGCCACGGTTGCTCCCTTGCGAGATGGCGACCGCATCGTGGGCTATACCTCGCTGCGCCGTAAAGCGTCGGCCAAGCGTATCGCGCTGGCCGAACAGGTTTATGCCGACATACGTGAAAAAGGCAAGTCACGCCGCTATGCGCTACACCAAGGGGCGTTGAAGCGTCGCGGTTTGGGCGGCATTGTGGCGCGCTTTCAATTTACTAGCCTCAAAGCCAAGCTGACGGGAATGGTCATCGCGGCGGTCGTGCTGTTAGGGCTGTCGGGCGGGCTGGGTCTGTACGGTTTGAACGTTTCCGGCGAGCGCCTGGAAACGCTCAATCGCGCCGGACTAGAGTCCGTTGCCGACCTGCAGCTCATCGAGCGCCACATTGGGTTGGCCGTGGAGGAGTTGGAACCTGCGGTCAGAAATCCGCGTCGTGTGGATATGGAGGCCGTCTCGACGCAATTAGCGGCCAACACGCAAAGTGCCCAAACACTATGGGAGACGTATCGTCAAACCAGTAGCGCGTCGCAAACGGTGCTTCAGGGGTTCGATGAGGCCTTCGCTGCTTGGCGCGCTGGCGTGAAGGGGGCCGTCGATGCGATCGACCAAGCCAACGGCTTCGCAGCGTTCGAGGCGCTCAATAGCGAGGTGCTGCCCGCCACGGCCAGTATCCGCGAGCTCAACAGTCAGCTAGTGGATGAGGAGCGAGCGGGCGCCGCCGATTTGATGGACGATGCGCGTCAAGGCCGCCAACAGATGTTTCTTGCTCAGTCGGTACTCCTACTCATTGGTATCTGCGTCCTAGTGGCGCTCAGCGTATTCATTTTGAAATCGGTGTTTCGCAGTCTGGCGGGCGCGCGCTACATGACGTTTCAAATCGCCGCGGGTAATTTGGCGGCTCGAGAGCGCCGCCAGAGCAATGACGAGTTGGGAGAGCTGCTCTACTCCCTGGATACGATGCGCTTCAGTCTTTCGAGCATCGTCGGCGACGTGGAGAACCGTGTTTCCGTGGTAACCCCCGCGATTCAGCAAATTGCCGCCGAGAACGAAGAGCTTGCCTCGCGGACGGAGCAGCAGGCGTCTTCGTTGCAGCAAACGGCGTCGAGCATGGAGGAGATGACGTCGACCGTTCAGCAAAACAACGACAATGCCCGCCAAGCCACGGAATTGGCTCAGCAAAATGCCGCCAGCACGCGGGATACCCGCCAGCAGATGGAGCAGCTCGTCGAGCGCATGCAGCGCATTGCCAAAAGCGCGGAGAAGATGACCGAGATGATCGGTGTCATCGACAGCATTGCTTTCCAAACCAACATTCTGGCGCTCAATGCGTCGGTCGAAGCAGCCCGGGCGGGCGAGCATGGGCGAGGCTTTGCCGTGGTCGCCAGCGAGGTACGCACGTTGGCAAGCCGCAGTGCCGACGCCGCCCAAGAAATTCGCAAAATGATCGATAGCACCACCCAAGAGGTGAGCGGCGGTCGAAGCGCTGTCGAGCAAGCCGAGCGCGCGATTGAAAACGTGGTGGAGCAGGTGAGCCGCGTGAGCGACCTCATGGCCTCGATTAGTACTGCGTCGAGCGAGCAGAGCAGCGGAATTGGCCAGATCAATGCCGCCATTGCCGAAATGGATGGGGTGACCCAGCAAAACGCCACCAAAGTGCAGTCGATCGCGGCCTCGGCAGACAACCTGGCGCTGGAAGCCTTCGAGCTTGCCAACGTCGTCGATGCCTTCCGCCTCGAAGGCGCTCAGGCCGAGAGCACCAGCACGGCCCGTGAAAAGCTGGCGCGGGCTCAGAAAGCCGTCAAGCAGAACGTAGCAGCCCTGCCGAGTGACGCGCCGACGCAAGAATCGAGCGCTCGCCAGCGCGCACATACGCCGGCTCACAATGAGAACGAGGAGTGGGATGCGTTTTGAATGAGGTGAGGCGCAGCGCTGCGTTTAATCACCATTGATGTATCGCATGATCGATCATTTGAATATGCCACCCGCCGGGTGGCATATTTTTTGCTGCATCTTTTGGTGTGAGGCGTTGGTCGGAAAGCGGCTCGACGTCAGGTCACGGCTTGGTAAAAAGGACGTCGCTGGGTCATAGGCAAAACAGGCCTTTCTCAAAAATAACAGGTGGGGTTCTTGATGAGCATATCCAGCCAGGCAGCATTCGAATTGTCAGACGATCAGGTGTTGATTTCACGCTCTGACCGGCAGGGAAAGATCACTTACGTTAACCAGACATTCATCGATGTCAGTGGTTACTCACAGACGGCGCTGATGGGCGAACCCCACAGCATCTTTCGTGATCCAGACATGCCCGCGTTGGTCTTCAGCAATATGTGGGCCACCATCGAAAAAGGTAGAACGTGGCAAGGGATCGTCAAAAACCGCTGTAAGAATGGCGATACGTATTGGGTGCATACCACGGTAGCGCCGCTGCTCGACGGCAACCGAGTGGCAGGTTACACGGCAATTCGTCGTAAAGCCGGGCAAAAAGCCATCGCTCGTGCCGCCAAGGCGTATAGCGCCATGCAACAGGGGCGGAGCCGACGGTTCAAGCTCCATTATGGTGCATTACGACGCACCGGCGTGCGTGGTTGGGTGCAGCGCTTTAGTTTCAGCAGTATGCAGGCCAAGCTGATGGGAATGGTCATTGTCGCCATTGCGCTGCTGGCCGTCGCGGGGGCGGCAGGCGTCTACGGGATCACCAGCTCCGCTGACCGGTTACGCACGCTGAATCAAACGGGCCTTGAAGGCGTCGCCGACCTCCAACAAATCGAGCAGGGCACCGGGCAGCTTTTGCAGGCGCTAGAACCCGCCGTGCGCAATCCGCGCCGGGCCGACCTGGATCTGCTCGAAGAGCAGTTGAGCGCACTCCAGGGGGACATCAACCAAACATGGCAAGCGTTCACTGCCCAGCGCACGGAAGCCAGCGGCGTTCAGCAGGGGCTAACAGCGCATTTGGCGACGTTCTTGAGCGGCGCTGATACGGCGTTCACCGCGATACGCGATGGCAATGGGTTCGCCGCGTTCGAGGCGTTCAATGATGTCGTGAAGCCGACCTCCGATAGCATCAGCGCCACCATCAATCTACTGGTCGATAACGAGCGTAGCGCAGCGCAAACGCTCATGACCAATGCCGAGCGTCAGCAGCAGTGGTTACTGTGGGGCCAGTTGGGCGTTCTCCTGTTCGGTATTTTGATGATGGTGGGGCTCAGCGTGGCCGTGCTGCGTTCACTGATCCGCTCTCTCAACGAGGCGCGCCGTGTGACGTTTCAAATTGCGGCGGGCAACTTGGCCAACCGTGTCACTCTCAAACGCGACGATGAGTTGGGGGAGCTCCTGGCTTCCCTGGAAACCATGCGCGCCAGTCTCTCTGGCTTGATTACCGAAGTCGGTAACAAAGTGGAGATCGTCACGCCTGCCTCGGAGCATATCCAGCAGCAAAACGAGGAGTTGGCGTCGCGCACCGAGCAGCAGGCCTCTTCGCTGCAACAAACGGCGTCCAGCATGGATCAAATGACGGCCACGGTGCAGCAGAACACCGAGAACGCACGCCAGGCCAATCAACTGGCCATGCAAAATGCCACCACCAGCCGTGAAACGGGGGAGCGCATGCAGGCGCTGGTGGAGCGAATGGAGCGCATCGCGGCCAGTGCCGACAAAATGAACGACATCATCACCGTCATTGATGGCATCGCCTTCCAGACCAATATTCTGGCCTTGAACGCGTCGGTCGAAGCCGCCAGGGCAGGGGAGCAGGGGCGCGGCTTTGCCGTGGTCGCCAACGAGGTGCGCAACTTGGCCGGGCGCAGTGCCGAGGCGGCGGGTGAGATTCGTCGGTTGATCGATACCTCCTCTCAAGAGATTGCCGGTGGCGCGGATGCCGTCAAAGAGGCCGAACGGGCCATCGACCAGGTCGTCAACCAAGTGATGCGTGTCAGCGATATCATGGAAGAGATCAGCACCGCCTCGGACGAGCAGAGCAGCGGTATCGCCCAGATCAATACGGCGGTCTCTGAGATGGATCATGTCACCCAGCAGAACGCGAGCAAAGTACAATCGATCTCCGGCGCTGCCCAGCGGTTGACCAACGAAGCGCTCGACCTAGCGAACGTGATTGCCGCCTTCCGTTTAGAAGGCGCAGAGGAGGAGAGCAGCGAAGCCGCGCGGATGCGACTGTCTCGGCGTGATGCCTCTACTTCCAGCCTGCCGTCGCAGCGCCAAGACGAGGCGCAGGCAGAAGCGCCATCCCGTCCGGCGCTCAACCGGCCTGAAACCGCCCCCGCCGAAGAGGAATGGGAGACCTTTTAACCGTCCATAGGCATCACACGCGTTTGGTTGCCCTCTACATCTAGTCTCTGCGGTGCGCTCATGCCACAATCTAAGGCCGCTGGATTCAATTGCCTGCCGCCACGTATGCGGCAGGCCACGATAAAGATGTAGAGGACACCATGCCCGAGTACCGCTCCCGTACCACCACCGCTGGCCGCAATATGGCTGGCGCTCGTGCCCTTTGGCGTGCCACCGGTATGAAAGATGACGACTTTCATAAACCGATCATTGCGGTCGCCAACTCGTTTACCCAGTTCGTCCCGGGCCATGTCCACCTAAAAGACATGGGCCAACTGGTGGCGCGTGAAATCGAAAAAGCGGGTGGCGTTGCCAAGGAGTTCAACACCATCGCCGTGGACGATGGGATCGCCATGGGCCACGACGGTATGCTCTATTCGCTGCCGAGTCGCGACATCATTGCCGATAGCGTCGAGTACATGTGCAACGCCCACTGTGCCGATGCGCTGGTGTGTATCTCCAACTGCGACAAGATCACCCCTGGCATGCTGATGGCCGCGATGCGCCTCAATATTCCGGTCATTTTCGTCTCCGGCGGCCCGATGGAAGCCGGTAAAACCAAACTCCTGGATCACGGCCTCGACCTCGTCGATGCCATGGTCATGGCGGCCGACGACAGTGTCGATGACGAAACCCTGGCCGAAGTCGAGCGCAGTGCGTGCCCTACCTGCGGAAGCTGCTCGGGTATGTTCACCGCCAACTCCATGAACTGTCTCACCGAAGCATTGGGGTTGGCCTTGCCGGGTAACGGCACCGTCCTGGCGACCCACGCCGATCGTCGCCGTCTGTTCGAGACCGCCGGTCATCGCATCGTCGAGCTGGCCAAACGCTATTACGAGGGCGAAGAGGCGCACCTGCTCCCCCGCGCGATTGGTAGCAAAGCCGCCTTCAAGAACGCCATGACGCTGGATATCGCCATGGGCGGCTCGACCAACACCATTCTTCACCTGCTGGCCGCCGCCCAAGAAGCGGAAGTTGACTTCACCATGGCGGATATCGACCGTCTCTCTCGGGAAGTGCCGCAGCTGTGCAAGGTGGCCCCCAATACCCAGAAGTACCACATCGAGGACGTCCACCGTGCCGGTGGGATCATGGCCATTCTCGGTGAGCTGGACCGGGCAGGCGTGCTCGATACCTCGGTGCCGACCGTCTACGGCGACAGCCTAAAAGCAGCGTTGGACGAGTGGGACATCATGCGCTCGCCAAGCCCTGATGTGGTGGAGTTCTTCAAAGCAGGCCCGGGCGGTGTTCCGACACAAACCGCTTTCTCCCAAAGCGCCCGCTGGCCAAGCCTGGATGGCGACCGCGCCACCGGCTGTATCCGTGATTTGGAACATGCGTTCTCCCGCGAGGGCGGTTTGGCCGTGCTGTACGGCAACATCGCGCTGGATGGCTGCGTGGTGAAAACCGCCGGCGTCGATGACTCCATTCTGGTGTTTGAAGGCAAAGCCCACGTGGTGGAGTCTCAAGACCAAGCGGTGGCCAACGTGTTGGAAGGCAAAGTGAAAGAGGGCGATGTGGTCGTCATCCGCTACGAAGGCCCCAAAGGTGGCCCCGGTATGCAGGAGATGCTGTATCCGACCTCGTATCTGAAATCGAAAGGGCTGGGCAAGGCTTGTGCACTGCTCACCGATGGCCGTTTCTCTGGCGGTACCTCGGGCCTGTCGATCGGTCATGTCTCTCCGGAAGCAGCAGCAGGGGGCGCCATTGGTTTGGTCGAGCAAGGGGATACCATCCTGATCGACATTCCCAACCGCTCGATCAACGTGCAGCTAAGCGACGCCGAGCTGGCCAAACGCCGTGAAGCGATGGACGCCAAAGGCAAAGACGCCTGGAAACCGGTCGAGCAGCGTCCGCGTAAGGTCACTCCAGCGCTCAAGGCCTATGCGCTACTCGCTACCTCCGCTGACAAAGGCGCGGTACGCGACCTCTCCAAGCTGGATTAAGCGACATCACAGCCCGTCTCGTGCGGGCTGTTTTTTTGCCAACCTGAACCGTCACATCGACTAAGGATTGTAATGAAGGCGATCATCAACGTTGGCCTCGTTGGCTATGGGTTTGCGAGCAAGACGTTTCACGCCCCTTTGATTCAAGCGACCGAAGGGCTGGATTTAGTGGCCGTCTCGTCGAGCGATGCGGCCAAGGTGAAAGCGGATCTGCCCAATGTCGAGGTAGAAAGCCAAGCGCTGGCGCTATGTAAGCGACCGGATATCGATCTCATCGTCATTCCCACGCCGAACGACACGCACTTCCCGTTGGCCAAAGCGGCCCTCACGGCAGGGAAACACGTGGTGGTCGATAAGCCGTTTACCGTTACGCTCTCCGAGGCCAAGCAGCTTAAAGCTCTGGCGGTTGATAAAGAGCGGCTGATATCGGTCTTTCATAACCGCCGTTGGGATAGCGATTTCCTGACACTGAAAGCGCTCTTGGAAGCAGGGACGCTGGGGCGGATAACAGGATTCGAATCGCGCTTTGACCGTTTCCGCCCAGAAGTACGGGATCGCTGGCGAGAAAAGGCCACGCCAGGGGGCGGGATCTGGTACGACTTGGGGCCTCACCTGCTGGATCAAGCGTGCGAACTGTTCGGTCTGCCCCATGCCATATTCCTAGAGCTGGGCGTACGGCGTGATGGCGCCAAAGCCGATGATGACTTTCTCGCCCTGCTAGAGTACGACGGTCGACGCGTCAGTTTGAGTGCGGGCACGCTGGTTGCCGAGCCGACGCCGCGTTACCGTCTCCACGGCACGAAAGGTAGCTATATCAAATATGGCCTAGATCCGCAGGAAGATCGCTTGAAAGCCGGAGAGGTGCCGTCCCCATCCTGGGGAGAGGATAGCCCTGGAACGCTTACCCTGCGCGAGGAAGACGGCGAAGACGCACCGCTCGTCCGTCACGAGCACCCCACGCTACCGGGTGATTACCTAGCGTATTACCAAGGCGTGAGTGCGGCGATTCGTGATAAAGCGCCGCTGCCCGTGGATATCGATGACGCCCTGCGTAGCATGGCCCTGCTGGAAGCTGGCCTAGATAGCCACCGCCAGCGTCGCTGGATCTCGCTCAAGCATCATCTGTAATGCACCGCAGCCAGAACGCCTAGCGCGTTCTGACTGTGAAGCCAAACAGTTACAGCAAATCCATGTCGCTACTGCGCCGCTCTTCGCGCAACTTATCCCGCGCAATATAGAGCGCCGCGATGGCGCGCGCTTCGTGGAAGTCCTCGCGCATGAGTAGGGCAGGCAGCTCTTCGATGGCATGGGTCTCTACAATCAGCGGCTCTGGCTCGTCGCCCGGTAAGCGCTTGGGGTAGAGGTCCGTTGCCATTAACACCTGCATGCGGTGGCGCATATAGTTGGGTGCTAGTGACAGCTCCACCAACGGCTCAATGCGGTGCGCACCGAAGCCGCACTCCTCCATCAGCTCGCGATTGGCGGCGGTGATGATGTCTTCGCCCGGGTCGACCAAACCTTTGGGAAGCGTCAGCACATAATCTTCGAACCCCGCGGCATACTCCCGAATGAGCAGTACATGGTCCGGGTCGGGCATGGCAATAATCATCACCGCGCCGCGGTCAGCGCCCGTGAGTCGCTCGAACTGTCGCTCCTCGCCGTTGGAGAAACGTAAATCCAACGACTCGATTTGGAACAGGCGGCTTTGGGCAACGCGCTGTCGCCCCAGTATTTGCGGCTTGCGTGGATAGCCGCTCGGCGTATGGTCGTTAGCTGTATCGTCGCGTGACATTCTGCCTCCGTGGCTGCAAAAAACGGGTTACGCTACAATAGCACGCTTACTCTTTCAGACTGGAGCGGCAATGATTGATTGGCGCGAGATCGATACCGTCCTGCTCGACATGGACGGCACGCTGCTAGACCTTCACTTCGACAGCCACTTTTGGCTCGAACATCTGCCACGTCGCTACGTAGAGCTGCATCAGCTCGACCAAGCCAGTCAGGATGCACTTAAAGCACGCATTATGGGTGAGCAGGGCACGCTGAACTGGTACAGCCTCGCCTACTGGAGCCGCGAGCTGAACGTGGATATCGTTGCCCTCAAGCGCGAAGTACAGCACTTGATTGGGCTACGCAGCGATGCTTTGGATTTCCTCACATGGCTCAAGCAAGCTCACCCCAGAGTGGTGCTTGCTACGAATGCCGACCGCGCAAGCCTCGCATTAAAACTCCCGCTCACGGGGTTGGAAAACTACCTAGACGCCATCATCTCATCAGAAGATGTGGGCGCGGCCAAAGAGGAGCAAGCCTTCTGGTTTGCACTTCAAGAACGCGAGCCGTTCGACCCTGCCCGCACGCTCTTCATCGATGATAACCCCCGCGTGTTGGAGAGCGCCCGCGAGTTTGGCATCCGACATCTGCTGGGTATCAAGCAGCCCGATAGCCAGCGCCCTGAAAAAGAGCTACAGGAATTCATTGCCCTTGACCGATTTGCCCAACTGCTGCCCGCTGACCTGCCGGGGCAGCACTCACCTAGCTGAGGAGAGCGTATGAGTGACAGCGTTCGCTTGGATAAGTGGCTATGGGCAGCGCGGTTTTTCAAAACCCGTGCCCTAGCCAAAAAAGCCATTGAGGGCGGAAAGGTCCACTACGACGGTGCCCGTGTCAAAACCAGCAAGAACGTCGAGCTGGGTGCCTTGATTCGCGTACCTCAAGGCTGGGATATTTTCGAGGTGGAGGTCACGGCGCTTTCGGATCAGCGTCGTGGCGCCCCAGAAGCGCGTAAGCTCTATACAGAAACCGAAGAGAGTGCGAAACGCCGTGCCAAAGAAGCCGAGGCGCGCCGTTTGACCAATGAAGCCATGCAGCATCCTCTCAAGCGTCCCGATAAAAAGCAGCGGCGCGATATCCAGCGTTTTCAGCGTCAGCAAGGGGAGTAAGCCGTCGCTTACCCCTACGCTCTCCCATGACTCCTTCTTCTTATGGTCTCGTTATGTCCGATCAAATCCAACGTTTTCTGTTCGACCAAACCAACGTGCGGGGCGAAATCGTCACGCTCGGCACCGCTTACCATGAGGTGCTCGACCGTCACGCCTACCCACCTGCGGTCAACCAGCTGCTAGGTGAGCTGCTGGCGGCGGTGGCGCTACTGACCGATACCGTAAAGCTCGATGGCACGCTGAGCATCGAGGTCCGCGGCCAAGGGGCGCTCGCCCTGCTCATGGCCGAATCCAACCCTGGTGGCGAGCTGCGAGCCATTGCCCGTATTGCCGAAGACGCCGCGTTGCCCAGCAAGCACGCCAGCTTCCGCGAGCTGGTAGGCGAGGGCCAAATCGTGATTACCCTCGACCCGCGCGAAGGGCACCGCTACCAAGGGATCGTCGCGCTGGACCACGATACTCTGGGCGGGTGTTTGGAAGCCTATTTCGGCCAATCCGAGCAGTTGCCGACTCGGTTATGGCTGGCGGCCGATGGCGAGCGAGCTGGCGGTTTGCTGCTTCAGCGATTGCCGGATGCCTCGCAGAACCAGGATGTCGATGCCTGGGAGCGCAGCGTACATCTGGCGGATACCATCAAGCCCGAGGAACTGTTGGGGTTGGAGCAGCGAGAGGTGCTCTATCGTCTCTACCATGAAGAGACCGTGCGGGTCTTCGAACCGAAAGCACTGCGTTTTGGCTGCACCTGCTCTCGGGAGCGTATGAGCCACGCCCTTTACACGCTGGGCAAAGAGGAACTCCGCGATATTCTGCGCGAACAAGGGGCTATTGATACGCAATGCCACTTTTGTCACACGAAATATCACTACACCGCCGCCGATATTGAAATTTTATTGGAAGACCCGGGCGCGCCGCCGCCGGTGATTCACTAATTGTGTAGTCGGCCCTTAGCACGCAGGCTGTTTGGCCCCTGGGCTGCATCCCCCATGTCGCCCCGCCTAGCGGCCGAATGGCAAACGAGTGTTTGAAAACATACTGCGCTGCAACACAAAATGTAGTGTCATTGTAGTAGTTTAACTACAAGATATTTGGTCAAAGCCCCCGTTTCCCGGGGGTTTTCTTTTTGCCATAATGCGCCGGACTTCAGCGCACCTAGCCAGCTGTGACCGCCATGCCAGCGGCTAGGATGATTTCTCAAGGCGTCGGCGACGCCCGGTAAACATAGAGACCCAGGAATCGACATGACCACGACTCAAGCCGCTCCCCAAGCCCACGTCAATCTCAGCAGCGCCGAACTGATCGAGCGCGCCGTGGCCCGTGGTGAAGGCCGCCTGTC